>JAPKYA010000082.1 GCA_026394565.1 Methanothrix sp.
TGAGTGGCACGTGATTGATAATCGCTTTGATGTTGCAATTAAACAAAATGCAGTCGCTCAGAGAATGAACAAAATGGGCAAGTATATTTTGTTTTACTCTGGGGATTTCGACTGGATGAAGTGCCTTTCTATGTATCGAGAACGCGATGAAATTGAAAAGAGCTTCAAGGCATTGAAAAATGAAATTGACATCCTTCCATTGAATACTCATAGCGAAAAGACAACACGAGGGTTCATTTTCATCGCTTTCCTGAGTCTTATTATCAGGTCACGATTAATAAATATGATGAGAGAAGCAAAGATACTAGATAAATATTCTGTAGAACTTCTGCTCTTGCAGTTGGAGAAATTGAGAAAAATTACTTTGGCGGACGGACTGATATCCGTCACAGAAATGACAAAAAAACAGAGAGAAATTATTCAGGCGCTAAAATTGTGCGCCTGAACTTTCGGGAGGTTAGGGTTGGATGATCTTCCGGTCCTTCGGCAGGATCTCTTCAACTGCTCCCTCCTGTACATCATTGACCCGACGCAAGTACTTTTTCGCAGTATTCAGGAATATGCTCAGTTCGCGGGCTACTTTCTTGTAGGAACCATAGAGTTCGTACAAATCGACGATTCTACGTATATCTGCCATCGTTTTCACCTTAGAGCCCACCTCTCAGCATACTTGGTGAGAGGAGGCTTTCCTTCTTAGGGGGATCCGGCCACTGTTCCTCGCATGGGCAATGCTTTGCCCCTTAGCGTCTTCTGTTCATCAAAATGCAGGCCGAGGCAAGAAGACAGGCTAATGCAAATATTCCCTGAAAGCCGGGCTCCTTTTTCTCAGTTTGGGCGGCAGCAGTTATGTTCGTGGCATTTTTCCACTCTTCGAACGTCTGGATTGGTTTTGGGTACATCAGGTGAACAAGCTGGCAATGAGCCGTCTTGCCCGAATCGCCAGGCGTCGCGCCATGAGACTTGCCGTCGCTATGATATACCAATGCGATCAGCGTCCAGGTTATGTTAGTACTGATGGGAACCTGCTTAGTGACGTACATGGCTACATAATCTTTCCACGTCACATTAGTGCTGGCCGGCAACGCTTTGAATATCAAATCAAATGTGCCATTTCCCCTGGCATCTGCCATAAATGCATTCTGTGAGCCGTCGGGAGCGCCGATCGGTGTAAGCACCTCTCTATAATTCGGAGGCATAGTAACTCGACTGCACCAGAGGGTGTAGGTCCCATTAGGCACTAAATTATGCAGCGTCAATTTCAATGCAGCGTTTCCATTCTCTTCTACATAAGTTCCCTTGCCATTCGCTGCTATCCACTGCTCCAAATTGAAACCAAGATCTTCTCCTTTGGGAAAAGGCCCGAGCGGATTTTGCGTTATTTTGTATGTATCACGCAGCGTTGCGTTGGTTGTAGCATAGGCTTCTTTTTCCAGGTTCATTGCATCTTTTGCCTGTCCAAGCTCTGCACGATATACCATGTCAGGCGTACTATTATTGAGCTCGAAGAAGACGTCAGGTATGGGTCGTGGTGTCGGCAGATAGATTTGACTCTCAAGTGTCACATTAACCTTCCAGGGATTAGAGGTCGCAGATGGATCAGAAGGCAAATCAGATGCAACTACTAATGTTGTCAATAAAAAAAAAAGCATTACATAAGAAATCTTCCAATATTTTGCATTCATATGTCTCCACCATTCCTTAGATATAATAGATAACCGTTAACTTCTTATTATAAATAAATGTCCACCAACCTTTTTCTCGAGAAGCTGCAAAATCTCTGCCGCCTCTCGGATGCTGATCTCACCGCTCCCATAAACCTCGGCAAACATTTTTCATTTGCCGAAGGTCTCCCCGGCCTGCTCTCTTAGCCTTTCCAGAGCGTTACTGGCCTGCCGGACTCTGTCGCATTGGGAGAGGTCCTTGGGATTGCAGGAGACCAGTAGATCCATGGCCCTATCCGCCAGCTTAGAGAATCCTCCGTCCTCCAACCTCTGCAGCAGCAGAGCACAACGGCCGCTAAACTCCCTGCATTCTGAGGACTGGCTGATCTTCTCATGCATGATGCAGAGCGCCTCGATCTCCTGCAAGATCTCTCTCGCTTCTTGCTCGTCCCTGGCCATCACCAGTAAACAGGACATCAAAGGATTTCAAGGTAACTTGCCTCCTCAAAATTACCTAAAACCCCAGACAGAGGAGCAATCAAAATGCTGATCTATTATAATGAGCATTGAGACATAAGATGACATCAACTGCGAGTGATCAGGATAAGAAAAAGGTTCTCTTTCTCTGCACCCACAACTCCGCTCGCTCCCAGATGGCCGAGGGCCTCTTGCGGGCCATGTTGGAAATCGGCATCGACATCACCGCTTCGCGCTCCAAAACTTCCGCAGAATTTCAGGATACAATATTCGACCTGGCGGTCACGGTCTGCGACCGGGCCAAACAGGCCTGCCCTATCTGCAGTACAGAGCTGGAGCTGCCCAGCAAGTCTCCCAGAGCAAGAGAGGTCATTCACAGAAGCTTTGCGGATCCTGCCGCTGCTGCGGGTGCGGAGGAGGAGCAGATTGAGGCCTTTCGGCAGGTCAGAGACGAGATAAAAGATGGATCTCCCAGACCTTTGGGAGATGATGCCAGGAGGCTGGGTCCAGCTCCATGGTACATTGGAGAAATTTGCATCTTTGGTCTGGCTGGCAACTTTCTGCTAGGGGCGGCCCAGTGCAGGTACGCCCTTTTTCTCTTGGTTCAGATTCTTAGGGGCGCGATAGACTTTGGTATCACGTCCACGCATAACTTTTAATTATAAATCGCGAACCTACCAAAAGATCCTTATATACGCATACACGCATGTTTTCCGGTGGGGGATAGACATGCCAAGAAATAATATACAAAGTTCGATGTTATTTTTCATCAGGAACCGTGCCTATGCATTTGGGGCGTTAATGCTGCTAATAGCTGCGATGGTGCCAGGCGTAGATGCAGGATGCGCCTGTGCTGGAGGCTGCAGCATAGGGAACTGGGAACAGAGCGCGAGCACATTTCTAAACTCAGATGTGCCTGGTTATGACCGCGCAGAGAATAGCACTGCTGCCGTAGCAGAATCCGGCAATGAGAAAAGCGTATACAAGCCAAGTGACCGATCAGATCTTTTCACCAATGGCAAAATTCTTAAGCCGCTTGGAGCATTAGTCGGCTCTGATGTAGTCATTGATGCCTCCCAGGGCGATGGGTACAGTCAGTCCCATATATATGGAGCAATCCACGTCCCGTCTAGTAGTCTCATTGATGATAATGGAGATCTCAAACCTGCGGGAGAACTTGCCGAGATTCTAGGAGAGGCAGGAGTATCCAGAGAGGATTCAATAGTCGTGTATAGCGAGGATCTTAGCTCAGGCGACGCCACATTCCTCTTATGGGCTCTGAAGTATCTGGGACAGGATGGTGTGAAGGTTCTCGATGGCAGCCTCGAAGATTGGAATGCAGCAAATTTGCCGGTAGAATCATCTCCGAACAAAAGGCCTGCTGTAAGCTATAATCTCAGTCCGAGATCAGATCTTCTGGCCAGCTACGATTATGTTAAAAACTCTGGTGTCCAGATAGTAGATGCGAGGCCCTTTGCAGAGTTCGGCAAAGGCAGTATTCCAGGTGCTTCTTCCCTGGATCCTGCAGTAGTTCTGCAAGACGGCAAAATCAAAGATGGGTCCCGGTTAAGTGGGATATTCAGCCGCCTGAGCAAGGATAAGCCTGTAGTGGTCTATTCAGGCGATTATAACCAGGCCTCCGTTGTCTGGTATGCCTTGCAGCTTTTAGGATACAATGCTGATTTGTACACCTGGTCAGACTGGACAGCGCATCAACCGGCATCAGAAAATGGCAAGGATGCAGATCGTTTCAAAAAACTTGGTTAAATGGGGGTAATTTATTATGATGTACTCTAAAATTACTCAAGCATCTAGGGTAGTAGTTGCTGGAATATTGATGGTGGCGGTTCTGGGATTTTGCGCCGGAACTTCTCCAGCCAGCGGCGCGGATGCTTCAAAAGCAGATTACACTGAGACAGAAATAGTTGCTCTCGAAAACGTGCTTGCAAGCCCTGAGAACTTTACCGGCACGATAGGAGTGACCGGCAAAGTTATAAGCATCGATCAATCTAAGTCAATGTTTTTTATGGGCTGCATTGGAGCAATCTCCTGCGCCTGTGCCGAGATGCCTGTGAAAATCTTTGGAGAGATGCCTGAGATTGGGAGCGAAGTCGTCGTTTATGGTGAAATAACAACCACTGAGACAGGAAAATACGTCTTCAAAGGGCAGGAGGTTAAGTCGCAATGAGGACAAATATGCTCTATACAGGGATCGCATTTTTCGCAGTTCTGGCTGTCCACATTGCTTATTTTGCATGGGCAGCAACGCAGGTACATAGTGCGTGGGTTCAACCTGAGGATGTCGGTTGGCTTACAAACTACATCTCGAATCAGGACTACATGGTGGGGATCTCTTACGCTCTTGCTGGTGCGTTTACCGTTTACGCATTTCTAAAGCTCTCTGAGAGACGTGAAAGAGGCATTGTGGGAATGCTGGGTGGCCTCACTTTGACGGGATTTCTTTATTTTGGAGTATGCTTTTTCACAGGCTGCTGTGGTTCGCCCATGCTTGCCGTCTATCTAAGTGTCTTGGGGCCGTCGTTTCTGGGTTTCACAAAGCCCATTATTTTGTTGATTACGATCATATCGATCGCAGCCAGTTATTTTTGGATGGAGAGAAAAGCCGGAAAACCATGTGCCTGCTCTGCAGGGGGAGGATGCAATAGCAAGTAACGCCAAAAACTTCATATATGCACATATTAACATATGGATGAATGAACCAAATGGAACAATATGTTGAGCTATTTAAGGCGCTCTCCGACGAAACACGTCTGAGGCTCGTAGTCTTGCTTCACAAGAGGGAGCTTTGCGTCTGTCAAATCGAGGCCGCTCTTGGCATCTCTCAGACAAAAGCTTCCCGTCACCTGGCAATCCTACGTCGTGTCGGCCTATTAAAGTCCAGGCGGAATGGCTTATGGGTTTATTATACTCTGGCAGAACCAGGAAATAATGTGGAAGCGAATCTATTTCAAAACCTTAGCGATTCCTTGTGCACCGACCTGTCTTCCATGGAAGATCTGGCTAAAAAGAAAACTTGTGATACATAATTAAGTTCTACATTGCAGGCAATGATGTATTCGATCTTGCTGAGCACTTCTGCTGTTCCACATCTTTGATTCCGCCCGGCTGCCATGGTAAAATGACCACATTGTTAGCCAGCTTTGAAGCTACTTCATCAATGTATTTTAATTCATTAGCACCCCTAGTTGCAAGAAGCGTGTCGACAGTTCCGGATAAGGCGAAGCTCTGGTTGATGATCCAGGCGAAGGGCTCAATTTGCGCCCGTCGCAGATCATCTTGCAAGCGCGCCGCCTCGTGGACCGGTGTCGCCTCCGGCAGAGTCACCAGAAGAATCTTGGTAAATTCCGGATCACGTAAGCGCGGCAGGAGTTCTTTCACCTCTTCGGCAACACCGTCTAAATTCTTTTCCACTTCGCGGTGATAGGATTTTGTGGCATCCAGCAGGAGCAGAGTGTGGCCGGTCGGAGCGGTATCCAGCACTATGAAATGATCTCGTCCCAGGGCAACTGCATGGGCAAATGCTCGAAAAACAGCGATCTCTTCGATACAAGGAGAGCGAAGTTCTTCCTCCAGCAGAGCCATGTCTTCGTCCGACAGCGTTCCTTTCTTCTCTTCAAGAATGTTCTCGACATACTTGCGATTTTCTTCTTTGGGATCAATTCGACTGACCTGAAGATTGGGGGACGCCTGGCCTAGCATATCCTGAATGTGGGCGGCGGGATCGGTGGTGGACAGATGAACCGGATGCCCGCGACTGGCCAGTTCCGTAGCTATGGCCACAGCCACAGAGGTCTTCCCGACGCCGCCTTTGCCCATGGTCATAATGAGGCCCCTTCCGTTTTTTGCCAGGCTGTCCAACAGTTTTTCCCATCGTTCCGTCTGGCCCAGGAGACGAATGCTGCCGGTTCGCAGTTGTTCCACAATATCCGGGGCGCAGATGACAGGCTTGCCGCGAACGGTTTCCCGAATGGCTTTGAGACCGGTCAAACCTTGTGGATTAAAGCCGACCACGGTACGCGGCAGCCGTGCCAGCCTTTCCGGCATGGAGGCTAAGGCCGCTTCCGCTTTGCGGGAAAAGGCTTTGGCGACGGGGTCCGATGATGTGGTTTGAAAAAGACCGTTGATAATCAGGTGCTGATTCTTCATTCCTATTGCATGCAGCTCCGCACTAGCGCGGGCGGCCTCTTTGAGCGTGATCTCTTCGGCTCGGGCAACTAGGATAAGAAGCGTCTTTTGAGAATTGGTGAGCGACTTCACCGCTGCCTCATAAACAAGACGTTGATCCTTGAGGCCGGAAAGAGGACCGATGCAGGAGCTGCCGCTGGTGTTTGCGATTATGAAATCGTTCCATGCTGCAGGCAGGCTGAGCAATCTTAAGGTGTGGCCCGTCGGCGCTGTATCGAGGACAACATGGTCGTAGTCCCTGGCGGCGCTGTCATCGCCTATGAACCGCGTAAATTCATTGAAGGCCGCGATCTCAACCGTGCAGGCTCCGGATAGTTGTTCTTCGATGGATTGCACTGCTTCGTCCGGCAATACTCCCCGATAAGGTCCGACGATCCTTTCCCGATATTCTGCGGCAGCTTGGACCGGATCAATATTCATAGCCCACAGG
The DNA here is from genome assembly GCA_026394565.1 of Methanothrix sp. Taxonomy (GTDB): domain Archaea; phylum Halobacteriota; class Methanosarcinia; order Methanotrichales; family Methanotrichaceae; genus Methanothrix. The sequence goes on from JAPKYA010000082.1 coordinate 6,775, forward strand.
CCTGGCTGGCCAGTGATCTGCGTAGGCCGACCGGTAAGGGGTGTTTCCAGCACCTCATGCAGGTTTGATGCCGGGTCGGTGCTGATCAAGAGAACCTGTTTCCCTTGATCGGCCAGCGCGAAGGCAACAACACAGGACATGGATGTTTTCCCGACACCACCCTTTCCGGTGAAAAATAGAAAACGGGGGACGCTTGCGATTAGCTTCTTCATTTGCAGCATCCTTCGGCACAGCAAACGTCGGGTCTCGCAGTCTTATCATCAATTCCCAACAAAGCAAAGAGCTCTTCTGCCTTGGGATAACGTCCTGCTATCTTTGGTTCATCGTTGACGAAGATAAAGGGCAGTCCATCCTTGCCGAGTTTGGTCAAAAGCTCCTTCACCTGCGAATTTTCCGCAAATGCCTGCGGTTGCTGGGCAAGGTTCCAGCGTTCAACTGCAATCCCATGCGTTGCGAGCGATTTCAATGCACCAGCAAATTCCACCAGCGTGCTGTTCACATTCGATCCGCAGACGCCGCTGGAGCAGCACATCGGCGGATCATAAATTTTTAAGATATTTTTCTTGCCTCCATATTCGGTTTCACTGATTTTGTTTTTCGGACCGCAACAGATAACTCCTGGGGCGCAACAACTGCCGGCTCCGGTCATGGTTTTCCAGATAGATCCAAGCAATCCCTCTTTCTTTTTAGCTTCATCCGTTTTCATGCTCATCTTCACTTCCCTATCAAAACGTGCTGAGGAAATAGAAGCCCACGCCGATCAAAACGACTCCTGCTACAAGTCGGATTGCAGCGTCTGCTTTCTTCAATCCGATAGCGGATTTGCCTAGAGTTACACCTAACATGAGTGCGGCTAAAGGCAGGCTGAAGCCGACGGCATAGGCACCCAGGATTCCAAACATCCAGAGCGTATATCCCTGCAATACCGCTACTCCCAGGATGATGAATATCCCGGGGTTGCAGCCCAGAGAGCACACGCTTACCGCTCCGCCCACAATGAGTCCGACTGCCGCTGCCTCTAATAGCCCTCGTCTTCGAGTTTCTACTGACCTCTTCTGTCTCCCTGGAATTTTGAAGGGAAGGAGATTCAGGGCACCAAGGCCAACGATGATAGCGATAACTCCCGCGAAGACCTTCCAGTAATTTCCAAGGACGCTTTGGGCGACCTGCCCGATCAGTCCGGCAACGCTTCCAAGAATGAGCAGAGCAATGATCGAGCCGACCATGAAGAAAAACGCTCCAAGCAGATTGGAACGCCGATCGTTTGTATCTTGCATTCCGGCGTATCCAACGATGGCGCCAAACACCGGCAATGTGCAACAGGTGCTTGCCACTGCGCTGGCCAGGCCCAGAAGAAAAGCCATGGGCAGCGCCATTGGGCTCATTCCGGCCTGTTCAAGCGCCGTCTTGGCCCATTCAGCAGGGTATAAAAGCCAGTCCAATCCGACCTCTCCTTTTTATTAGCAAGGCAGTGCACAGCTCCCTGGACTGCAGCCTGAAGGTCGCGATGCCGTTACTAGGGATTGCAGCAGATTCGCTTCCGTTATATTAGTAGTAGCAATACTATTGCCGGTATTGTTGACCAGTGCCAATACACATGGGGTAGGCACTTGACTGGTCACTTGGGCATAATCCACAGAGCCTTCATCCATTACGAAGAAGGCCATCTTTGTCCCTTGTGATTGCGCCTTTCCTGCTGCCGCTTCGATTTCCTTCTTGACGCTCTCATCAGGGCTTTGGCCCTTAGCGGGCAGATAAAGGAAGACCGCGTCTTTCTGGTCGGCCACTTCATTAAGAGAGGCAAGAGATTCAAGCGGCTTGTCCCAGAGCAGAGAATTTGCCGGATCCGTCTCACTCCCATTTTCGGCTGTATTTGGGGAAGATGCCTTCTCAGCCCCCTGCCATTGTCCATGGCGTTGTCTCCTTCTTGCATTTAGCGGCAGCCATTTCCCGCACCATTGTCGCAACATGGGGAAGGTTTGTTTTCAGAATCTACAATGATTCCTTCGGCAAACCTGTCCATGGCCGACATGGCCCCTTTCTGGACCATTCGTCCTACGGCGATGGCTTCCTTGATCTCATCTTCTCCGATTCCATGTTTTCTAGCCTTTTCGACATGAAAGGTTAAACAGGGCTGACAATGAGCGGCTAAAGACGCCCCAATGGCAATGAGTTCTTTTGTATTTTCGTTCATTTTCATTTGCTCCATTTTCTCATTTGGTTAGAGTTGCAGGCAGTGTTTCGGCAACGGCACGAATCCTATCAAGCATCCGGCGATTGCAGTTGAGCTTTTCGTCTCCTTCTCAAACATGTGAGAATGCGCATATATGAATGTTGTGGCAAGATGTATGTTATGATTTTGGCCCGAAGCATCATTGGGCAGAAATATCTCCGCATTTCTTATCCTAAGCCACCAATAGATTGGCCAGATATCCCGCAGCCACTGCTATTGCAAAGATGGTGAGCACAAAGGCTGCCAGCAGCTTCTTTTCAAATATGGCTGAGAGAAGCGTTAGCTCCGGGATGCTCGCCCCAGCTCCGCCGATAACCAGCGCCAGGACGGCCCCCACGCTCATGCCTTTCTCGATAAGTGCCAGGCCGATGGGGATCATGGTCTCCGCCCGAATGTAGATGGGAACACCGATGATGGCGGCCACAGGAACGGCCAGGGGATTGTCCGGCCCTGCGAAGCGAGAGATGATCTCCGTAGGAACGAATCCGTGAATGAATGCGCCGATGCCTGCGCCTAGCAGGAGATAGGGCACAAGCTGACGGAATAGGCCGAATGCGAATGCTGCAGAGCGCTGTATTCTCGATCTCGCGTCTGTTGCCTGCTTGCAGTCACAGCAGCTTCGTACTGCGGCCATGGATTTCATCTGGTCGGCGAAGCCGAGAGCGTCGAGCAAAAGGCCGATGGCAATTGCGCCCACGAAGGTGACGGCAAAATAGAGTGCAGCTACCTTCCAGCCCATCAGAATGACGAACAAGGATATTATCACCGGGTTTAGCAGGGGTGACGCGAACAAGAATGCCATCGCTGAGGCGAAGGGCACGCCGGCATTGAGCATTCCCAGCAGAAGAGGTATGGTCGAGCAGGAGCAAAATGGCGTGAGTGCGCCAAAACCAGCGCCAAGAATGCTTCCCAGGACTTTGTGCCTTCCACCCAGGGCCTTTTTTATGGTCTCATCCGGCACGTACTCCTGGATCAGCCCCACGAGAAAGGTTATGCCTATGAATAAAACGATCAACTCTACAGCGATTTCCACGAAGAAATTCGCCGCTACCGCTAAGTTGTTCCAGAACATTTCAATTTCCTTCAAAATTTTATTGTTTTTTCTTCAGCGCTCTGGCCTGTTTGACCATTTCCACGACAGCTCCATCCGCAAGTCGGTAATAGGACCATTTGCCGTCTCTGCGCTCTTTGACAAGTCCCGCTTCTCTCAAGATGGACAGGTGATGGGAGGTGGAGGATTGCGGCTTTTTAAGGGCAGTCATGATCTCGCAGACACAGAGCTCTCCTTCTTTGAGCAGCTTCAGAATCCTGAGTCGGCAGGGGTCGGCTGCAGCCTTGAAGATCTCGACCTCTCCTTCAGGGCCTTCCATCTCGATATTTTTCATCAAAGAAGAGAGCTTCCTGGTCCGGGCCCTGGCTTTGTCAACGTCTCCAATGAGCCTGGCCAGGCTGCATATTGCTTCCTCATCGATCACATTGGTCGGTGATATTGGCATCATCCCCTTTTCCTACTACTACTCATTTGTCGGTCCATGATTGCAGGGAAGCTTTCGTATCCGAGGATATTCATTTCTTCCTGGCTTCGTAATACCTCTGATACTCTATCAAGAAGGCCTTCTTGTACATCTCTTCGGCTCCTTCTGCGATGAAATTAAGCTTCTTCAGGTCCTCGACCAGCTCATTCCCGGTAGAATCAACAGGTGTCTTTCCCATTTTGAAGTATTCCTGGAATGTCTCGTCCAATCCTTGTATTCCTATACTGCGTCCTCCCACATTGACCTGCCGCAGGCCGACGATGCGCGTGCCGCAGCATCCGCAGCCGTTGCTCTTGTTTCCGAAGATTTTATCTTTCAACATGGCTATCGAAGAACATATCGATATAAGTTGATATATAAGGATTGCGGATACGCTTGGATTACTTCTTGATGATTGAAATTGGTATTTTTATGAGAAATTTTGCTAAGAAATGAGATAATTCCAGTCAACTTTTGGATGATACAATGAAACAGTTCTATCGAGAACGAAATATCTTAAAAAAATACGTATCAATAAAGGCTGATTTAATCTTAAGATCCGTGATCAAAGGGATGAATGACGATAATTAGATGCCACACATCAGTTGACAAAAAAAGGAGATGGGTATTGGCTTACGCTTACACGCAAGGCAGCCAATCAACACTGATTGCGCCGCATGTGGAGTTACCCCAGAGCTGGATGAACTTCTCGATGGAGAAGACGCCAGTCAGGTCCTCGACAGATCTGCCGTATTCAGCGTGGCGGCCTTTGAGCTGGTTGTCAGCAGTTGGGTCGCGGGAGATCCAGCCGATGTGTGCAACGCCGATGACGTTGCTGTTCAGATTAGCCTCAAGAACACCTGTGCAGCAAGCGGGGGAGCCTCCTTGAACGCCTACACCAACATTGCCGTATCCCCTGGTCTTGACCTCGGTGGTCTTCTGCAAGTGCTCGGCATGGGTGTACATCTCAGTCAGCACGGCGCCGATCTTGTAGTTCTGCACGCACAGCTTCTCTACCCACTTCTGATCGTAGGTGCCGGTCTGGTAAGAAACGGGCATGTACTCGAACTCAGCTTCCTTGGTGAAGTTGATATAGTCCATTGGGGCTGTAGTGCCGGTTGGCCACGCGCAGGCACCAATTGGGTTACCGAGCCTGTCCAGCTGCCTCTCAGCCTCAACCTCAGTCCTCTCGGTGATGACGTTACCGGATCCGGACTCCTTCTCTACCAGCTTCTGGCCGCTAAAGCCAGTCTGAGTGGAAATGATCATCTCCACGTTCTTATACCCGACACCCTTGACAGATGCCTTTTCGTACATGTAGTTGGCTGCACCGGCCATGCCTACTACGGCCATGGCTACTATAACCAAAACTGCAATTAGTTTTTTCATTTCTTTCCCACTACTCCTTCACAGGAGGATCGAAGGCTTCCGCTATTAGACTGCAGCGAATGATCCTTCGGCGCATCACTCCGATAGGACTGCAAATCCCGAATTATATTGCAGGACCGTTCCACCAGAAAAGATGAAACCGCTCGCCTCGACATTGTTGCACTTACGAAGGCGTTAAATGCTGCCCTGTCCGGCGTGAGTTGCCTGGTCCTGTAAATCCAATTGAACCCTTTGCGTGTGTTCTCCACACACGCATCTTGAATTCGGTTAATCACATATAAGCTTGTCGAGCATGAAAGGGAAGCTGAGACTCGAAATTATTTTGCAGCAATCCTCGCGTATGGTTTTTGAATTCATGAAATTTATGAATTTGCTCAATGGCCTCCATCTTCAGGTGCGGCATCTTCTCGAACATCTCCTCTGCTACCTTCTCCTCGGATACAATTCCAAATCCCACTAAGCCTTTTCCCGTGCGCAGCGGCTCGGGCAGCGGCCGAAATCCAAAGGCTCGGGCGGCAGCGGGACAGGAGATGCCTTCCGCATCCAGCACCACATTCTGGCCGTGGCGGGCGCGCATGAGCGCCTGGCAGTAGCGGTGCTTATCAAGTGCTAGTGCTCCTTTAATCTCTTCTTTACGGGTCAGAAATCGAATTCCTACGGGAAAGCTGGATAAACCCAATATAGCACTCATCCGTGCTCCCATAATCCTCATATTGTCTATTGCAGTCATTGCGGTCTCTTTTTGTATCCTTGTTTGTTCTTTCCGGGAACTATCATTGCCTGAATGGATTTAGCGAAACGCATATGAAAAGGCAGTCATAGAGAAAAAAAATGCGGATCAGGCCGCTCACTCTAACAGCATCCCTGCTTTTCTAACTTTATGGTCCCCTCCTCTTCAAGCTGCCTCTTCACCTTGGACCAGATCTTCTCCTTTTTGTAAACCTCACGCAGCTCCTTGATGTCCGGGAAGCTAATGGCCTCGCCCATGCACAGATTGGCACAGGTGGTGCAGCCCACCACGCATTGCAGGGGTCTCGCCACTACCGGTCCTTCCTCGTTCCAATCGTAGACTTTCCTTCCGCAGTTCATGCACATCCCACACTTTACGCACTTCTCGGGATCTATTGTGGGATGCCAATTTATCTTCTCTCTAGGGTATCCGACTAACCATGCCATTATTCATCACCTCAAATCTTTCACAATTTCATCAAATATTGCAAGCACATCCTATGATGGGCTCTATGCGCTGTACCGAGTGGTGGTGTCCAGAACTATCTTTAGCAGGAAATCTTCTTCTAATCATCCGGCAGCTCCATCATCTCTGAATTTAGTTCCCTTTTATTATTTATATTAAATTTTATGTGTCTTTCTCCGCCGAGATTTTGATTTCACTACCTGCACCTTTGCATCACGATTCAGCCCTAGAATATCAGCATAAACTTCTTCCGTCTTTTCCGCGATCCTGCCCCAGCTGAACTCCTTCCCGATTCTGCTCTGCCCTGTTTCAGCCAGCTTCTTCATCTCCTCCGGGCTCTTGAGCAGCCGGTTTATGCACCAGGCCAGAGACTCAGGTTGAATGTAGGCAAGAAGGCCGTCCTCAAAGTTTCTTATGATGCTTACCGCTTCGGTGGCCACCACGCTCTTGCCCGCATCCCAGGCCTCTAAAACGATTACACCGAAAGGCTCGTTTCGGCTGGGCACGCACACCAGATCACAGGCATTCATCAGCTCCTGCTTCTCTGCGCTGGAGACATAGCCCAGGAAACGGCAGGCATCAGCTATACCCAGCTCCCTGGCTCTGCGCTCACAGTAGGAGCTCATATCTCCCTCTCCCACAAAGACGAACCGGACATCCTGGCGCTCCCGCAATACATGGGGCGCGGCCTCAACCAGAAGGTCGGGGCCTTTCTGATAGGACATGCGTCCGCAAAATAAGACAATAGGGGCCAGAGGATGTATGCCATATCGCTCTTTCACCTGACCGGGGTCCAGGGCTTTGCGGACCTTTCCGCTTACTATCCCGTTGGGTATGATACTGATCTTGTTCTCCGGAATGGAATACACTGATTTCAGCTCTTCCTGCATGCACCTGGTGGTTACTATCAGCCTTGAAGACTCGTAGCCGCCCAGCCACTCCCGGTGAGAGATCTCGGCGTTTCCAGGATTATTTCCATTTCTTCCCCACTCCGTGCTGTGTATGGTCTGAACATAGGGAATAGCCAGATCCATTTTGATAAGATTTAGGACTTGAACAGGGTGCCAGTCGTGGCCGTGGACGATATCGAACTTGCCGAAGACTTTCTGAGTTTTGAGAAAGCACCCATACATGGCCACGCTCATCCTATCCATCTGCTCTATGAGGCTCCCTGATTGATCGAAGTCCACCCTCTGGTAATGAACTTCGTTGATCCTGTCATAGGCATCAAAATTGCCACGCCTGGTGAAGACATGAACCTCATGGCCTCTTTCGGCCAGAGCCTCGGAGAGTTCGGATACGTGGGGCGCTATACCGCCCACTTTTATGGAATACAGACTCTCCCAGGAGAACATTCCTATTCGCATTGCATATCCTTCCTGACTTAGTTATGCTGATCTCCTCAAAGAGAAGAATTTCGAGGTTCTTATGTCAAGTCTATATCAAATCAATTGGATATATATGTTTCCTACTGCACAAGAGAATGATAGGCTAAAGTGCTTAATAATTATGGCTGATGAAGGCAAATCTTAAAACATCCATATCCTTACCGGATTGGATATTTATCTAAATCAACGTGAACGCGGACAGATATATACTAAGAAAATATGCTTGTATCTGAAATGGATTCGTAAATCTCATATCGAATTATATTGATACTAGATCAGAAGAGATAGTCTTGCCTCTGATCAAAAGCATGGCCATTGACGCGAGACCAGGGAGGAATTGTTTATAACTGCAACTTTGATTCTAAAAACTCGCAAAGGATACACAGACGGCATTCTACATTGTTTTGATCTCTTTGTACTTGAGTTTGGATGCGTCAGTTCCGATAACCTTTAGACTTTTCTTTCCTTGCCGGCTAATGCTTCAAATCCAGTCACCACATCCAACAATTCTGAGGTTATACCTGCCTGGCGCTCTCTGTGAAATTGAACATTAAGCTCACTCAGGTGCTCTTCTATATTTTTCTCTGCCATCTGCATAGATAAGAGCCGGCTGGCATTCTCGCTGGCCAGGGATTCAATGAAAGCACGATAAAGGGAGAAGAAAAGGTACTGCCGCATCAAAGATGAAAAAAGTTGATCGGCGTCCATGGAAAAGGTAGGCAGAGTGTGCGACGGCCACTTTCTTTCAGTCAGGCCGCTTAGCCACTTAGTATCAAGAGGAATGAGGTGCACCATGTGAGGACTAGATGCCGCATCCTGCACGGACCTGTTGTAGAAGAGTACTATCTGGTCAATACCCTTTTCCGTTCGCCACTCCTCGATCTTTACCAGCACTTCCAGCATAACCTGTGTGATGCCCAGATGGTTCCCACAAAAGCAAAAATGCGTCTCAACCGGCTGTCCTGCTTCATCAAGATGGGCAACCACCCGCTCTCCAACGGCAAGAGCTATCAGATCTTTATGCCTAGACTCATTCATTCTTTCGATGGCATAGGCTGAAATTTGCTCGTTAAAATTACCGCATAGTCCCTGGTCAGAACCGAAGATAACAGCGCCTAGGCGCTTTCTTCCCTCAACGGCACCGGCTGTTAAAAGATTTTTCGGTGTATTCTGCAATACGATCTGAAGTCCCAACTCGATGGTATTATTGTACTCGGCAAGCGAAGATACTGCCTGTTCATATTCTCGGATGTTGGACGCAGAAATCGTCTTCATTATCTTGACCAGAGACTGCAGCTCGCCGGCATTTTTGATCTTCCTCTTCAAACGTTCCAGCTCTTCCATATTGTTCCTCTTATTTTTTCAGAGCAATTCTTGATATGTTCAGAATCTTCTCTTTATCATCAGAGCTGAGCGTTCCGGCAGACAAAATCCGCTGATATAATTCTGGTACCTCTTCTGAAAACGCCTTTCTGATCATCTTTTTTGCGAAGGAAATCTCGTCTAGTGGAATATCGTCCAAAACACCAGCAGTAATGGCCAGAAGAATGGCAATCTGCTCCGGAGCCGGCATTCGTTCATACCGGGGCTGTTTCAGCACCTCGCGGATGTGCCGTCCACGTTCCAGAGTTTTTCGGGTTTCTTCGTCCAGCTTGGTTCCAAATCTTGCAAAAGCTTCCAGCTCCTCGAATTGGGAATAAGAAAGGCGCAGATTGCCGACGACTTCACGATAAGCCGGAAGCTGGCTCTTTCCTCCCACTCGGGAGACAGATTTACTCACATCAATGGCGGGCAAAACTCCCTCCTCGTATAGATCGGGGGAAAGATAGATCTGGCCATCGGTAATGGAAATGAGATTGGTGGGAATGTAAGCTGAAATGTCCTGAGCCTCAGTTTCAATGATGGGCAAAGCTGTAAGGCTGCCGCCGCTCTTCAGATGAGTGGATCTCTCCAGGAGGCGGGAATGAATATAAAATATGTCCCCCGGAAAGGCCTCCCTGCCGGGAGGACGGCGCAACAACAGAGACAGCTCCCGGTAAGAACGAGCATGGTGGGTCAAATCGTCATACACGATAAGCACATCTAGCCCTTTTTCCATGAAGTACTCTGCCATAGTGGTAGCAGCATAGGGAGCAATGAAATTTAGACCGGGTGGATCATCGCCCGTAGCCACAACAGCAATACACTTTTTCATGACATCATACTTATGTAAATCGGCAATCACTCTAGCGACTGCCGACCTCTGCTGTCCAATAGCGCAGTAAACGCATATCATCCCTTCTTCTTGTTGATTGATTATGGCGTCAAGGGCAACTGCCGTCTTACCAATCTGACGGTCGCCCAATATCAATTCCCGCTGGCCTCTGCCGACAGGAATCATGGCATCCACCACGAGGATTCCTGTCTGAAGCGGGACATTCACGGGAGCCCGATCCATAATCGCCGGAGCTTCGCGCTCGATGGGTCGTCTTTCTGAAGAGCGGATCGGTTTGCCTTCATCAAGCGGCCTTCCCGTCGCATCTACCACCCTTCCCAGAAGCTCTTCTCCCACAGGCACGTCCATGACCCTTCCGGTTCGGCGCACTTCCTGTCCGGCTTTGATCTTTTCGCTTTTATCGAGCATGATAACTGCAACTTCTTCCGGATCTAGGTTGAAGGCAATCCCCAATTTTTCACCGGTAAATCTGATGAGCTCCTCAGATTTTACATGCGGCAAACCCTTAATGCGAGTGATGCCATTGCCCACATAGGATATTGTCCCTATCTCTTCAAACTTCAGTTGAGGCTGGTAGCTTTCAAGGGTTCGACTGAGAGCAGCAAAGGTATTGGTCAGAGCTTCCCGAAGTTCCTTATTTTCGTTCGTTTCCATTTTCCACAGCACCATCATTCTGCGTTTTTTTCGGATGCTCTTTGCTCAAGCGCTTCCGACAAATCAGCTTCCAGAGTATTCAGATAACTGGCGATGCTCCAGCCAATTCTCGTGTCGTGGGTGCTCATCTCCACCCCACAGATCAACTCTGGCACAATCCCAAACTGCATTTTCACGTCCATTCCGGTTTGATTACGAACAATTTCCTTGATCCTTTGGCGCATCTCTTCGGGAATCTCAAAAGTGCTCCTCACTGTAATCTGCAGCCCAGTCGTTTTATAAAACTCCTTCATTTTCTCATTTTCAAATGCATCCATATTCTGCAGGCGTTTGATGAAAGTATTGAGTATCTGGCGCTCCAGATTCTCGTCGGCGAGATCCTGGAGGGCGCGGCGGACGATGGCGTATATCTCTTCGCCTGCATGCTGGCCCAGATCTGCAAGAAGCGACTCTTTTTGGCGCTCAAAATCCTCATACCATTTGGCTCTACTCGCCTCAACACTGTCGCGCGCTTTTTGCATTAAAACGGTCTGCAAAACCTGTGCTTCTTCTGCAGTCTTGGTGTTCATTTCCTGGCTTTTTTCTGATAATTCCTGTAATATTTTGCTATAAGATTCGGCCTCTTGCTCTGCCTCTTTCTTCTTTTGTTCTGCCTCCTTCAATCGAGAGCTTATTTTCTGCTCTCGCTCGTCCATCAATTTGAGGACAGGCCTGTACAGGAAATGCCTGAGCAGGAAGACCAGTATTAGAAAGTTGATAATTTGGGCGATTATGGTGAAATAGTCTATCTGCACTTTGTCCTCCTATTTTGCCACATAGCTCCAGAAGGGATTGGCAAAGATCAGGATGATAGATATCACAAAGCAGTAAATGGCAATAGATTCCACCATGGCCAGGCCGACGAAGAGAGTTCGAGTTATAGTATTTGCCTCATCAGGCTGCTGAGCGATAGCGCTCAAGGCCTTGGACAGCGCCCAGCCTTCACCGATTGCCGGCCCGATGGAGCCGATGGCCATGGTCATTCCTGCTACAACAATGGAAGCCATGCCGATGGTATCAACACTTGCTATATCAACGCCTACCATATCAATTTCCTCCTTTAGAACCTTTTACAGTTTTTCCCTCATTCGAGCTTGCTGAAACAATGTATACGGTGGCCAGAACCGCGAAAATATACGCCTGCACCTGGCCGATAAGCAGCCCCAGCAATTGCAGCAACACAGGCAGGAATAAAGGAGCGATGGTGAGCAAAATAGCGATCAACATGGTCTCGCTCATCATATTCCCGAACAGCCTTACAGCCATGGCCAGTGTGCGAGAAAACTCTCCAATGATATGGAAAGGCAGCATCAAGACCGTGGGCTCGGCATAGTGCTTGAGATAGCCGACAATCCCCGATTGTGCAATTCCGTAGATAGGAACGGCAAAGAAGACGCAGATGGCCAGCGCTGCCGTTGTGGAAATGGAGCTGGTCGGCGTACGATAACCAGGCACGATGTCCAGCAAATTGGCAACCGAGATGAATAGAAATAAAGTGCCTGAGAAGGGCAAATAACGATCCGGATTCATCTGGGCGATTTCTCGTATCTGGCTTTGCATGTAGGTGATGATTGTTTCAAACAGGTTCTGCGAGCGCGAGAGCGGCGGTTCCACGGAAAGACGGCGTGCGGACAGCCAGCCCAAAATGACGAGCAATGCCATTACTACCCAGGTGAAAACTATGGTTTCATTGATGGAAACGAATCCCCATCGCCAGAAAACAACCTCATCAGGACTCAACTCAACCACTTAGTCCGCCTCCATGTGAGCCTGAAGACCAAAGCGGCGAATCAGCGCAAGCTTGGATAAAACGAAGCCCGCCAGGCTGAAGACCAGCACTTCTAAACCGTTGCCGGAAATGAGGTAAAAACCAAAGAGGCAAACTGCCGATCGTCCCAGTAAACTGCTCATAGTCAAGAGAGCCGGCTGCTTTGAATTATGCAGACGCTTCAAAGTCAGCCACAGCCCGCCGAAGTAGAGAAATCCAAGCAGGATACCGGATATCAAGCTTAGGGTCAGCGTTAGGATTTCATTCATCGCTTTGACTCCCCTCAATTTTTTCCCGCTCTCGCTCAACCCAATACCAGGCATTAACACAACCAACAGCCAGGCCAATGGACAAAAATGTAAGAGTCCAGGAGATCTGCCCTGGGTATCTGATATCCATCCAGATTCCAATCGCTACGCCGATCAAAGTGGGGATGGCCACCGACCAGCCAATCATTCCCATCATTCCCAGACCAAGCCATATGCCCTTGTTTTTATCCCTTCTGGCTTTCATTTTGCGCGCTTCTTTCGTGCCAATCTTTTCCGGAAACTCCTCACGATTTTCAGCGTTCAATTTAGCCATCAACCCTACTCCCTCATTTTTAGGAAGCGCTTGGTAAAATCTACCTCAAGCTTGGCCAGAATAGAGCGAGTTTTTTTCTCTCGTTCATCCAGTGTCTTAAACTCATATTCCACGGTCTTTTTCAGCTCTCCCAGATCTTTGCTGCGTACCGCTTTTCTTGTGGAAATCATGACATCAGATGCGCATTTAACCAGAATTCCCTCGTCAATGGCGAGAAATTCCTCTCCATTATCCGACTCAAAAGAAACGATACCTGGGACCAGTGCTGCCACAAAATCGATATGCTTTGGAAGCATGCCGAAAGAACCATCTTCAGCCTCAGCAACAACCTTCGTCACTTCCTGATCGATGAGGACCTTCATGGGAAGGATGACTTTCAACCTCATTTCTTTGCCTCCTCGATCTTCCCGATCATGTAAAGTGACTTTTCGGAGTAATCTGAGAACTCATCTTTGAGGATGCGCTCGCAGCCATTGAGTGCATCTTCCAGCTTTACCATCTTGCCCTTAAGACCGGTGAAGTGTTCGGTGGTGAAAAACGGCTGAGTAAGAAACCGCTCCAGCCTGCGCGCTCGATTCACGATTTTCTGATCATCCTGCGATAGCTCCTCCAGCCCAAGCATAGCGATGATGTCTTTTAGCTCCTCGTATTCCGTCAGAGTCTTTCGGATCCTCTGAGCTATCCGATAGTGCCTCTCCCCAACTATATGCGGGCTCAGCATCTTGGAGCGGGATTGCAGCGGATCGATGGAAGGATATAGCCCCTGGCTGGCCATCTTGCGGGAGAGGACAATGGAAGAGGATAGATGACCGAAGGTGTGCACCACCGCAGGATCGGTGAAGTCATCAGCCGGTACATAGACAGCCTGAACTGAGGTAATGGCAGCCGCTTTCGTGCTGCAGATCCGCTCTTCAAGTTCTGCCAGCTCAGTCGCCAGCGTGGGCTGATATCCCACTCTCGATGGCAATTGCCCCATAAGTCCTGAGACCTCAGATCCGGCTTGAACAAAACGAAAGACATTGTCCATCAGCAGCAGCACATCTTGCATAACATCATCCCGAAAGTACTCCGCCATGGTAAGAGCTGCATGGCCGACTCTGAATCTGGCACCTGGCTGCTCATTCATCTGGCCAAATATCATTACGGCTTTATCCAGCACGCCTACATCTTGTATCTCGCGGTAAAGCTCCTCTCCCTCCCGGCAGCGCTCGCCGACCCCGCAGAAGATGCTGATCCCTTCATATTTTCCTGCCATATTTTGGATCAGCTCCATGATCAGGACCGTTTTGCCAACGCCTGCGCCCCCCAAAAGCCCGGCTTTGCCGCCACGTTCCATTGGCGCTAGAACATCTATGGACTTTATTCCGGTTTCGAAGACTTCGGAGATGGTGGTTTGCTGAGATAAAGGAACAGGTTCCCTGTGTATGGAGCGAAAATCTCTGGCCTCAACTTTTCCTTTGTGATCTATGGGCAAGCCAAATACGTTGAAGACTCTGCCCAATAGCTTTTCTCCTACCGGCACCATTATCGGCCGGCCGGTATCTATTACCGGAGAGCCTCTAGCCAGCCCTTGGGTTGGCGTAAGTGCAACCCCGCGCACCATTTCGGGATTGAGGTGTATCAATACCTCGATCATCGCCTCGCCTGCTTTCAGCAGATTATGAATATCCGGTAGCAACTTTGTGAATCGAGCATCTATCACACTACTTCGAACCGAAACCACTTCGCCCTGGTTTAAATTGCTATTATCCATATTTATTCGCTAAGCCCTTGATTAATCTTCATGCTTCTATAAATCTCAATTCAGACCGTAACTTCAGCATAAACCTCTTTCGTCCTCTCTGCAATCCTGTCCTAGCTGAATTCCTCTCAGATTTTGTTCTGCCCTGCCAAAGCCAGGTCTTCATCTCTTCATGGTTCTTAAGCAGCCGGTTGATGCATCAGGCCATGGAAATGATGCTCACCTTGCTCTCCGGTATGGAGTAAGTCGCCTTCAGCTCTTTTTGCATGGTCGTTGGGGTTACTATTATCCGGGGGATTCATAGCCATCTAGCCACTCCCGGCGGGAGATCTCCTAAAGAGGCTACGGCCTCATTTGTTCCCGTTCCTGCCCCATTTCGTGCTGTGCAAGTTGAGTACATAGGGAAGGCCATATTCGGATTTTATGCGGTTTAAAACCCGAACAGATATATCCGGATCAATCGGAGTCCGCTTTCTGATAATGAACTCCATTGATCCTGTCGAAGCTATCGAAATCGCCCTGCAGGGTAAAGACGTGCACCTTGTGGCCTCTCTTAGCTATGGCCTCAGATAATTCCGATATGTGTGGGGGCATACCGCCCACTTTTATGGAATAAAGACTCTCCCTGGAGAACATTCCTATTCGCATTGCCCTATCCTTTCAGACTCGGTTATGCTGATCGCCTCAACAATAGGATTTTCAAGGTTTTTATTCTGTATCAAACTTATTGGATATATACGTTTCTTATCTAAGACGAAGGAGAGGTTAAGGGCTAAATAGTTTTAGCCTCTAAAGGACAATATCAAAATGTAGATCTTCTTTGCCGGAGTGGATATGAAATCGAAATTGAAATGATTGCGAGGTAAATCTCTCACGAGAATTGGCTTCTCTATGAAATTAGTGCAAAAAACTTATATCTAATTACATTGATATTAGATGTACAAAAAGAAAATTCCTCCGTCCAGTCAGCATGAAGTCATCACAGCTCGCATCTATCGCTGATTGCATCTGTAGGCAGAATCCCACCGGGATGGTGAGATATTGTTGGCAACTATGTGATCTATTCTATAAGCTGTGATAGGATGTGATAAAGTGAATGAAAGTTCCGCTACACCAAAAGAGAAGAACTGCGACAGACGCTGCGACTCCTGCCCGGAACGCAGCTCCTGTTCCGATTCCGGTGCCATAAAGATAGCGAGCCGCATGAGCAGGATAAAGCACAAGATCCTGGTGGGAAGCGGCAAAGGCGGCACGGGAAAGAGCACTATCGCCGCCAACCTGGCCGTGACTTTGAAGCGCAGAGGCTACAGAGTCGGACTTCTGGATGCAGATATCACCGGCCCGGACATACCCAAGCTGCTGGGAATCGAGGACATCCACCTGCATTCCGGGCCGGAGGGTATAGAGCCGGCAGATGCCGAAGGAGTAAAGGTGGTCTCCATGGCCCTTCTCCTGGAGAGCAAGAACTCTGCCGTGGTCTGGAGGGGTCCGATGAAGGCGGCAGCCATAAAGCAGTTCCTGTCCGATGTCAACTGGGGTGACCTTGACTTCTTCATCGTTGATCTGCCGCCAGGAACGAGTGACGAGCCCCTGAGCCTCGTCCAGCTCATACCTGATCTTTCCGGAGCCTTGGTGGTGACAACGCCGCAGGGAGTAGCTCTCCTCGACTCCCGCAAGGCGGTGACCATGTTCCAGGATATGGGGGTTCCAGTGCTGGGGATGATCGAGAATATGAGCTGGTTGTCTTGTCCCAGGTGCGGAGAGAAAATTGAGATCTTCAGGAGAGGTAACGGAGAGGCTGCTGCCAAGGAGCTGGGAGTGGACTTCTTGGGAGCAATACCTATGGACCCTGAAGTGGGAAGTCTGGCCGAACAGGGCCTGGCTTTTGCCGGACGCGAGACAAAGGCTCAAGAGGCCTTCGATGCCATTGTCTCCAAAGTCCTGGAAAAGCTCTTGCCTCATTTGCAGGGGACGGAAAATTAAGGCCAGGGTTCATGCGGAATTGATCATAACCGTTGTATATTGATAATGGAAATAGTATTAAAAGGAGCTGTTTGCAATGGGACGAGTACAAGGTAAAGTGGCCATAGTCACGGGATAGACCTACGGAATAGGCGAGGCTATAGCCAGGGTACTGGCTAGAGAAGGTGCTGTGTCTATAATCACAGGCAGAAGCCAAGAAGAAGGAAAGAAAGTCGTAGAGGAGATCACCAGTGCTGGATGAAATGAAACGAAGGTTAAAGGAGCTTTTAGGGATAGAACATACCACCATCCACCTTGAAGGGAAATAGTGGCAAATGGCCCCTACATCCTTCATGTTATCGATTTCCTTGAATATCATCTTTTCTATCCCTTCTTCATCTTAGCCAGATCCTCAATGATTTCGACATACTGCTTGACCAAGGACTTGCTCATCTCCAGCTCAGAAGCAATATTTTCTGCGGGAATCCCATCGCCATGAAGCTTTAGAACCTTTTTAAAACCCTTGATGTACCTATCGCATGCTTCTTCACTGTGGGAAGTCCTCCTCGCGATCTCTGGCGTTGGGACGTTACTAACAAACTGCTGGATGATTATCTTCTTGTGAGTTAGTGTCGGACCAATATCGTGAATAGTCCCGCGATAAGGCAAGACAACGCCTTTTTCTAACTGGAACTCCTTGATGTCCTTGCCGATAGTGCCTGCACTCACTCCGATCAAGAGACTCACGTCTGCCTGATTTAGGACGCCACCTTGCCCATAAGCTTCACGAAGTATCCTGGCCACCTTACACTTCCGGATCTCCTTGGCAGAATAACCATCAAGTCTCAGCTTTAAATCGTCCTGACTGGCAATGGATAAGATAACCGGAACCATCCTGGTGTTCTCGATAGTCTTGTTCCGCCCAGGATATTCATCTTTATGCGCTGCCCACCATACAACCTGACCGGCATCAAGTTTCCAGCCATCTTTCATATGTCTGTTGAACTCGACGAGCAAGTCCTTGATGAACATCTCCTGGATTTTTTCGCCTCCGAGGAACTTGTATTCCTGGGTGAGCATCTGCTTGACAGAGTTTTCGAATCCTTTATACTTCCGAAGGCTCCTCTCTGCATTTGAATCATTCATGAGTTCATCACTCCGGGGCTCTCGCTGCATAGCTTCAAACTTTTTTTGGATGGCATAGGTTCGGATAGGATCTGCCGGAATCGCATTTGGGATTCTGGACGATCCTTAAAAGTTTCGTAGAGGTCCAGATATTCCTGAATGAGTCTCTCAGACATGTCTGTCAGTTCGCGTATTTCTGGCAAGGAATATTCGCGACTGTAGAATCGAACTACCTTCGAGAAACCTGAGAGATACCTCTGAACCGAAAAGCCGGAGTGGCCGGTCTTGCGTTCGATGTCGGTGTACTCATAGCCTTCGAGCCACATCTTTACAACTTTCGATTTATGTGTCACCCCTGGGCCAATATCTTGAAGCGTTCCGCGGGTGGGAACATCGATTCCTTGCTGTTTCAACTCCTTAACATCTCGCCTGATTGTTCTTCTGGAGGTGCAGAGAAGTACTGCCAGATCTTCTTGCGTCAGAAGACCGCTTTGATCCAGAGCTTCATTTGCCATCCGAATTACTTTGTGCTTTCGCAATGCAGAAGTGCCTTCCTCGGATAGGACATTTAAATCGTTTCTGTCATGAAATGTTAGATGGACTGGGACCGTTTTTATGTCAGAAATTCTTTTACCAGGAGGCTCTGAGGCGGAGGCTGCATGGAAGACGATCTGGCCTTCATGAATCTTTTCGCCAAAGGTCTCGTTGACGAAATCCCATATCAGATTCACCAGCGAGCGACATGTTGCCTTGGGAAAGGCGTAGTCGGTTTCAAGCGTTTGGAATAATCTATGCTGAGCGCTTCTCACCCAAGGACCCTTGTAAACCAGATCGGGCTCGTCCATTTGTGTCATCCATCCCACCAATGCACGAATTCGTATGCAGAGGTATTTTAATGTAGGGGACATTTGGACGAATAGTAAAAACTGTGGACAGGGCGTGGTGGTCTGTCCGGGGGAAAAGGGGAAGCTTTGAGGCGATAGGCAGCCCTTCACTCAAAGCCTTTTGGGCGATCAGAACGCATCTAAAAAAAAAAGACCGCTGAGGCTTTATCAGGCCTTACCGGTTACTACTATCTCCAGAACATCTGCAAAGGTCTTTGCGCTGCCGGATGCAGTGGCCGCTATGCTCACTTTGTAAACGCCAGGAGCCACATTGGCATTCCAGATCCCTACATATTTGTATCCAGAGGTGCGTAGCAAGCTCGTTCTTGCTACCTCGGAGCCGTCTGGGCCGTTTACGATGGCGGTGCAGCGCAAAGCGCTATTTGCAGTCTGCACAGCGGTGCTGGACTGCGATGTCTTTCCTGAGGAACCCAGCTGAACCATCCCCGATTTATTCCCGGTGGCGCCTAAAGCGAACCCCTCAAATCCGCAGGTGGCGCATCCCTTGATTGTGAGTTTTACCTCGCCGTTTGACGATGAATTCTCTGCAGCGTTTGTCTGCAACTCCAGGAAAGACGCCGTTAGGGTCGTAGTCGAGCCAAACCTTACGGGGTTGGGCTTGGCCTCGACATCCGTCAGCTCGAAGTTAAACTTGGGCTGGTTTTCCAGCCAGTCCCGCCAGGTATAAAGCCTGGCATCGAATCCCATGAGCTGCAGCGCGAACCAGACCAGGGAGGCCTCGACGCCCACGTTGGTGTAGACCACAATAGGCCGATCCTTCTCCAGCCCTGTGAAGACCTTTTGCAGATCTTCTTGCGGCTTAATACTCTCATTAACCAGCACATTCTCATAAGGAATGTTTACCGCTCCGGGAATAGAGCCTATGCCGTAGTCCCTGGCGGGCCTGGCATCCACGATCTGGGCCCCGCCGTTAACGACGAATTCATTGGTGGCGAGAAGCTCAGGCTTGAGCTGGGGGACATATTCTGTCTTCGGCCTTGTGGCAGACTTATTGCTGGTATTTCGCCCGGCTGCTGTCCAGTCATCGATGCTGCCGTCCAGAACTCTTACTTTTTCATGCCCCAGGTACTTGAGCAGCCAGTAGGTGAAGACCGCTGGGGATGGCCCGCCGCCGCAGGGAAGACACTCACCTGTAATTACCAGAGAGTCGTTTTGGGAAATGCCAGCTTCGCCAAGCAACCCGGCTATCTCCGAGGCGGACTTGATCCGACCACCTTCGTCTAAAAAGCCCTCGTAGTTGATATTGACGGAACCTTCCCTGTATCTGGTAGCATTGGGGCTGATGTCGAGCACGATGTCGTCAGGCGAGACCGCCGTCGGAGATATAAATGCCTCGGCAAACCTGCCCGTTTCCGTGCCCGCCAGGACTGGCGAGCTCAAGACCAGGCCATGCAGAAGGATGGAAATTATCCCATAAACGATCATCGTCTTCGCGCTGACCGAGAACCCCTTGCGTTCTGCTCGGCTGAAATCTGAAACAATATGTCGTAATGTCATTTTTTCTCCAAATAGTTTCCCGCCCCTAATCGGCAGCATCGCTCTTTAGCTCTTGATTTGTTGCCCAGTCCCGGTAATTGTAGAGCCTGGCATCATAGCCCATCATCTCCAAGGCGAACCAGACCACAGATGCCTTCATGCCCGTATTGGTGAAGACAACTAACGGCTGGTCTTTGTCCAGCATCATGAAAACCTTATTCAACTGCTCCTCGCCCCTGATCCTTTTTCCATTCAGCACGCTGGCATAGGGCATGCTGATTGATCCCGGTATGCTGCCGGACCCAAACTCCTGCAGGGTCCTGGCGTCGACAATCTGCGCCTGTCCGCTTTTGACGAAGTCGTAGGTGGCAGTATAATTTCCCGTCTCGGCCGGAATATAAATCTTGCCGGGGAGTATCTCGGCTTCTGTCGTAGTGGTCCGTCCCGATGCGGCCCAATCTTCAGCCGTCCCATCCAGGACCCTAACCCTCTCATGGCCCAGCCCCTTCACCATCCAGTAGACGTAAGTCGCCACAGATGGACCTCCCCCGCAGGGCAGGCATTCCCCGTAGAGCACGACTGAATCCTCACGTGAGATTCCCGCGTCCCCAAGGATTTTTGAGATTTCAGGAACGGGCTTCAAAACTCCCGCTTGCACATTGAACTCCATGTAAGGTATGACCACTGAGCCTGCAATATGGGTGCTGGAGTTCTCGCTCACGTCCAGCAGAATATCGCTGTCTGTGATATCTTCCAAAGGCGCAATGATGGCTTTTGCTTCATCGCTGCGTGTAATGTTTGATGGTTCTTCAGCAGGCTTCTTGGACGTGGCATTCCTAGTGTTGTCTGTCGTCTTATCTCCTGCAGTCTTAACATCGGTCGTTTCCGTTGTCTCAGTGGAAGCGCTCATGTTCCATCTCAACTCTCTTGACTTCGCCGGCCACTTGGCTGCAGTCTGTTCCTGGCTGCTGATAGGTTTTCCAATCTCATCCAGCTTGGCCATGGGGTCCCAGCCGCTGTCGTCGCAAGCCCCTCCTAGTGAAGCGCATTCAGCTCCGGCATATGCGCTCTGTGACAGCGCCATGACCGCCAATAAGGCTCCGCAGATTACAGGGATCAGCACGAATTTAGATTTTAGTAAATCCATTTCATTCCACCAGATTTTTAGGCAGCTAGCTCTTCTTTTACCTTCTCTAATGAATTGCCTTCTTATTTATTGAGCATTCTTTTGATCTCTTCCACGGTAGCCGTCTTGCCCATCATCATGGACTTACCGTCCACGTAGAGCGCCGGAGTCATCATCACCCCGCGGTCCATGATTTCCTGGATGCTGTCTACCTTTACAATCTCGGCCTCGATGCCCAGCTCCTGGACTGCCTTTTCTACGTTCTTTGTCAAGCTCTTGCACTTGGCACAACCCGTTCCTAAGACTTCTATCTTCACCATTTCATTCACCTTTAGAGTTTGATTTTTATCGAATAAACTTGAGCCCTTTCCTTTAGCCTAAATCAGTTGCCAGTAGATGAGCGGGGCCAGAGCTAATAGCGTGATTCCCGTTATCAACCGGATGGCAACTCTGTGTTTGTTCCGGAAATTATCCACTTGCTTCGGACTCATACCTAATGCGATTATTCCTCCCAGGAGCAGCACTGGAAGTGCTATGCCCAGGTTATAAACCATCAGATAAATTAGCCCTGATGAGGCAAATCCATAGCTGGAGATTATACCGATGATAGCTATGTAGACCCCTCCCACACAGGGGGCCCTTACCAGCGAGAAGAGCGCTCCTAAAAGGAAATAGGAGCTGACACTTCGGCTGGCAATGACACTATGGACATATTTCTTAGTCCAATCCGTGCGGAAGAGGGACGTGCCTCCACTTTGCAGCCTCCTCGCGTCCTCCATCTGCATTACTCCCAAAAACAATAGGACAGCTGCCAGGACAAGGCGAAACATAGCGGCAGTGGACTTTTCCTGTAGAACACTAAATAGGCCTACTCCAAAAATAATGTAGACCACGAATGTACCCAAGGAAAAGAAGGCCACCATAGTCAAGATATCTCTTCTGCGGCCCGTACTTGCCAGCATTGAGCTTGCCAGAAAGGCTAGCATGGCCAGAAGACAGGGGTTGAAGCCTGCTAAAAGGCCGGCTGCAAAGACGGTAGCTATGGACGATATGGTAAGATCTTTGAGAGCATTTTCAGAAGCGCATGCCGGAGAGGCAATTACGGTGATCTGTGAGTTATCACTGGCTGTGGCAGGCGATAAAACCATGACTAAGGCTACTGTCAGCAGAATTGCTGTGATGCAATATCGTACAGCCTTCATTCTAGTCTTCCCGGATTGATGCACCATAGTAATCAAAGCTGCAAATAGGAGGTTGCCGGAGGGAGGTTTTCTCCGGCAGATTTTTCTGCTATGCTTGCCGATCTAGTCCGATCGATCATCAGGATGTAATCAGGAGACAATCGCTCCGTAGAGCATACCCACTAGAGTGGAGACTATCACTACCAGGCCGATATAAACACCCCCCTTCTTTATGCCTATGATTCTTGTGATCACTATAATGCTTGGTAGGCTCAGCGATGGCCCGGCCAGGAGCAGAGAAAGCGCCGGACCTGCAGCCGTTATTCCTGTGCTGTAACCAAACAGAGTCCCTACTATTGGTACCTCCAGCAGGGTCGGCATATAGAGCAAAGCCCCGATAATAGAGGCTGTAAGGCACGCTAGGAAGCTGTTCGAGCCTAATGCGGTCCTGAGCAGCTCTGTGGGCATAAAGTAACCAATAATGCCCGTTATGAAGGTTCCAATCACCAGTAGGGGAAAGATCTTCTTGGTCAGAGACCAGGTCTCGTTGAAGAAGGCACTCTTTTCTTCAGAGGAGAAATATCTTGTCAGGACAAAAGCAGCAGCTACTATGAATGCAGCTACTATCGTCCATTTCAGCGAAAATTCTAATTTTGAGGTGGCGGATAGCAACACTCCAATTAGGAGCGCAATGAATAGAACCGAAATGCGCTCAGTCCGACCACTTTCTTGTGGCTCGGTCGCCGCTTGGGTAGCTTGAGCTGGTGTATTGTTTGGTGGAATCTCGCACTTCTTAGGGCTTCTCTCGAATATGGCAGCCATGATCAGGCCGATGATAACTGCCATAGATACTGCTGCAACTGCCCTGGCAATTCCCAGATCCAACCCAAGAACTCTTGCAGTGAGAACTATGGCCAGGAGATTTATGGCAGGGCCAGAGAAAAGGAAAGCAGTTGCAGGACCTATTCCTGCACCCTTCTTTTCTATTCCGGCGAACATGGGCAGTATAGTACAGCTACAGACTGCCAGTATTGTTCCGGATGTAGCTGCTACGCTATAGCATAGCCACTTGGGAGCATCTGCTCCAAAGTACTTAAGCACCATTTCCGTCTTGAGGAGTGCGGCGATGGCCCCGGCAATAAAAAATGCGGGTATCAGACAGGTTAAAACGTGCGCCGATAAATATTCCAGCAATGTTTGCAGTCCTGCTTGCAAGGCCGCCATGATGGTGTATGTAACCGTAAAATCAGCTCCCGTTGTTCAATGATTTCTCCAAAATTCTTCCTGCCTCAGCAAGTTGTGATATCTGCGTTAGGGCCAGGGAATCTACCATGCGAATTATTTCGAATACCTGAGGATCTTTTATGCAGTAGACCGTCCTTTTGCCGTCTACCTTGCGCTCCAATATATCTGCTTCGTGAAGGATGTTAAGATGCTTGGATATGGTGGATTGGGATCTCTGGAAAGCGGGGAGAATCTCGCAGACGCATTTCTCGCCTCCGGATAAATATTCCAGCAGACAAAGCCGGGTGGGATCGGATAAGGCGCTGAGGATCTTAACGCGCAAGTCCGAGACGGATTTCTGTGTCATTATGAAAACAGGTTAAACTCATATTCGAATATAAACTTATCGCCATAAGACGATGAATAGATAATTAAATTGAATCCAATGCCACTCTCAAAAACGCTTTTGCACTTCTTACCTTTGCAGGATCGTCAGCATCGGACATCTTTGCATCTGCTCTAGCCGCCTCTATTGCCTCTTTCAGGATCTTCATGGTCTCGACCGATCCTGGGCAGGATTCGTTTACCTTAATTTGATCCTCAGATCCATAAATTCCCAGGAAGGGAAAGATGCGGCAGGACCACGGCCGGATGTCATAGATCTTGCAGCCCTTCGCTGATAGGTCGTAAAATTTGCAGGGCAGGATATGCTTGAAGTCCAGTACTCCCGCCTTTTTTGGATCGGTAATTGTATACTTCTTAAGAGCCTTGTTGAGAGGGATCTTGAGGCCCTTAGCGATTGCAGCCACATCCTCCGGACGCAGCCTGATCGGGTCGCCCGTAGTGCAACAGTTTCCGCACCTTTGGCATGCAAAGATCATGTGGCAGGCCATGCGATAGTAATCGACAGTGGTGTAGCGGGGAGCGTCCAGCTCCGTGAAGATCTGCCCGTCCGGCAAGGACGCAGCAGATAGGAGCTGCAAAGCGATTTTTCTCGGATCTCTCTCCAATTCCGGCATTTCTGTCATTTATTGCATAGACATCCTTTTCAATCTTGCCCTTCCTTATGATAATCATGTCCAGGGAGATCGTCCTCATCGGCAGGTCCAACGTCGGAAAATCCACCCTCTTTTGGGAGCTTACAGGAACTAAGGTTAGAGTGGGAAAACGTCCCGGAATCACTAAGTACCCCTTCAAGGCAAAAGTGGGGGACATATTTTATGTGGATATGCCTGGATACGGCTTCATGCTCAAAGCTTCCCGAGCCGACCAGGAGAAGACCAAGGACTTAATTGTGCAGTACTTTGAGCAGAATGCGCAGGAGATCATCCTGGCCATACAGGTGATCGACGCCGCCTCTTTCCTGGATATCGCCGATCGCTGGGAGGGGCGGGGTGAGGTGCCTTTTGAGATTGAGCTGTGGGAATTTTTAAACGATATGGGGATGGATGTGGTTTTAGCCGCCAACAAGATGGATCGCATCGGCAAGGAGGATGTGGATGGGGCACTGGATCTTATCTGCGAGCGGCTGGGCATGATGCCTCCCTGGACGCAGTGGACGGATAAGGTCGCACCCATCAGCGCCAAGCGCGGCCAGGTCCAGCCGATTCGAAGCATTATCGGGAAAAAACTGTCTGGAAAAAAGTAGAAGTGAGATGAAGAGGGGGATGTCATAAGTGCTAACTAAGATATAATCCGTAAGTGTTCATGCAAAACCTCTTTATCTCATCCGCTACAAAACCTCGCCCTCAGGCAGGGTGTCGGATGAGAGATGTATTGCTGGAATCCCGAGATGATAAGCAGCATGTCTATCTGCCGGAGAAGTGCATCGGCTGTGGATCATGCGTCCAGATTTGCCCCAAAGGGGAGCTGGTTATCGGCTCCGTGGGCGCTGTGGCCCGCGGTCTGATTGATAAAGATTTCATTGAGAAGAAAAGGAGCGGGGCATGCGTCCTGTGTGCTCTGTGCGCCCGCGTCTGCCCCACGGGTGCCTTGGAGCTCAGAACGGCAGGCAAGGCCGAGAAGGACGAGTCCTACCTCAGCGCGGCTCTGCAAGCCACGACAGTAAACGAAAGATGCGTGCACTGCGGCCTGTGTGTCGATGTTTGCCCGCAGTCCTGCATTGAGATTAAAGATCGGCACCTGGCGGAAGACGGCAGCTTGAGGCTGGAAGGCAAGACGATAATCGACTTGAACCGGTGCGTGCATTGCGGCTGGTGTGCAAAGCTCTGTCCTGCCGGAGCCATAACTTTCCAAAAGCCCTTTGCCGGACAGTTTTCCCGAAACGATAGCGTCTGCCAGGCCTGCCGGACATGTGTCAACACTTGCCCAGCCAACGCTCTCTTCAACAAAGAATGGAAGGCCGGAGAGATCGTGGAGAAGGTGACCCATAGAATTGATGCCTGCATCTACTGCGGGGCATGCGAAAATGCCTGTCCGGTGCGAGCAATCACCGTTTTGAAGACTGCCATCATACCGGAGATGAAGGGAAAGAAGGCTCTGGAGAAGAAACTGAGTGCCCCTGCGGCCAGGCCCACATTGACATCAATTCTCAAGACCGATGAGGATGCCTGTCTTGGCTGCGGAAACTGCGTCATAGCCTGTCCGGTCAATGCTCTCTCCGATCCCTACCTGGCTGCCGGCCATCTCAATGAAATGGATGAAAAACCGCTGCTGGAGGTATGCAACGGCACCGTCAAAGTCGTGAACCAGGAGGTCTGCGGCTCCTGTGCCACCTGTAGCATGATCTGTCCGGTGCAGGCCATATGTCTGGTGCATAGGGAGGTGGCCTAAAATGAGTGCGACTATTATCAGAAACGGCTGCGTATTCGATCCCCTTAATGGAATAAACGGAGATGTCCTGGATATTTTCATAAGGGACGGAAAGGTGGTCTCCAGCCTCACCGGAGCGGAGCAGAGGGATGCCACGATCATAGATGCCGGCGGAAAGACGGTCATGCCCGGAGGCGTGGACTCCCATTCCCACGTGGCCGGAGCCAAGGTCAATGCCGGACGGCTCATGCGCCCTGAGGATCACTATAAATCGGTGCGGACGAAGACCGGGATCACCCACGGTGGCAGCGGTTACACCGTCCCTTCCGTTTACAAGCAGGGCTACGACTATGCCGCCATGGGCTACACCACCGTCTTTGAGGCAGCTATGCCTCCTCTGGAGGCCCGCCACACCCATGAAGAGATGCGCTCCACTCCTATTCTGGATATGGGCGCTTACATGGTCTTCGGCAACAACTGGTTTGTCATGCGTTATCTGAAAGAGGGAGACATCGAGAAGGCAGCCGCCTATGTGGCCTGGATGATGAGGACCCATAAGGCCTACGGCATTAAATGCGTCAATCCGGCAGGCGTGGAGAACTGGGGCTGGGCCAAAAATGTGCGCGGACTGGACGAGCCCAACATTCACTTCGAGGTCACACCCCGAGAACTCATCCGGGGGCTGGCGAAGGTCAATGAGATGCTGGGCCTGCCCATGTCTTTGCATCTGCATGCCAATAACCTGGGCCATCCCGGCAACTGGGAGATTGCCAGGGATTCGCTAATGATTACCTCAGGGATCGTTCCCAAGAATAAGTCGGAGCTGGAGTGGGCAGAAACCAAAGAGAGCGCCCGAAGAAGACAGAGCGTCTACCTGGCCCACGCCCAGTTCAGCGCCTATGGCGGCACATCCTGGAGGGACTTCTGCTCAGGCGCGCCGGAATTGGCCGGGTATATAAACCAGGTTGACGACGTGGTGATCGACAGCGGCTGTGTTCCCTTCGGTCCGGCCACAACTATGACCGGCGACGGCCCGGCCCAGCATGATCTCTACATGCTCACCGGCCAGAAATGGTCCAATACCGATGTGGAACTGGAATGCGGCTCAGGCGTCCTCTCGCTGACTTACCTGAAGAGCAGTCCGGTGCACAGTGTACAGTGGGCCATTGGACTGGAAGTAATGCTGCTCATCGACGATCCCTGGAAGACCATTATGACCACCGATCACCCCAACGGCGGCATCTTCACACAGTACCCGCAACTGATCACCTGGCTCATGTCCAAGAAGGCCAGGGACGACACAGCCAGAGAATGCCATAAGTGGGCCTACGACAAATCGAGCCTTGGCGGCGTGGACCGGGAGATGAGCCTCTATGAGATGGCCATTGTCACTCGCGCCAACCCTGCCCGCACCATAGGCATGGCCTACCGCAAGGGGCACCTGGGGATTGGAGCCGACGGAGATGTGACCGTCTATGACATCGACCCGGGAAAGCTGAACCTGAACGATACGACGGCCTTGACGGCCCGGTTGGCTCGTCCGGATTACACTGTGAAGGATGGCAGGATCGTGGCCCGGCAGGGTGAGATCGTGGCCGTGCCTGAGGGCAGGAGGTATTACTGCCGGCCTTATGTTGGCGATGCTTTAGAAAAAGAGATGCTCTCAGATGTCAAGGACTGGTTCAAGTACTACACAGTAGGCTTTGCCAACTATCCTGTGCCGGATAAGTATTTGAAAAATCCTGTAGCCATACCGGTCAATAAGCCCCTGGAAGCAGAGGCCATGGTGAGGAGGTGAAGAAATGGCAGAGATTCTACTCAGGCCCAAGGGCAGCATAGGAATCATGGTCGAGGCAGAGGTTATCAGTCCCAATATATTTGCCGGAAAGAATAAGGCGGAGATTGAGGGGCTGCTCGTCTGGCAGGGACCGGTGCAGCTTCCTCTGGGCGAGTTTTTCGATGTGGATGTGAGAAGCGCAGCAGGATTGCCTGAGAGAGCGAGGCCGGAGGAGACGAGCATTCTCATTGAGGGGGATATCTCCCGTGTCAAGCGCATCGGCCAGGGCATGAAGGCGGGCTGGATAGAGATCCACGGCTGTGCAGGCATGCACCTTGGTGCGGAGATGGCGGGAGGCAGCATTTTAGTGCAAGGCAATGCCGGGTCCTGGGCGGGTATGGGGATGCTGGGCGGACTGCTGCACATTGCCGGCAGCGCTGGAGATCACATCGGCTCTGCCTACAGAGGAAGCTGGCGGGGCATGACCGGCGGCACGATTCAAATCGACGGCAATGCGAGAAGCCAGCTAGGAGGAGGGCTGGTGGGAGGGAAGATTGTAGTCGCCGGCAACGTGGAGAACTTCTGCGGCATTCGGCAGAGCGGAGGTCTCATCCTGGTGAAGGGCTCGGCCGTGCGCGGCACCGGGGCGGAGATGAATGGAGGCACTATTGCCGTCTGCGGTGCGATCAAGCAGTTTACCCCCGGTTTTGTAGAGACTGGCCGGGAGGAAAATCCAAAGCTGGGAGACGTGCAGCTAGAGGGATGGTATGCCAAGTTTACGGGAGACTATGCACTCGGCAAGAATCCCAAAGGCTCTCTCTACTGCAGGGAGGGCTAGAATATGCAGGCAATGCTCAATACCGGAAGCACCATTGAGGAGGGCAGGCTGGCCAAAGGGGGAAGCAAGCTCACCGAGGAGTACACCCAGGAATGCGCTGTTTGCGAGATGAATCCCGTGGATTTTCAGGCAATGGGGTCACCGCAAAGGGTATTGATATCCGCCATGGACGGCCGGCACTCCGTATCGGTTTATGCCTATGCTGCGGACTCTGTCGAAAGGGGTCAGATCTTCATGCCCCGGGCAATTTGGGCCAATGTAGTGGTGGACCCGGAGACATTCTCCACCGGCTCGCCCCTCTACAAAGGCTCTCCTGTGCGGGTAGAGGCCACGTTTGAAGATGTATTGAATGCCGGAGATCTGGTTTTAAAGCTCTACGCGAGGGGAAGATGATGGCCTCTAAGAACATCGTCTGTCCGGTCTGCGGGGCCTCCTGCGACGACATCCAGGTGGAGCTTTCCGGCGATAAAATCAATGTAAAGAATGCTTGCAAGATGGGCAATGCCAAGTTCCAGGAGATCGTAAGCAGCCACAGAATCAGCCAGCCGCTCCTCCGGGAGAAGGGAATAGTCCGGCCCTGTCCCTGGGAGGAGGCCATAGAGAGGACGGCAGAGATCCTGGCAGATGCCTCGCGCCCTCTGATCTTCATGGGCAGCGAGACCTCCTGCGAGGCCATGGAGGTGGGCTTGCATCTGGCGGAATTTTTGGGCGCAGCCGTTGATTCCAACTCCACAGTTTGCCACGGGCCCACAGCCATGGGCATCCAGGAAGCGGGGCGCGTCGGCGCTACGGCCGGCCAGAGTAAATCGCGAGGCGATCTGGCTGTCTATTGGGGCTCCAATCCCCTGGAATCCATGCCCAGACATATGTCCCGTTATGCCGTCTACCCGCGAGGCTATTGGACGCAGCGGGGTCGGTTCGATCGCACCATCATCACAGTCGATCCGAGAAAGAGCATCACCGCGGAAAATTCCGATCTGCATATCCAGCTTCGTCCCAACACCGATTACGAGCTCCTGTCTGCTCTGCTTGTGCTCTTGCACGGCAAGAGGCCACATCCCTCCGTGGAAAAAGTAACCGGCGTCTCCATCTCCCAGATGGAGGAGATGCTTGAACTGATGAAGAGCTGCAACTTCGGGTCTATCTACGTGGGCTTGGGGATTGCCTCCTCCTACGGCAAGCACCGAAACGCAGAAGCGGCATTCAATCTGGTCAAAGAGCTGAACGCCCGCACCAAATTCGTGATCGGGGCCCTGCGGGGCCACTGCAATGTGGCCGGCTTCAACCAGATCGCCTCATATCTCTACGGTTTTCCCTTCGGCCTGGATTTCTCGCGAGGATACCCCCGCTATAATCCGGGCGAGTACACGGCAGTGGACCTGCTGAGAGAGAGAGACGTGGACTGCGCATTGATAGTATCTGCTGATCTCGTTTCTCACTTTCCAGCGGCCTGTGCTGAGTATTTAGCCGAGATCCCGGTGGCCTGTATCGATATCGCACCCTGTCCTACTACGATGATCTCAGATGTGGTTCTGCCGGGAGTGATCGATGCTATGGAGTGCGATGGGACCTTCTACCGCCTGGACGATGTTCCCATCTATTTCCAGCCCTTCACAAAATCGCCCTTCAGCAACACAAAGAGCAATGCGGATACTATGAAACAGATATTTGAAAAGGTCAAAGCCCTAAAGAGATGAGTGCGATTCAATCAAATACCCCCGCCTGACCGTTTTCCACCGAGCGTGCTGGGAATCGAAGACACCTTCTTGACCACGGCAGTGTCAAATCCTTCGCCCTGCGCCCGCAACTCTAAAACGGCCTGGTTGAGTGGGGCAGGGGATTCATCTGATCTTCGGATGTGACACAAAAACCTATTTGCATCCGCCGAGGACAATATTTAAGAGTTCGAGTCTTTGCCAAATACTGGAATCAACCAGATCCCATTGAAAAATACGAGCATGTCTCTATCAAGTGCGCAGAGGTGCTGGTTTTGGATAAAGTAGATCCTAAATATATAAATAAAGCGTATGTGTCCTGCCAAGAGAGCAAGACATTGCTGGATAAAAAGCTCAGCGACGCAGGACTAAGTATAAATGTAGTAGTAGATACATATCTCTTCTTCAAGTAGGACGTTTCAGCTATGCGGAATCGAGTAGAGGTCATAAAAGGAGATATATTTCAGTCCAGGGCCCAGACGCTGGTCAACACAGTGAATTGTGTCGGCGTTATGGGCAAGGGCCTGGCTCTGGAGTTTAAAAACCGGTTCCCAGGCATGTATAAGGATTACGTCCGGCGGTGCAAAAAAGGACAGGTCCGACTGGGTGAGCCCTACCTATTTCCACAATTAGAGCCGCATAATATCCTCAACTTCCCTACAAAAGGCCACTGGCGGTCCGTATCTCGCCTTGATGATATAATCCGGGGACTTCGTTATCTTGAGATGCATTATAAGGATTGGGGGATCACATCAATCGCCGTGCCGTCTCTCGGATGCCAGCTGGGACAGTTGGACTGGAGAGTTGTGCTGCCTGTACTCTATGAACATTTGGGCCGCCTTGAGATTCCCGCAGAGCTTTACATTCCGTCCGGTGCGACCATTGACCAGGCCCTCTCGGTAATGGGTCTGGCTGATGCACCCGTGAGCATTAACGGTCCCGTGCCTCCGGAAAAGCTAAGCTCCGCCTGGGTGGCATTGGTTGCCATTCTGGAGATGATCGAGCGTGAGCAATACCATTACCCGGTAGGCAGAACCCGGTTCCAGAAGATCGCCTACTTTGCCACAGCACAGGGCATACCAACAGGCTTGACCTATCGCCGCTCCAGCTTCGGGCCGTTTGCAGAGGAGCTGAAAGGCAATGTTCTTACCAGGCTCATAAATAGCGATCTGATTCGGGAAGAGCAGGTGGGCAGGATGTTCGTCCTCCGAACCGGGGCCTCATACAGAGATATCTTGCCAAAGGTGCAAGAAGATCTGAAAAAATGGATGCCGGCCATGGAAAAGGTTGCAGACCTTTTGCTGCGAACTTCCACCATTCAATCGGAGATTGCGGCAACGGTTCACTTCGCAGCCGGGGATGTAAAGGAGCTTAAGGACGCCACGCCAACGGAGCGAGAAGTTCTGGATGCGGTTATGAAATGGAAGCAGAGGCGAAAGCCACCGCTGGATGAGCTGGATGCGGCAGTTGCCATTCGCAATCTTGCCGCATTAGGGTGGATCGATGTTCTCCCCAGCTGTGATCTGCCGCTTCAAAGCGATCCGGTGTATGAAGCAATGATATGTGAATGAGGCTAATGCAAATCTTCTTGATTTGCCCTAAGACGGCAGCATCAATTCTCTGCCCTAGCTTTGCAGTTCCCGGACAGTCTTCTTGAATTCCTCCTTTGTGGGAATGGAAATCTCGCGGCAAAAGAGGGTGGTCGATGGCCTGATTCTCGGGGCAAAAGCCAATCCACCTAGAATGCACCAAAACCTATTTCTTCCACATATGCATGACAAGCGCGATCATAGAAAGAACTCTCAAATCACTAACCTTAAATAGTAGGTATGGGCAAACCAACATTAAGAATATATCGAAGATGCAAATTTGAGGTATCTATGGCAAAGTACAAAAAGAATTTTTTGAGCTCGGTTATAATAAAGATTGAATTTTATGATAATTTGCCTATTAATGAAGAATTACCTCAAGGCTTAATTGATATCGCCACAAAAAATTTTCCTTTATTTGAACCTAAACCATTTATTCGCAAAAAATATGATTTTTCGAATAAGGGTATGAAAGAGGCAGAAACTTTTGAAGGAACTAATTGGATATTCCATGGAAAAAATAGAGAGAAATCCTTGACACTGGAACAAGCTGCTGTAAGTATAAAATATTCCAAATATTCCTCTTTTGATGATTTAAAGGAACATGCTCAATAGGCTGTGGAGGACTTGCTCCGCATAAGGCGTTGGGACAACCTTGGCATCGAGTAGCTCCCAGATATAATATCCAGAATATACTCGAAATAGCTAACCCCTTGCTTTCTGCATGTGTCAAGGATAG
>JAPKYA010000061.1 GCA_026394565.1 Methanothrix sp.
GATGTAAGTTTGGGCCAATGAAACGGAAACCGAAAATTCCCGCAAAACGTGCCCCGATGCCAGAGGGCTATGACGGCACAACAACGAGGAAGCAGCAAGGAAGCCCCGGCCTTTAGGCCGTGGGAGGAGTTCACATCTCACCGTCGTACCTTCAGCCGGACCCCATCCTTGCCTGTGATCACCACCATCTCGCCCTTCTCGACAGTACCCTCAGCCTCCGCCTGCCAGTATTCTCCCTGGAAGAGCACGTAGCCCTCCCGGTCCAGCCTTTCAATGGCCTCTGCCTTCTCGCCGACAACGTGGCCCAACACCGGAGCGGCAAACCTGGCTCGTGCTATCTTGTAAATGGCAACGGCCAGGAACGCGCCCAAAATCAGCGAGGGCAGGATGATGGCCAGGGCCATGGACTGCTGGTAGCCGCCCGGCACATACCACTGGGGAAAGCTGGTGGGAACAAAAAGGATGCTGCCGACTATTACGCATATCAGCCCGGCCACCGCCAGGATTCCAAAGGAATGGCTGTGCAGCTCCGCCAAAATCAGCCCCAGGCCAAGCAGGAGAAGGAAAACTGCACCCATGTTCACATTGTAGCCCAGTCCAATCAGCCCTAAAGCCAGGGCCGCCACGCCCAAGGCCTCAGATCCGATGCCGGGACTGGACAGGCCGAAGATGAGGGCATAGAGGCCCACCAGCATGAGCAGCCCGGCCAGCGTCGGATCGGAGAGGAGCTTTAAGATCTGCAGGTTTATGGGCGGCGAAAAGCGCTGCACCTCTGCTGCCTCTGTGAGCAGGGTGGCATTCTTGGCACGGCTGCCGTTTATCTGACTCATCAGCTCTTCGGGCGAGGCAGCAATGTACTCGACCACGCCGTATTTTTTGGCCTCAACCGCATTCAGGTTCAGATTAGAGATTACGAACTCTCTGGCGGCAGTCGTGTTTCGCCCGTGTGCTCTTGCCTTCTCTTCAATCAGGGCCACGATGGCATTGGTGGTTTTGCTGTCGTTGATGGGCTCGGCTTCGCCCAAAGAGGAGAGCCGCACCGGCTGGGCCGAGCCGATGATGCAGTGCGGCGCCATTGCCGCCACATCTGAGCTGATCAGGATGAGCGTTCCCGCCGACCAGGCCGCAGCACCCGCGGGATAAACGTAGCCGATCACGGGGAGCTCTGCCTCCTCCATCAGCCTCTGGATCTCATAGGTCTCGGTCAGGCCGCCGCCCGGGGTATCCAGCAGGAGCATCACAGCCGCAAAGCCGCCGGCCTTCGCCTCCTGCAAAGCAGCGGCAACGATGTCATCGCTGGCCGGCGTGATGGGACCGTTCAGATCTACAGCCAAAATCGGCCCGGGAATGGCAGCGAAAGCGATAGGAAGAAGAGCCGGCAATAACAGCAGCAAGAGCGATAAGAGGAAAAAAAAGGCTACCGTCTGCCTCCTGAGAAGAGATGGCCGGCCAGCTCTCTCCACAAATTTCGAGCAGGACCGGCTTTTTTCCATCTGCTTTTCATCTCCTGAATTTCGCTGCCTCGCTGGCTGCTTCCCGCAAGGCATCTTTCGTTGCCTCATCTCTCCTGGATGTCTCTCTCTCGGATAGCTCCCGGTTCAGGGCCGCAGTCAGGCCGGCGACAGCCCCGGTTCCTGTGTCCCCGCTGGGAGTGACAACGATTAGCGTCTTCTCCCTGGCGATATCGACCAATGTCTGCAGCTCCCGAAGCTTGAGAGCAGCAGGCACTTCCTCATAAAGCCGAGCGGCATCGGTCATGGTCTTGGAGGCCTGGAACTCGCCGTCGGCCAGGATAATGCGCGACCTCTTTTCTCTTTCCGATTCGGCCTGCTTGGCAATGGCCCTTCTCATCGATTCAGGCAGAGACACATCTCGCAGTGTGACCGCAGTAACCTTGATTCCCCAGGGATCGGTGTGCTGGTCCAGGATCGCCTGCAGCTTCTTGTTCAATTCGTCGCGCTTGGCGAGCAGATCATCCAGTTCAATCTGTCCCAGGACGTCCCGCAAGGTGGTCTGTGCCAGCAAGGAGGTAGCAAGCTTGTAATTTTCCACCTTTATGATTGCCAGGGATGGCTCCACCACCCGGTAGTAGATGACCGCATCCACCTCTACGCTCACGTTATCCTTGGTTATGACCACCTGCTTGGCCACGTCGATGGTAAAGACTCTCAGGTCGAGCAGCATTACGCGATCGATGATGGGGATAATAAAGAATATGCCAGGTCCCTTCACTCCGGAAAAGCGCCCCAGACGAAATATGACCACTCGTTCATACTCGCGAACGATCTTTATGGCCTGGGATAAGATAATAAACGCTACCAACAGAGCTATCAGAGTAGATGAAGCAAATTCAGCCAAACAAACACCCATGATAATTATGCATCTTGTCCTTAAATAATAGATGCCCGCCCAATCCCAAAAGTATTACACCCAGAAAAGAGTAAAATCAGGTCCAAGAATCAGGACCCGTGCAACCTCGGGTCTATTTCTTGAACTCAGTATAACCGCACTTGCCGCAGCTTTGCCGGTCGGCATGGCCGGCCAAAAATACGCCGTTGCCGCACCTGGGACAGACCGATTTCTTGGACTTGATAGTGTCGCCGGTTACCTCATAATATCTGGAGACTCCTATAACCGCGCCCTTCTTGGCACCTTTTTTGGCTGCCATCTAGCTTGCCCCCGTCTTGGCTTCATCCGGCTTGGTGAATGTATTGCGCTCAATGATATGAGCTCTCTCTATCTGCTTGGCCCTCTCAGCAGTCTCGTAGATCTTGGCATATCCAATAGTCTCGCGCTTTCCAAACTCGGTCTTCAAGCTGTCCACGTAAACCAGGCCTATTTTGGTGTTTTGAGTTGCCGCCAGCCTCTCCACAACGCTCTTTCTAGAAGGCGTCGCTTCATCGTGAATAACCTTGAAAACAATCTCCCGCCTATTCAATATGGCGTTGTTCTTTGCTTCTATTACCTGTATATC
The DNA here is from genome assembly GCA_026394565.1 of Methanothrix sp. Lineage (GTDB taxonomy): Archaea > Halobacteriota > Methanosarcinia > Methanotrichales > Methanotrichaceae > Methanothrix. Next base: position 2,975 of record JAPKYA010000061.1, read on the forward strand.
CAACTTCATTCCTCCACTATCATTCGCTTCATGAATTCTTCGATATGTAGCTTCCTTTCCAAAGTAACATCAACCAGAACGCTTCCCTCACCGGGCTGGCCGTAGACCACCACAGAGCCCAGCGGCGCATAGAGAATGGCAGGAAGCGTTGCCAGATCCTCTTCGCCTTCTACTACTATCTTAACATGCTCAACGCCATGCAGAGATTCCCGGATCAAGTCTATGAGCTCTTTGGTGAGAGTTGCCGCCGGATTTTTTACCCTTACCGTCTTATAGCTTTCGTGATCCAGCATCTCTACGACTTGATCAGTTACCGGCATCCTCTTGGTCTTTTTATCCACCACTAACAGATCCGGCACAATGGATGCCTTCAAGAGATAGAAGGCGGTCATATCGCCGATCGCTGCAACTTTCTTGGCAGAAAGGAGCTCTTTTTCCATGGCCTTTACGCACTCAAGGCCCTTTCCCTTGTATAGCCTGCCGAGTGGCTCTTTCAGTGAAGACCGCAGCTCATCCGGGAGAAGGAGGAGACGCAATTCTAACGCACCTTCAAAGCATATTTGCCGGGAAGGGCGATCTCCAGCTTTTGCGCGATGATCGATTCTTTGGGATCGATGATCACGACATATCCGCTCCAGTCCTTGCTGAGCGAGGGTGAATTGCAGATGGGACAGACCTGACCCTCAACGATTCTGCGACATTCTCTGCATGCCTGCTCTGTCATTTCGCCTCTGCCTCACACATGCTTTCAGCATTGGTATTGACCTCTAGCCACTCCAGCCGTCCCAGGCCCGTCTGCCTCATGGTAAGCCCAATCTTGCTCTCGCGGGGCTCTTTCTCATTCAGGCTTACGGCTATAATCCTGGCTCGAACCTTATCTCCTTCTCCTAAGGACTTGTTCGACTCTTTGCTGACCAGCCGCGCGTTCTTTTCATCATAAGATATATACTCATTGGTGATCTGGCTGACGTGCAGAAGGCCGTCGAATGGTCCTAACGAGAGAAAAGCTCCGAATTTAACTATCTCCACTACCTCGCCTTCGATGATCTCCTGCATCTCGGGCTTAAAGACGAGGGCATCAAAATTGACTTCGTAGTAAATGGACCCATCCCCGGCCAGGATGTGACCTTCTCCAATGTCATCTGCTCCGAGCACAGCCACGATGGTCCCCAGTGACTTGTCAACTACTGCCTCGTATTTGTCGCGCAGTGCCTTGTCCACTGCCGCCTCGAGGGGATCTCCCAGATGATCCGGTTCAATCTTGGCCACACCCTTAAGCTTCATCTTCTTATACATCGTACTCCTTCTTCGTCGCCTCTAGATACCGCCCCTGGCGCAGGTATACTACGGTGATGTCTTTACTAGATAACCTTTTCTTTAAAGCTTTGTCATTGGTAAAGACAGCCGCGCCCGTCTCAAGGGCAAGCTCAACGATAGCCTGATCAGCATCGAAATTATCCACCCCAACGGCATTGCAGCCTTTCGCAAGGCCCAGTGCCACACGGGCGGCAATTTTATCCCTTCCTTTGTCTGCCCGCTTTGCCAGCGAGCGAAGCTCTCCCAGGACGGCGGCCGGGACCAGCCACGTTGCATAGCCCAGGCGCAAGAGCTCGCTGAATATATCCACTCCGAACTGTTCGGGCACCATCAGCGCGTTGGTATCGAGGATGACCTTTACGCTACTGCTATCGATGCTCGCCTTCATGCTACTCGATTATGGTGCCGACGCCAATGAGACGCCATCTGGCACCAATTCGCCTGCTAACCGCCACACGATCTCCTTTGTCAGCGCATACGGGCCGCTTGAGCTGCACCTGAACAATGCCGCCCTCACGAGCGCTGGTTACAACACCTACGGTTGTGGCCGTGCCGACGTTGAGCATCAAGGGCTCGCTGGAGTGGATGGGCTCGACACTGGACTCATCCGTGACTCCAACGACACGCTCCAAGAGCCGCATATTCATGGTAAATGCGCTCCTAGCGGGCGGAAGTTTGCCCGGCTCTCCTGCCACCTGTCCCACCAGAGCATCGCTCTTGGTCATGATAGGGTCGAGCAGAGTGCCCACTCCCATCAAGCCTCCGGGAGCGATCTCTTCCTGAACATGTTTTCCGGCCAGCAGTGTTACCACCTTGGTCTGGATGGGCACCCACTGTTTCCTGCCCTCGTATTCCACGAGCCGGCCCGGGCAGATCTCGATCTTGTCGCCAGTATGCAAGACGCCCTGGCTGAGAGAGCCGCCGATGACTCCGCCTTTAAGGGCCTCGGGCGTAGCTCCCGGCCGATTGATGTCGAAGGAGCGAGCAATCTTCAGGAGGGGCGGCTTGTTGATGTCTCTGGGTGGCGTTGGTATGGTCTTCTCGACGGCCTCAATGACCATGTCGACGTTGAGGTTCTGCTGAGCAGAAATAGGCACAATGGGCGCATTCTCTGCCACAGTTCCCTTTATGAAATCCTTGATCTGGCGATAGTGCTCCATCACCTGTTCCCGGGACATGAGATCTATCTTATTTTGCACTATCACGATTTTGTCGATGCCTGTGATGTTGAGGGCCATGAGGTGTTCTTTGGTCTGGGGCTGGGGGCAGGGCTCATTGGCGGATATGACCAGCACTGCTCCATCCATGATAGCCGCTCCGCAGAGCATGGTGGCCATGAGCGTCTCGTGACCGGGCGAGTCTACGAAAGAAACGGTGCGTAAAACCTGCGTCTCTTGGCCGCAGTGAGAGCATTTCTCATCTACGCTGTAAGCATCCGGATCGGGACAGCTCGGGCACTTTCGGAAGGTTGCATCTGCATACCCCAGCCGGATGGAGATGCCCCTTTTAACCTCCTCGCTGTGCTGATCGGTCCAGACGCCGGAGAGTGACTTTACAAGGGTGGTTTTGCCGTGATCTACATGGCCCACCATGCCGATGTTGACCTCCGGTTTTGGGGCCGCAGGCTTCTTCGCCTCGGCTTTGGGATCTGAAATAGCCTCAGATTTGATATCGGATTTTGCCAAATTGAAATCTCCTTAAGGATTGTAATGACCAGGAATTGATGGTGATCACTATATAAATACTTCCTGGCAAGTCCGCTCTTCAGGCGTAGCCCTGGTTGGCCTCTCTGAGGTTGGCGGCAATTTCCCGCACGAAAAGCGCTCTTCTGCTCATGAGGCGGATCCAGTCTCAATTGTCCGCTTCAATACTCTCGCGATCATCGTTAGGCACTATCCGCCCTGTTCACCGTGTCTACCTTGTCTAAGATCTCCTTGAAATCCTTCCACTTCTCGACCGGGATTCTAATTCCGTTCTTGGACCAGCCCGTGTACCTCTCACTGGTCACATACTCCCTGATATCAATTCCCACCGAGCCGCGAAACTCGGTCTTCTGTACCACGATCTCCGTGGTATCATTCTTCCTTAGTCTTCCCAACTCCGCCATATCAAATACCCCGAGTCGGCAATAAAGAGTTACCCAGCTTCCCGCAGAAGATAGCTAGGATCCAAAGTATTTATCTATGATCGAGGAGTAAATGGGTGCGGATATGGGGCTGGAAATTTACAGAAAACTTTAGATGAAGACGTCTAAACGCGGCTGAGGATAGTTTGAAGGAAATTGGATGGTGACCGTTGTATGAAATGGGCAAGGGCATGGATCATAGTCCTATTGGCCATGTGTTTGGTCGGCTTCGCTGGAGCGAGCAGTTTAGATGATATCAATAAATCAAATGGGATTTCTGAGTTAAAAGTGGCCTTGCTCGATACGGGACCTATAGGTGATCATGGTTATACCTATGAAGGCCACGTGGGCGCTGCTAAAATGGCAAAAAAGCTGCCTTATGTGAACCTCTCTGAGAGGGAAAATGCCGCAGGGCCTAACGCATCCCAGATAATGAGGGAATACGCCGACAATGGATATAAGGTGATATTCTGTCATGGCGAGGAATTCGAAGATGCTCTTAAAGAAGTGGCTCTTGATTATCCAGAGACTATATTTCTCGTAGGAGATAATATCTATGCCGAAAGTTTGGCTGTTAATGCAGGATCTTATTATGTGGAGACTAACGAGATTCTGTATCTCATGGGACTGGTGGCGGGCAAGATGACAAAAACGAATAAAATTGCTTTCCTCAACTCAGTTCCCCAAGCCGAGACGGCGATCTATGCCGATGCCTTTGCCAGGGGAGTGGCCTATGCAAATCCTAAAGCCAAGGTATATATGAGCTGGATAGGCAGTTGGCACGATCCCGAGAAAGAGAAACAGGTAGCCTTATCTCTCATAAATGACGGGTGCGACATCATAACCCATACCACTGATTCCGACTCCGTAGGTGATGCAGCCGAGGAGACGGGCGCTTATTATCTTTCCTTTGGCTCAGACACTACCAGGTTCTTCCCGCATGTATTTCTCACCGGTATGGTCTGGAACTGGGAGCCTGTCATGACCGATATTGTGGAAGTGGTGCATAACGGGACCTGGGCGTCTCATCCTAAGCATGAATGGTGGTACGGTCTGGCTGAAGGTGCAGTGATGCTGGCGCCATTCAGCGACCTGGTCCCTCGCGATGTCAGGATGTTGGTAGAGGCCAAACAAAAGGCGATTATGCAAGGAGAGATGGTAATTTTCCCAGACATAAGCGATGAGGATCTGCTAACGATGTATTATTTGGAGACCAATGTGGTAGGTGAGCTGCCGAAATTGTAAGGCTGTGCGTTTCTTGGCTCTCGCTAATTCCACTGGGCTCGAACTTTTTGGCTCTTCGCTGTTTCATGTTCAGAGTTGGGGCAATTCGCCTACTACATTGGGCTCCAGGTAATCCATCTTCAGCAGATCTAAATCGCTCATGCCCGGGAATATTTCCAGCTCTCCTTGGGCCAATGCCCTTTGCTTCTCTTCCACCAGCCTTCTCAGATCGGCAGGAACCAGATAGCTGAAGGGTGCCAGCTCCACAGCACCTTCCGCTGTACCGTACCACCAATCCTGCTGGGGATGGGAGGACCAGGTCCCGTTATGCACCACTTCCACAATATCGGTCATGACAGGCTCCCAGTTCCAGATCGCGCCGGTGAGAAACACATGAGGGAAGAACCGGGCCGTGTTCGAGCCGCAGGATATGAAGCGGGTTCCTGTCTCCTCCGCGGCCTCACCAGTGGCGTCGGAATCGGAACCATGGGTTATGACATCGCACCCTTCCTCAATTAGTCCGAGAGCCAGTTGTTTCTCTTTATGGGGATCGTACCAACTGCCCACCCACTTCACATGCAGCCTGGCCTGGGGGTTGACACTCGCCATTCCCCTGGCAAAGGCATTGATGGCCATCACCACCTGTGGATCGGCAATGGGCTCAACAGCGGCAATTTTATCGGTCTTGGTCATGCGGCCGGCCACCATTCCCGCCAGATACTCGGCTTGATAAATTCTTTCGTAATAGGTTCCCACGTTGGGAGCCAGTTTCTCTCTCCCGCCGCACCACATGAATGTTACATTGGGATATTCTGGGGCAACCTCTTGGATCGCTTCCCCATAGCTTCCACTATGACAGAATATCAGCTCGGTTCCGTTTTCAGCGTATTCTCTCAGTATCTGGGAGGCATCCGGGCCAGAGGCGCTCTCTCTCTCGGAGAGGCTCACATAGGGCAGCTTCCTGGCCATTTTAGATGCACCTGCGTGGCCCTCGAAGGTCCAGCCGTGATCTCCAACGGGGCCGAAATCGAGCAGCGCAACCTTTAGCTCGGATGATACCCCTGATTTATTGAGTTCATCTGCACTGGCCGATGCAATGAAGCCTGCCAGGAGCAATGCATAGAGAATTGCAAATATCAATCGATTCGCGCACTTCGACAGACCATCTCCTCCTACCTGAGTGCATATTATCTGCTTGGTTTATTAATAAAGTCTTTGCCAGAGTTGCCTGGAAGACCTGCGCCCACAACCAGGATAAAAAGGTATCATCCCCGCGGTTATGCTAAAGGATGGCATAAGGCACCCATTTAAAGGTTTCATTATCTTTCTTCAGATTGGCTATGGTAAAGGGCACCTCGTCCAAATCTCCCGCCTCATTGAGCTTCATCCAGCCAAATTCGCCCCGATATCTCGCGGCAACTATGGGAAATGCCAGCTTGAATGCCTCCGCATCATCAGAGCCCGTCAGCAGATAGGTATAGGTGATAAGCCAGAGCGCATCGTAATCATTGGCAGCGAAGGAGCTGGCTTCGCAACCGGTCTCATTGAATATCTCTTTCTTGATCTGCTCAAATTTCGGCCCGCTCTTGCCCCCGAGTACCGGTGAGAGGAAATGCGTCGAAACTGCGAACTCCCCTGCCGTCCGATTCTGACTTATGGCCACCGCCGAAAGATCGTTGCCGTACCACCGAACATTAGAGAGCACCGGATCGCCGGCAGCTTGGGATAAGATGGTGACGATTTCGTCGAAAGCTGACACATAGACTGCCACATAGTTCGCGCCCTTGCTCTTAACCGCACCTCTCACCGTGGAACGGAGGAGGTTCAAATCACTTGAGAAGTTCGTAGTCTGTGGATCGTAGCGCACAGCCTCCAGCATTATTCCGTCCTCTCGCTCAAACTCACTCTTGGTGGCGTTGAGCATGCCATCGGCCCACAGATCTCTTCTAGCCAACGGAATTAGCACTTCAATGCCGTCCCTTTGCATCATAACCGCTAGCAAATGAGCCAAAGTGGCATCATCCGGTGCCAGCCGGAAGGTCGTATCATTTCCAATCGCAAGAGCGGGCGCTGTACTGGAACCGCTTATGAGGATAATTCCATTTCTGTTGGCATATTCCCGCACATCGGCAAGAGATTGGCTCTCTTCCGGCCCCACCATAATTCTTATTCCCTGGGACTGCAGCTCTTTCAGGGCCATTAGGGTTATTTCATGGTCGGTCTTTGTATCCTTCACCACCACGTGAACGCGAATCGATCTCCCGAGAAGGGAGAAGAGTTTATTGATATCCGCCTCTGCCACCTTCAGAGCAATCTGCGCAGATATTCCATGATTGTCGCTATCCCCACGCAGAGGGAGGAGAGCCCCTACAGTTAAAATTTTTTCCGCAGAGTCCGGCGAGGCTGATGCAAACGATGCCGCGCCCATGAAAATAAGCATTGCAGCAAGAACGGGAATTCCCAGTTGCGCCCACATGCATTAATACTATAATATGATCGGATTTAGATTTATCGGGCTGCATTCCGGAACTGCACAAAAGGATTTTGAACTAGAAGTGACATATATCGGACTCAAGAATGAGATGATATTGGGGGTTTATGCCGGTTCCTATTCAAAAGTTGAGCCTATTCCTGCTCATTGTTGCTCTATTGCTGCAGTCATCTCATGCCGATGAGGAGAATGACCTCTGGCTTCTCATCTCCAGCTACGAGGACATTGGGATCTCATTAAATGATCTGGCCACATTTCTGGCTGCCCACGGTTACAATGCCAAGCCCGCCGGATCTTATGTGACAGTGACCTTCTCCGGCGGCAATGAGGTTTACCTGACCCCCAACGGTGCCGCCCCCAGGCTGGCTGATCTGTGGATGACCGCTCCTGAAAAGCCGGTCGGACCGATCAGAGTCAACTACGACGAATCCATCAAGAAAAATGCGACCTATGCCATGTCTTCTAATCCCGAGTTTGTAAAGAGCATCAGCAGATCGGTTCTCTTCCCACTGATGCCCCTGGGGATGTGCTATGAAGGATCAAAACAACTGGGAATTATCTACACAGGTATGGGATCCAATGTAACATACATGTTCCATCCCGACGACCCTGGACATGAATGGATTCTGGTGGAAGATGGCAGCACAAATACCTGGCTGGCCGTGGACAGCTACTACGGAGTCATGACCAGCAGCGATTATTATGCAGCGTCCTACAGCTTCCCAAGATTCGACTTATTGGATCTGGTAAATCCTCAATGGAGAATAGGTTAAGAGAAAAATTGCCGAGGCGATGTTAAATGGGCTGCAAAAATGATACCCAGGATCAGGTCAACCTCAGCCATAGGGATCTGGCCGGGATCGATCTGAGCGAAGATCTCAGGAACAAAATCACAGCGGACAGGAAAACCCTTCCAAACTCTATAAAAAGGATGATGAGATTAGAGAAACTTATATAGAATAAACTGCGATACAACATAACATTGAGAGCCGTATCTGTTCCAATCTGGAGACTGAGCGTCCTGGTGCTCATTCTGGCTTTATTGCAGCAGTCGTCTTATGCCAATGAGGAGAATGACCTCTGGCTCCTCATCTCCAGTTTCGAGGACATCGGGATCTCAGCGAATGATCTGGCCACATTTCTGACTGCACACGGTTACAATGCCAAACCCACCAAGACCTATGTGACAGTAACCTTCTCCGGGGGCAAGAAGGCTTACCTGAATCCAAACGGCGGCTACCCCAGGCTGGCTGACATGTGGATGATCCCTCCAGAGAAGGCCAGCGGGCCGGTCAAGCTCGGTTACGATGAGGCCATCAAGAAAAATGCGACCTATGCTATGTCGTCCAATCCCGAGTTTGTAAAAAGCATCAGCAGATCGGTTCTCTTCCCACTGGTGCCCCTGGGAATGCGTTACGAGGGATCGAAGCAACTGGGAATTATCTACACCGGCCTGGGATACAATGTGACATACATGTTCCTTCCCAACAACCCTGGACATGAATGGGCTATGGTGGAAGACGGCAGCACAAATACCTGGCTCGCCGTGGATGGCTACTACGGAGTCATGACCAGCAGCGATTATTATACCGCGCCCTACAGTTTCCCAAAGTTCGAACTATTGGATCTGGTAAATCCTCAATGGAGGATAAGTTAGGAGAAAAAAACGCGAGGCGATGTTAAATGAGCTGGAAAATGTTTCGCATTGTGATGGGAGTATGCGCACTGATGATCCTCAGTCTGTTCTGGGCGGATGGCTCAGCAGGCATCCCTGCAGATGACATCCATGATCAGGTCAACCTCAGCCACAGGGATCTGGCCGGGACCAATCTGAGCGGGGCTCATTTGAATCGGTCCGATCTATCTTATGCCCGGCTCAATGGATCGGATCTCTCCAGGGCATACCTCAGATTCGCCTGGCTCCTGGGCTCGGATCTGAGCTACGCGAGGCTGCAGGATGCGGATCTATCCGGTGCGGACCTCTCCGCTGCCGATCTCACAGGTGCCGATTCGAAAGGAGCCGTCTTGGAAGGGACAAGGCTGGCGGATGCGAGGCTGAAGGGGGCGAAGCTCGATGGAGCCAATCTCACCGGAGCAAACCTGATCGGCGCGGATCTGAGCGCATCTGATCTCTCCGGAGCCAATCTGGAGAGTGCACGCATGTCCCAAGCGAATCTTGGCGGCGCTATGCTGCGAAATGCGAACCTGAATGATGCCGATCTGGCCGGAGCTGTTCTCGATGGAGCCGATCTCTCAGGAGCGACTTTGAGACAGGCTAAAATGATAAAGACCGTTCTAGTGGAGGCTAACCTCACCGCTGCAGATCTTCGCGAAGTATGTCTCTACGGCAGCGACCTTTCCGGGGCCGACCTCTCCGGGGCAAAGCTGAGGGACGCTACCATACAGAATGCCAACCTTAAGGGTGCCAAGCTGAAGGGGGTAGACCTCTCCTGGGCAAGGCTGAACGACTCGAATCTGAATGAAGCGGACTTGAGCGGAGCCAGACTCGCAGATGCCGACCTGAGCGGAGCGGACATGAGGGGCATATACCTGACCGGAGCGACAATGCTGGGAACACACATGAACTGGGCGGACATGGGCGGCAGTTACCTGCATGCCGGACAGTTCACCAGGGCCGAGTTCTACGGCACCAACCTGAGCAATGCCGATCTGAGCGAAGCCGATCTGGCCAGGGCCTCCATGATGAGGTCGGATATGAGTGGCGCAAATCTGAATGACGCCAACCTGGCCTATGCAGACCTCACCGGAGCCGACCTTGCCGGAGCTGAACTGCAGCGCACGAAGTTGCCCAATGTCGATCTCACTGATGCCGACCTGAACCATGCAGATTTAAGAGGCCTCAGTCTGGGATACAACTACCTGATAGGGACCCAAATGTGCAGGGTCAATTTGAGGCAGGCGAACATCCTCCAGGTTACCTTCAGAAATGTCAATCTCAGCGGAGCCGATCTCAGGGAGGCATCAATCAGCAAGTCGGTCATGGAGAATGTGAACCTCAGCGGCGTGGATATGACGGAAGCCACTGCCGAATCAGACAGCTTCTTCAAGGTAGATTTGCGCAAGGCCAGTATGAAGGGTATCTCTGCTTTTGATATCAGCCTTGTGGATGTCAACCTCAGCGGGTCCGACCTACGTGAGGCCAGGATCAATGATGCCAAGATCGCAAATGTCAATCTGACCGGCGCGGATCTGAGCGGATCAGAGCTGAACTCGGTGATGATGAGCGGAGTCGATATGCGTGGGGCCAACCTGAGGGGGATCAAGTGCGACAAGATCACTCTGCAAAGCCTGAGCCAGGCGAAGCTGGATGGCGCAATTATGAGCGACGATCTGTTGGCGAGCCTCGAGGCGCTAAGAGGAAAGCGACCATAGGTGATTGTTTATGGCGGTTGAAGTGGAGGGCAAATACGGAAAGCAGAT
>JAPKYA010000119.1 GCA_026394565.1 Methanothrix sp.
TCTGTTGATGGGATGATTGGCGAGCTAAGGAGAATATTCATTTTTTATGATATACTTTTAGGAATATAAATCTGAAGAAAAGTCTAATGTAATAATATGACAACTATAAATAGATTAAGTTAATTTAAGCAACACAGCACGAATATAATGAATCCGTCGATGCGTATAACAAGGCAATCGAGATAAATCAATCGTTCGCGGCTGCATGGAAACAAAAAGGCAATGCTCTTCTCAATTTGACCAAATATATTGAAGCATTGGAGTGCAACAATAAAGCCATCGAGCTTGATCCAAAATATGCCTCTGCCTGGAACAACAAAGGCGTTGCTCTCCTTGAGCTGGGTGAGTACGATGAGGCCATAAAGGCTTGGGATGAAGCCATCAGGCTAGCTCCCAACGATGCCGTATCCTGGAACAACAAAGCCGTTGCTCTCGATGATCTAGGTAAGTACGACGAAGCGGCCACGGCGTTTGGAGAAGCTAATAGATTAGATCCCAAGAATTACGACGCCTGGAATGCAACAAAGTATAGGCTGAGTCATAGCCCTGACTGGATGGAAGTTGTATCAAATGAACAAGGTCGTGGTTTGAATTGCTGCATCATCCTGCATAACGATGCTGGAACGATGATCAGATCAGACGGGACTCTGAGAATAGAAATATATGAAGACAACCCAGCCACCAAGTTGTGGTCTAAGTCATATTCAGTGAATGTGACTGACTTTGTTGATACTACAGCGGGATTAGGTTTATTTGCGCATCCTGTGACCATTTGGCATACAGGTAGAATCTCCTATGACACGATCAAGCCAGGTTTAGGGGATTTATCATCTGAGAAGTCAGTAAGTCTGGAGATCCGGGCATATTTCGAAACCAATGACGGACGAACTCTAAAAGACAAGACCTCAGAATATGTCAACTAGATAGAGGTGGCTCACGTGGCCATCTCTTAAATTATTAGCACATGTATTGAGGCTGTCGGTTTAGTCCCTTGATTTAATATTTCGCAGAAAAAATCTGAAATATTTTCCATAATTGCTCAAATTTGCCATAATTCCCCCCAATATTATTGAAATTTTCTAGATTCTCAGCACCTCTTTCTGTCGTTATATACTTTCCCGACAGCCTCGTATTATCTTCACTAATCTCCAGAAAATGTACTTGCCATTATAAAACTCAGCCAATACGGGCCGATATGGGAATGGTTCTGGATTTTGCGCCCTCTTCCATCATGGCAAGATCCTAGGATATCGTAAATTGATGGCCCGATTCACTGCACCCAATGTAATCTGTTCATAGCCTCGGAGATCTCAAACAAGTCGAGCTGCTTGGAGAAAGCTGCCTCCGCATTACTGCGAAGGTACCCGCCCGAGCGGCCACGCGCCCGCCCTGCCCGTGCACACGGGAGCCTGAAAGAGGATGATCCCGAGCCACTTTGCCGCGACTCAGGTGGATTTTTATATTAATTCGAAGCGTATGATCGTTATATTAATCTGAAACAAGATGAAATCTTACTTCACAGAAAGGATGTCATTTCCATGTCAGAGCTGGAAGAAGTAATCAAAGAGCCTTCCTCCTGATCTCCATCAAGAGGTTGCCGATTTCGCAAAGTTTCTGATGGAGAAGCGAGGCCGAAAGCCGAAAGGCCGCTTGAAGCTGGATTGGAAGGGAGCTTTGCAGGACATGAAGGATCAGTACACATCGGTGGAGCTGCAACACAAGATCCAGGAGTGGAGAGGAGATTGAAATAGCACCTCGACGCCAAAATGCTGTAAAGTTTTATTCGGCACTCGCTGTGCGTTCTCAGCGATCTCTGTGTACTCTGTGGTTGAAACCTCAGAGACACGAGAAGCGCACAGAGGACTCAAGTCACTCCCTTGCACAGCTCTCCGCTCTGCAGATCCTCCTGGAAGAAGTCCCGCGGCGTGCGCCTCCCCAGCGCCAGCTCCAGCTTCCGCCGGGCGTAAAAGGGCGCGAGCCGCAGCATCTCCCCTGCAAACCATTTCGGGTACAGGCTCTTCACCTTGTTGTACCGCAGCCACTCATAATCATAGTACCGCGCGTTCATCTGCCAGGTGATGTACGCCACCTCTTCCTCTGAGAGATGCCGCGTCCTTAAGTTGGCATGCAGCCCGTCGTACCTGGTGAAATCATTGTTGGTGACCAGCCCCATCTCCTCCAGCTCGGCGCGCATCTCTGTCTTGGGGTAGGGCGTGGAGATGTAAAAGATGGGAAAGTCCACTTTCAGACGCCTGGCCAGTCGGAAGTTCTCCCACAGGTCTTCCTCATCGTCATCGGGATTGCCGCCGATCAGGCCTGTGGAGACTATAATATTATTATCATGCAGGTACTGCACCGCTTTTTCCGCATCATTGGACATCTTGCCCTTGCCCAGGAACTCCAGGTTCCTCTTGTTGATGCTCTCCACCCCCAAAAAGACGCCATCAAAGCCCGCCTCGCCCATCTTGTCCACCAATTGCCTGCTCGATGCGATGCCCGAGGCGGAGGCCTGCGTCTTGTAGCGCAGATGGGTGAGATTGGCATCGATGATGGCCTGGCATAGTCGTTCCAGCCTCTTTGGGTCAAGGGTGATGTTGTCGTCCGGGAAAAATATGGAGCCTGCCCCGTGCGCCTCGGCATCCCGTATGTCCTCGATCACTCTCTCAATGGAAAAGCGCCGGAAACGGCGACCGTACATGAGATTGATGGAGCAGAACTTGCAGCCCTGCGTGCAGCCCCGGCTGGTCTCCACGCAGTCGATGGGTACATCAAAGCTGTAGAAGCCACTGGTGATGAGGCGCGCATCCCTTTTGGGCATGCGAATCTCCTCCACCTTGAGCAGGGGCCGAGGCGGGTTGTGGATCATTCCTTTCCCTTCTTTCTCGTGGTAGGAGAGACCCAGTATGCCCTTGGGGCTTTCTCCGGCCAGCCTTGCCTGCACGAGCTCCCGGAAGGTGGCTTCGCCCTCCCCGCGCACAATGTAGTCTATGAGTGCAGCCTCCGCGCTCTTGCCGATCTCCTCCGCCGCCAGCGTGGGATGGTAGCCGCCGAAAACCGTCTCCGTGCCTGACAGCTTCGCGATCTTTGCCAGGGCCAGGGCCTCTTGGTACTGAAAGCTCATAGCGGTCAGGCCCACCAGATCGTAGCCGTTTACGATCCGGCTCACATATTCCCGGTGGTTTTTCAGGCCGTGGATGTCCGCCACATGAACCGTGCACAGATCGTCCACATGCGCCGCCAGGGAAGCGAGGCCGAGATTGGGCACCCGGGCTATGCGGTCAAAGTCGAGCTGAACTACGGGAGATGATAATAGTAATACCTTCATCATTAGCTCTCATTCACATTTAGCAGCCGAAGTCCCGCATTCCAGTCGAACTTATTGGCCCGGCTGATATAGGCGGCAACCTCCTTCACACCGTTCCAGCCTCCGTAGCGATAGGCATTGGACCACACTCGGGCCGAGGTGCGAAAAGGCGCATACCAGGGATGAACCAGCTTGAAAGACCAGTCCAGGATTCCCGGAAACTCCGCAGGCTTGATGCGAGGATGATTCCAGACCATGTGCTTGCCGTCGTGGTGATGATAGTCGTGATCCCAGATGCCGAACTTCTCCTCGATCTCCGTCCACATGGGCGTCTGGGGCAGAGGAGTTATGACGCAGATCTGAGTTATATCCAGCTTCAGTGCCGCCAGCTTCTTTATGTCCTCACAGAGCGACTCCTTAGTGTCCTCCTCAAAGCCGATCATGTAATAGCCCACCGTACCCAGATTCCTGACTTGCAGCATGCGCAGCGTCTCTAAAATGTCCTCGGTGCCTTCCTTCTTCTTCATCTGGTCCAGGCGCTCTTGATGCAGATTCTCAATGCCGATGGCCGCTCCCCCAAAGCCGGACACCTTTCTGCCGTTCTTCTGCCTCATGTCCGCCCAATCGTCGATCTTCGTTCTCAGATAATCGGCCCTCGCCATGCATCCCCAGACCATCTGATACCTGTCCAAAAGCTCTACCACCGCATCGGCATGGCGACGGTTGCAGCCGAAGTTCTCATCCTCGATCAAAACCACATTGATGCCGTGCTCTTTGTAGTAGGCCAGAACTCGTTCGATGCTCTGCAAAGAGATGATATTGGGCTTACTGCAGAAGACCGGCGTCTGGCAGAATTTGCATCCCACCGGGCAGCCGCGCGTGGTGAACAGCACTCCGTAAATGTTCAGCTTGATATTGAAGGGCGTATTGAGATACTCGATAAGCGGCGGGTGAATTATGTCCTTGATCTGCCGTCCGAAATAAGGAGCCAGCTCGCGCTCCGAGTAGCCTACGAAGATCCTGTCGAACCTGTCCTGCACCGCAGTGGTCAAAGCTCCGTAGTTTCCCGCCCATACCTCGCCTGCGCCTGCGGCCCGCGCCGCATCCGCCATCTCCAGGGCTTCATGGGTCTCGCTTAAATAAAACGAGAGCCCCACCACATCCCAGCCCTCTTGCAGCTTCTTTTGGTATTCATCCCAGGTGGGAAACTCCAGGATCTCCAGCTCGGGAATGTTCTGCTTTAGAAATCTCAGGCCAAAGGATTGGATGCGCGGCCAGTAGAATCTGAACCATGACCTGGTATTGGCTCCGATGTAGTCGTAAGGCTCGGAGCCTTTTCTATAAATGGTTGTGAACAGAACCCTGGGAGTCATAAACCCCCTGTCCTTTCCCCATGGAAGATTAAGCTTACGATTCCGGATGGGCTGAAATGCTCTGGCCTTCCTTGCCGCGAGCCAACAGGTTCTCGTAGGCCCGGGCAGCCAGCTCGCTTACATCGATGCCCATCTCTCTGGCGATCAGCAGCACCACGCCATCCAGCTCCACCAGCTTTTTCAGGGAATCCTGTTTCTCATTGGCAAGAGCAATGACCTCCTTTCGGCTCATGCCGGTATGGGAGGTGATGAGCCTTATTCCCTGATCCATTATGCCCTCCCCGGAGGACGGCTTGAATCCCAGGGGAACGTCCACTGCCGCGGCATCAAAGATCGCATTTACCATCTCACCTTCCATCTTAACCATGCCTTCGGCTTCCGCTTCCCGGAGGAGTGCGCGCACCTTCTCCGGCGGCCCCCATTTCAGGTCGAGGGAGAGAGCAAAGATAAAGTCGCTGATCTTCAGGCTCGTCTTGCCGCGCTTCTTAAAGGGCGTGGCCACTAGAAAGGCTTTCTCTCTATCCAAGGAAACACCACCCTGTTGGTCTGATACATAACAGATATAAACTAGCCCGTCGAGAGGAGAAGCTTATTTATTCCTTTGAGAGAGAATTGGTGTTAGATGAGGCTAATATATCCGATTGTTATTCTATTCCTGCTGATTGCCGCCAGCTCCGCCCAGCTGGAAGCAGACAAGGAAAGGTTTGATGTTGTGCTCCATCCCGGCGACCTGGAGGAGAGAACGCTTAAGGTAATCAATATTGGAGATGCGACAATCTTCAAGATCTCAAAAACTCAGATGAGCGGAACTGTCAGGGACTACATATTCCTGGACATGCCCGAAGAAAAGCCGCTCCTGCCTCAGGATAAAGCAGAGATTAAAATCTACTTTGCCCTGCCTCCTGAGACGCAACCGGGAACCTACACAGGATTTATATATTTACTGGACAGCGCCCCTCCCTCGCTGCCCATGAGAATAGACTTCGCTCTCACTGTCATCGCACAGGAGAGCTATGGCATTGGCATGACCATTGATGATGCCAAGTCTGCTATGCTTTCTGCCAGTGCCGAAGATATCGCTCAGTTCGATCTGGCTGTCAAAAACCTGGGGGCATTTAGAGATGTGGCCTCCATCGACGCCGGGCCGCTGCCGGATGGATGGAGCGTGAGCTTGATGGATGGAGAAAAAACGTTGGACCTTCCCTACGATGTGCCTTTAGACCCGGGCACAACCCATACCATGAAGCTGCAGGTGCAAACAGCCAAACCCGGCAAGAAGGGCAATCTTGCAATCGTTGCCACATCGTTGGGCAACCAGACTAAAAATTCATCTGTTGAGGCCGTGGTTGATTTTGCCGTGGCAGTTCGGGGCTACAACGTGGAAATCAAGGTCCCGGAAAAAATAGTGACCAACAAGACCTACAAAGGCTCCTTCAACATCATGCTGGATGTCAGGGAGTTGGTAATGGTGGGAATAGCGACGCCTCCTGAACTCATGGTCATACCTTTGGCCCAGACGGTAGAAGTCAGCCCGAAAAGCCCTGGAATTGCCAATTTCACCCTGCTGGCATCGAAGGACGGCGACTATCCGCTTGTCTTCCAGCTCATGGACTCCCATGGCATCCCCATGCCGGAAGAGATTGCATCCATCAAAGTGATCTTGCCGCAAGGTATGGTCATTCTGACGGGAGATGACTTCCTCTACAGCACTATCGCATCCGTAAGCCACCTTGGCAATGGAACTGCTGATTTCGACATAATTACCGTTCCCCCGGGAAAATTAAGTGAATTGGATCTGGAGAAGCTGCAGGACTATTCCAAGATTGTGATTTTAGGCAATCAATCCATTGTCTCAGGAGACGCCGAAAAGGATCTGGAAGGAGTCGAAATCAAGCGTATTGACGCAAGTAGCCTTTACGAAGAGTGCTGGCTCTTTGCAGCAGAAATCTGGCGGAATGGAACGGCCGAGGCGGTCTTATCCGGCTCCAGGCCTGCTGATATCTTCAGGGCCTATCAAAAAGCCAAGATGGAAGGCACGCCAATAGTGGTATGCGAGGGCGATGCGACCGAGAACGCTAATGCCGCAATAGCGGAAATGACCAAAAGAAATGTTACCCTCTCCCGGGTGCTCCTCGTAGGCGAGATTGGAGCAGAATATACAAAGCCACTGCTGGATGCAGGCGTCAAAATAGAAGAGGTGAAAGTGTGAGGCTGCAATATCTGATACTATTCATAGCAATCATGTCCAATTGCCTGGCAGAGGACTCACCCCTGGAAAGAGGTGTTAAGGGCGACCTCGCTGATGTAATTTTAGTCGGAGCAGACGATTGGCATGCATCCATTGCAGCTACGCCCCTCGCCATCTGGTCTGAGGAAAATGAGACCCGAACATTACCTATGCTGATTCTTCCCAAAGCGGTCCATGCCGGCGATAGAAACGGCTGGGTGGAAGAGAGCGATCTGCAAAGATATGGTGCCTCTGCCATCCTTGGCACATTTAAGGCGGCAAACATCAGCGCTATAACCATTCACGGGGCGGGAGATCAGGTAAAAGCATTGGTAGAAGCCGCCCATAAAGACGGTCTGAAAGCTTACATTACAGCAACTCTTGAGGTTCCCGTTATCTCCGAGCCGGGAGCGGCAGGAGACATCGAAGAATTGCCGCAGGCCAGGAGAGCCATGCTTGCGAAGGCAGGCCTCGATCAACCAGTAACTGACGATTCCAGCATCGATAAAAGCTTGCTGCAGGTGGCAAATCCCGATATAGGCGGTAATGCCACATTTTTTTGCCCTGCCAACCAAGAGGTTAGGGATAACCTCTACAATCAGATAGAGACGCTGATAGACGACTACAAGGCAGATGGCGTTGTGCTTTATAATTTCGGCTTCCAGGATGAGAATTATTGCTACTGCAATGTCTGCAAGGAGAAATTCTATCAGGATACCGGCATAGATCTCAGCAAAGTCAATGCCAATAGCTACAACCAGGAGAGATGGACGCAGTGGAAGCAGGATCAGCTCATGCAAATTGTGAATTATGCCCGGAATATAACCTCTGATTTGGGTCCTGTGAAGCTTGGCGTGGCTTTTGACAATCCCTTCGATCGCAGCCGGGGCTACAACTTCGCCGAGATCTCAAAGGTGACGGACTTTTCCTTAATATCTCCACTTTCTGCTCAGGATGTGGGAGCGGCCTGCCAGCTCAGCGAAAAACCGGTTTATGTGCGTTTGAGCGACGATTACCTGGGATATGTTCTCTCCACCCAGAATGTAGAAGGCGCGATAAAGTATATCGAAGATCTCATAAAATCCGGAGTTTCTGGAGTTGCCTTCGAGTATAACGTCGTTCATACACCGGTTTGGTCGGAGCTGGAGCCACCAACATTAGCTGCCCACTGGCTACTGGGCCAGTTAGGCGGAAAGACCCTCGCTATTGGAGAAGTCTCCTGGAACAGCAGCGCAAAAGTGCAGGCTAATAACAGCTTTGAGATGGCGGAAAAGATAAGCCTGTACTGGAAGAGCTCGCCGGGAGCTGTAATTGTAGGCGAAAATTACAGCGCGGCCCTCATTGCTGCACCAATTGCCTCTTATTTAAATTGGCCGCTTCTCTTTGTGGACGGTGTGATGCCCAATGAGACGACGGCCGCATTATCACGTCTGGATGTAAAAGAGGCTGTGATAGTAGGTCCAATCTCGCAGGTCGTGAGGCAGAACCTGAGCCGAATGAATATCACCCTGCAAGAAGGAAGCTCTGAATTCCTCATCGAGCAGATGAGCAAAAGAGGAGATCGCCCTACCATGGTGGTCTTTACCAACTCTCATGATCTCTCGCTTCTGCCGCCGGTGCCAAATCCCACCGTAGAGCGAACGCTTGTTGACGATCTGCTCATAAGAACCGAAGCTAGCCCCAGCCAGGTGCCGGCCGAGGAGTTGGGAGGGATTGTAAGGCTCAACATAACCCTGAGCAATACCGGCAAAAAAGTGCTAAAAGAATTACGATTGCTGGACATATTCCCCATGGGCAGGCTCATTAAATGGCCACGGCCACAAATGGGGGAGGCAAATATCACCGATCCCTATAGCGGTCAGCCCTCGGATGCCATAAATGCATTCCTCAACGGGTCCATGCTTCGCTGGAATATAAACAAGCTTGAGCCGGGCAAGTCTGCAAGTCTGAATGTAGAAGTGGAGCTGCTCTACCCTATGGACTCCGGCTGGGAAGAGCGGCTGGACACAGGGGCTACGGCCGCATACGAAGGATTTTCCTATAACCACACTCTGGAGAATGTGGACGATGGGCCGGTAATCAATCTGACCTACCCCAACTGGATCTACTCGGGCAGAACGAACATATCCTGGAACCTTAACCGGGACGCAAGTTATACCACCCTCAACCTCTTCAGCCCGGACAAACGAAGCGGCAGCATAAAAATCACAGATATAACGCCCGATAAGCTCTATGATGTGCGAGTGCAGATGCTGACGCCAGGCAAGTGGATTTTCAATATTGAGGCAGGCGACGGTTATGTCCACAGAACGTCGAACTACACCATTGATGTTCGCTCCAATATCGAGGCGGTGAATATTACGGCATTCAGCCACACTAAAGTACCCAGGCTGTCCCTGGTTGCAGCAGCTGCCGCCGCAGCTCGCAAGGCTATTTTGGTGGACGTGGCCAAAGACCCGCAGCAAATTGATCCCTTGAATGAGGAGCAAGCATTAGAGCAGAAGGTTCTGGATCTTAAGCTCACCCCGCGATATCTGATGGTCGTGGGCGATCCGGGTTCGCTGCCCTTCATCTCCACCGGCCAAATTCAGAAGCTATCGGAGATCATGGAGTACGAGGTATACAGGGACTACCAACTGCCCATTGATGATGAGAATTACAGCAGCGTAGCCGTGGGCCGGATCATGGGGCTTTCCGTATATGATGCATCTCAGCTCCTGGCCCGCACCCTGGCCTATGACCGGCTGAGTGGGTCCTGGAAGAATAATGCCCTGGTCATATCTTCGCCGCCCCTCTCTTTCCCGCAGGCTCCCACTTCAATGAGCATCAGAGACTATTTGAGGGAGGCAGGGCTGCAAGTCAAGGACCTGCGTTACGAGGAGGCTACCTACCAGCAAGTCATCTCGCAGATGAATAACGGCCAGAACATTGTGAACTTCGATCATCACGGCAATGAAAACGCATGGGCGTTATCTGATTGGTCGATGATGGATTCCGCGCTCACCGGAGCGCATGTAAAAGAGCTGATTCTTTCACCCCAGACAACCACTGCAGGCGCCTGTGTTACTGTAAACCTCAAGGGATACTATCTCAATGTGACCGGCACCAGGATGTACATACCCATGAACCTGGAGGACTCCATTGCCCTGTCCTTCGTAAGAGCTGGAGCTGTGAACTACATAGGAGACTCGGCTCTGTCCTGGATCTTCATTTCGGAAGGATTCTTCAAGAAGTTTTACCAGTCCCTGGTATACGAAAATTCCACAGTGGGGGAGGCCGTTCTCGATGCAGAAAACCTCTACCGGCTGAAGTTTCAGGGTGCACAGAACATCAAGGCAATCTCCGATTACGATGAGACCTTGCCAGATTGGGATACTTCTGTTTCCGAGATGATCAATCAGACGGCCTACATGGATGTCATTCTGGGAGACCCCAGCTTCCGGCCGGCTCTGCCGAAAACACCAACTCGCCCCTACAGCACAGTGGTGGAAAAGGTCAATTCTACGAGCGAGAAGAAGAGCATTGTCAAGGCATCCATAACGCCCCAAAACGAGAGCGCAACAGACTGGATCTACTGGATAGAGACAGACAGCAGCAGCGGGAAACTAAATCTCAATGCACCGCCCTCCATCATCGGCGAGGTGTTGCTGCCCAAAGATGCAGACAAGATCGTGATTAAGGAAAACGGCCTTTCTGTCTGGCATGATGAATATACGCTAGGCGAAAAGAGAAAGGTGATGTGGCCCATCATCCGGCCGAAGCTTGGTGAGGAGAGGAGCTTTTTAATAGAGTATGTGCTCATCCCCGGCCAGGTTCAGCGCATCAATGTAACTGCCGGCTGGAATGCCGTAGCCGTATACCTCCAGCCGAAAGATGCGTCTGCAAGCAAGTACCTGCTGAATAAGCCCTACCGGAGCATATTCTCCATCGCCGGCGAGGGGTGGGACTATGGCATGAAGGATGGGGGCAGGATCAATGTAACCAGCCTTTCCCCGGGTGAGGGCTATCTTATCGACAGCGCCGACAACTTCACCATAGAGATCTCCGGCAAGCCGGTCGATCTGCCCTACCGCCTCGATCTGCATGCCGGATGGAATATGATTGGCCTTCCGGTGAATAAGACGGTAGATTTAGGCAATATCACTGTGAATGCCGAGCACAAGAGGTACACGTATCCGGATGCGGTAAATAAAGGCCTGGTTTCGGCTTTCATCTGGAAGTATGAGGAGCAGGGCTGGACGCACCTGGGCAAGAATGAGACACTGGTGCCGGGAATGGCCTACTTATTCGAGGCTATGAACGAGGCCAAGCTGGAGTTTCGCTGAAAAACCGAAAGGCGGAACTTTTTTTAATTTATTAAAAATTTTTCTGAAGGACTATTTCTTCTTTCGGTGCATCTCTCGGATCATCTCCCGGTGCATAGATGCCATCATGTCCCCCTGCATGCCTATCATAAATAGCTGGAAGCCGACGATAATCAGGATGGCCGTGAGGATGGTGAGGGGAATGTGCTCGATTCGCCAGTAAAGCCAGTCCCTGGCCACATAAAGGCCGACGAGAAAGCCGGCGACGCCGAAGAATGAGCCGATCAGGCCGAAGTAGAACATGGGATTTTCGGTCTTGGCCATGCGAAAGATGGTGAGAATGATCTTGAGGCCGTCCCGGAAAGGATGCAGCTTGGTCTTGGTGCCGGCCGGGCGGGGCATGTAGGTAATAGGCACCTCGATGATGCGCAGGCCCTTCTTCACGCTCTCAATGGTTATCTCCGACTCGATCTCAAAGCCAGGCGTAGAAAGGTCCAGCCGGCGTATGCCTTCTCTGGTGAACGCCCGGTAGCCGGACAAAATGTCGGTCAGTTGAACGCGATAGATGGTGGCGAAGAAGAGGCTGATCATCTTATTGCCGAACATGTTCAGCCGCTTTAGGGCCCCACCCCGCACATTGCCCAGCCTGTTTCCCACGACGTGGTCTGCCTTTCCCCTTAAGACCGGCTCCAGGATGCTTGCGGCGTCGGCAGGAAGATAAGTGCCGTCCCCGTCGATGAGAAGGATATACTCCTCTTCGATCTCTTCGAAGACCTCTTTTAGGGCCTTTCCCTTGCCGGAACCGGACTGGATAAAGATGCGCGCGCCTGCTGCTCTGGCTTTGGCAACGGTTGCGTCCGTGCTGTGGCCGTCCGCCACCAGGATGTTTTCGAAGCCCAGGGCTTTGAATTCCCGGATCACCGGCTCGATGGACTCCTCTTCATTGAGGGTGGGAATGAGAACGCAGACATCTTTGTAGCTCACGCGAATATCAGCTCTGTACAATGGATATCAGCCAATTGGATGAGGCGGATTAAATAGCTTGCTTTGCCAAAAAAATTGGTTCATGCCTTCATGGCCCGACGGATGATCCCAACGTAGCGCTCCTCCAGATCAGCCATGTCGCCTGCCTCAGTTTCGATGGAAAGCCGGAGAATGGGCTCAGTATTGCTGGGCCGGATGAGAACGCTATAGGAATCGGTGGTGATCTTCAGACCGTCCAGGATGTCCGGTTCCATTCTGGCGAGCGCATCCTTCAGCCGCAGCATGACCCCAGACGGATCCTTGCTAAGGCGGATGCTGATCTGCTTGTAAGGATAGTCCTGGATCTTGTCCGCGAGAACGGAGAGCTTCTCACCCTTTGAGATGATCTCGGCAATGGCCAGGC
This sequence comes from Methanothrix sp., assembly GCA_026394565.1. GTDB lineage: Archaea > Halobacteriota > Methanosarcinia > Methanotrichales > Methanotrichaceae > Methanothrix. The sequence goes on from JAPKYA010000119.1 coordinate 12,596, forward strand.
TCATGGCGAAGGGATCGTCCGAATACTGGAACTCTGGAAGGAAGAAATGACCGCTGCGCTCCACACCCAATACAGCAGACTCATTCTTTACCCGGTTGGCCACGAAGACATCGCCCACCCTCTCCCGCAATACCCTGATGCCGTCTTTTTGCAGTTCGCGCTCCAGCATCATGGAGCAGTCAAAGCCGGAGATGACCAGATCGCCGCGTTTGTACCTTCTCCGGGCGATGATGATGGCCACCTTCTCCGGCGGCAGAACCCTCCCCTGGTCGTCGATTATGATCCCCCGGTCTGCATCTGGATCAAAGCCCACCCCAAAATCCGCCTGATTTTTCAGTACCTCTTGGCAAGCGGGCTGCAAGGACTCTTCATTGGGAGCCGGGCCCCGGCCGGAGAAGAGCCCGTCCATGATGCCGTTGATCACTGAGCAGTCAAGGCCCAGATTGCGATAAAAGGAAGCCATGGAACATGCCGAACCGTTGCCCATATCAAGGACTACTTTGAGTGGGCGATCTAAGTGCAGCTTCTCTGCCACATAACTGCGGTACTCGTCTATGGCAGCAGCTGGAGAACAATTCTCTACACTTCCCTTTCCGGAAAGAAAGCCGCCTTCACTGTAATATTTCATGATGGACGACTCCTGGTAGAGCAGGCCATAGCCGTCGCCGGTTCTAAACCGCACGCCATTGTACTCCGGCGGATTATGGGAGGCTGAGATGTAGGCCGCGGCTTTGAGACCCATTTTGCGGGTGATGTAGCTTAATACGGCAATGGGAATGACGCCGTAGCTATACACCCGGCAGCCTGTTGTCAGAACGCCTTCCAGGAAAGCCTTCTCCAGAGAAGGGCCGCTGATTCGCGTATCCCTGCCCAAAGAGACACTGCCCCCTCCGGCAAAAGATCCGAAGGAAAGGCCCACGCGCCGGGCCAACTCCTCTGTGAGATCGGTGCCGTAGACACCTCGAACATCATAAGCTCTAAAGACGGTCACGAGACTTCAGTTGACCCGATCATTTAAATTATTTTCTACATCCACTGATAGTGCCTCATAACCTCGGGAACAAACTCGTAGAGCAGGCTGTTCTCCACATACCCGAAGAACAGGCATTTCTGGCAGGACTTCGCCGTCTCCTTTCGCCTCTCAAGGGATGATTCCCACACCGCTGCCAGGCCCTCTGAGACATTGCCGAGCGCCTGCTGGTGCACGCGGCAGTTCTCAATGGTGCCGTCCGCTGCCACATGCAAAATGATATCCCCGGCATGGCACTTGAATCTCGGCTCCAGGTCCTTTATCATCTTCAGGTAGGTCAGGGAGTTGATGATCGGCGCTCCGCTTCTTTTCAGCTCTATCAGACGATCCAACGCCGTCTCGTAAGCAGGAACATCGCGTATCCTCAGAGAGCCCCACACCATCTCCTCGATGGCGAAGGACTCATGCATGGGCTCAAAAGAGATCCAGCATCCCAGCGACTCTGCCAAGTGCACCAGATCCTCCAGCTCGCCCACATTTTTGCCGGATATGACGCAGTTCATGAGAATCTCATGGCCCGCCTGCTGCGCCGCCCGGATGCCTGCTAAAACGTCCGCCAGATCGATGCCCCGCAGCTCTTGGTAGCTCTTGATGCCGTCCACGGAGACGGAGAGAAGGTCAAGATCTGCAAGCTCTGCGGCTCTCCTGCGCAGGAGCAGGCCGTTGGTGATGAGCGAGGTGACTAGCCCCAGGGACTTGGCATGCCGCAGAATTTCGGGCAGATCCTCTCGCAGCAGCGGCTCGACCGTCCAGGCATTGTAAACGCCTATGCCGAAGTCATGCGCCTCATCCAGCATTTGCAGGATCTCCGGCGTGCTCATCTCAATGCCCGGCCGCCTCCAGTACTCGCAAAAGCGGCAGCTCAGGTTGCAGCGGGCATTTATGCCGTGGGAGAGCACAAAGGGCCTTTTTCGAACCCTCATCTGCCAGAGCGCCCGGGCGGCCATGCGAGGCGAAAAGGATCTCATTATCTTATGTTGCCTGCAACCTTGCCGGATTTAAATCTCTCTATTTGGCCATCAAAGAACCTGCTGTGTTGACCAAAAAGATCAAACTGCGTGCGGCCACCCCACCCTAAAGGGATGGGGTATGCTTCGGGCCGCACGCACGCCCGGTTAGCTGGAGATCAGAAATCATCGAGCCTTCTTTGCCCAGATTCCCGTGATCTGCAAAATTGCGACTCTGCTTTTGGTTTCCCCTGAGATTCCTTAATATAGTGCTTTATTGTGTCAGCAGTCACATTTTCAACGGATCGAAAGAATTTGCCACTTGACCACAAGCTTCCGCCCCAATATCTTTTTTCAATTCGGGATGAAGCTTGAACATTCTATATGAACTGCCTCCTTTCAAAAATTGAACGACTTTTGATAGAGAAGAGCTCGGGCGGAATTCCAGGAACAGGTGAACATGATCGTCTACAATTTCCATTGCATGAATTTTGTAGCCTTGCTCCATGCAAATATTGTTGAGAATTAGCTCGCAATCCTTTTTAACTCGCTTATCATAGAATATCTTGTATCGATACTTTGGCACCAGTACGATGTGGTAGGTAATTTGACCATAGCCATGGCTAAAACTGCGCAATTCCAACGCTTATCACATCCTAGCCATAGGCGGGTGGCACCACCTGGGGCTAAAGTGCCAAAAACAACCTCATTTTAGAAGAAGCAATGGTTTATCGATTTTAAGATGGCATAAAAAACGTGCGAGGGTTCACTTCATCCCCGACCTGAAGGTCGGGGTATTCGTGACCCTCCGCGCTCCCGATGTAATAAATCTATGCCTGGATTTGATGATTGTCATGGGGATATCAGTCTTTGTTCTCCAGTCATCCCGGATGTTCCGACGGTCGCGCCATTCGCCGCCAACCCATCTCGCCTCGCATCCTCGTGCGATGCCTCCGGACACGGAGCCGTTCATCAAGGACCCGGACAACTGGTCGAATCAGGCTGCATTTCAAACCAGCTTCGCCTTAATTTCTAGTCTTTCAGTTCGTCCTCGATGCCCCGGAACTGCTCCAGCGCGGTTTCCAGGCTTTCCACGATCTCCCGCGCCAGGATTGCCGGATCTGGCAGGTTGTCGAAGTCCTCCAGGCTCTCGTCCTTGAGCCAGAAGATGTCCAGGCCGGCTTTATCCCGTCTCACCAAGCACATTGGCCTTGACGCCCTGGGCGTAGAAGACCTCCGTAGGCAGGCGCAGCAGCGTGTGAAGGTCGCAGTCCTGCAGCAGCCTTCGCCGCACAGTCTCGCCTGCTCCCCCCTCAAAGAGGACGTTATCCGGCACCACAACCGCCGCCCGGCCATTTATCTTGAGCAGATTGCGGACGTGCTGCAGGAAGTTGAGCTGCTTGTTGGAGGTTGTGGCCCAGAAATCCTGGCGGTTGTAGGAGAGAGACTCCCGGTCGGCTTTGCCCTTTCCGTTGACGATGGTAACGCTGCTCTTCTTGCCGAAAGGCGGATTGGTGAGCACCAGATCGTAGTGATCGGCAGGATACGAGATCAAAGAGTCGCCCACCTCGATGGGGCTCTCCTCGCCGCCGATGCCATGCAGATAGAGGTTCATGGCGCACAGCCTTACCACGCCGTCCACCACATCCTTTCCTCGCAGGGTGCGAAGCCGGAGGGATTGCTTTTGCTCTATGTCCAGATCGAATCTCTTCCGGTCGGAAAGATAGTCGTAGGCAGCGAGCAGAAAGCCGCCTGTGCCGCAGGCCGGATCGTAGATGGTCTCGCCGTTGATCAGCTCCACCAGGCGGCGCAGCTTGGCCGGGTCCTGGATCTTGCTTTGCGACTTGCGAAAGATCACTCCCAGCATGCCAGGCCCTTTGCCGAGCGTTTCGAGAATGCGACGGTATTGCTCCTCCAGCTCGGCGTCGTCTTTGGAAAGGAGGCTCTGCCAGTCCAGGTCCGGAGGGATTTTCGAAGTCTTTTTGAAGGGCGGGCGGGTCTGCTCGTCTGCCATCTTCAGGAAGAGGAGGTAGGTGAGCTGCTCCACATAGTCGCCGTATCTCACGCCGTCATCACGCAGCACGTTGCAGTAGTTCCAGAGGCGCTGGACGATGGTAGTGGAATCAGTGGACATAATGTTCTCCAGGTGATATCTAATTCAATTTTGTGGAGGGAAAGCTCTTTGAAAAGGGTTATTTGGCTATGGAAACCATATCTCTATCCAGCTTTACGATCCCAACCTTTTGCAGATTTTTGAGGTGGCTCTGAACCTCTGGAGTGCTCCGGCCAACCTCATGTGCAAGGAATCCTACCGGAATTGCTTTCCTGTAATCCCGCAGAATGCACAAGATCGCTACATTTACGCCTGTTGCCCTTTTTCGATTTTCTGGACGCTGCGGCACTCGTTATCCCTCTGTTTTATTAATCATTCGCCCTATTTTAATGTCCAGAGCTAATGGATCAATAATTCTCTAAAAGACTGTCGGTAGGATGAGCATCTCTTCAAAATGCCCCTGGCTACAGATGCGCAAGCATATTGGACGGATGAAGGTTGAGTCTTTGGATCATTGAATCAGTCTCATCTGCTTTGCACTACTATTATTCTTCCTGCTGCTCTTCGGAGCCGCTTTCGCCCTTTCCGCTCTGATGCGCTCCATGAGCACGGAGGCGGGCTCATCGCCGGGGTCCTGGGGGACGAGCCTGCCCTCGAAGGCGCGCTTGAGGATGGACTGACGGAGGCGGTCTGCGCGTCCTTGGTTGATTTCAAGGATGGATTCAATTAAGTCAGACGCAGAGAATCTCCGTTCTATCTCAGAGACAATAATTTTTTGTTCGGTCAAAGGAGGAAAAGGGACCTTGAAGCTTCGGAGGCCTTGGAGAGATACCGTTAGCTGAGCCGTTCCAGTAGCTGCGTCTGTAGCTTGCCTAAAAGCAAAGTCTGATTTAAGAAAGTAAAATATATATTTGGTATCAACAACTTTTGAGGGTCTTATTAAACCAATATGTCTTTGAAAACAGAATTTATATTCTGTGTTGACTATCACAGGAATACCATAGGAACCTACCAGAGAATAAAGAATATCTCCCTTGATTGGTTTTCTTCTCATGGGAATTAAATCATAATACTCCTCGGGAACAAAACGCGTCTTAGCAAAATCCAACTTGCCTTCTTTTATGTTTGAGATTACGAGGAATGGTATGCCTGCCGAGGATTGAGGGGGTGCTTGATGATCTCCATCAGTAATATCAATACAAATGTTCTTTAAAATGACAAGACGAGGCTGTCGGGAAAGTATATAACGACAGAAAGAGGTGCTGAAAATCTAGAAAATTTCAATAATATTGGGGGGAATTATGGCAAATTTGAGCAATTATGGAAAATATTTCAGATTTTTTCTGCGAAATATTAAATCAAGGGCCTGTCGATAGCGCCGGAGCTGGATCTTTGCCCTCTGCAGCGCCTCGACCCCGGCGTCCAGGCGGCTGAAAAGCTCCTCGATGCGGGCGACGATGCGACGCTGCTCGGGGAGAGGGGCGAGGAGAAGCATGATTTTTCCTAGTTTTTTTCCATTTACGTTAGGCTGGCCAATTCCCACGCTACTATTATTAATTTGATCCCAATAAAGCTGAGATTGAAAGAAATCATAGACAAATTTGGGATTAATTGATGTTGATAATTTGATCCTTATCAAATATGAAGCAAATATTGCATCAGAAGGGACATTATCTCGGATGAGATAGCTTTTGCCAACTGTGGCTCCAGTTCTGGCGAAGACTATGTCGCCTGATTGAAGTAGGTACTTTGTTTTGTCAATTTCATTTATCTCGCAGTAGGGTACGTTTTTCCATATTACGTTACTCTCTTGTATGTCCGTAATTCTAAGGAATTTCGGGCCAACTTTGGAATCACATGCTTTTGCAGTATGCCCATATTGTATCGAATTTGAAATAGCTTCTACCGGGATATGCGTCCATCCCTCAGGTAGTTCCTGCAAAATCTCTTCAGATTCCTTCATTCTGCCAGCGCCTCGCTTCGTAAACCCAATACGTTTGACTATCTCTCGCCGAAAAAATGCCCGTATCTCATAGTTACTACGACGTTTACTATGCCATTTACTACGCCATTTGCCGGATGATTTAATTCTGAAATCAACATCAATCTCTCACTTTGGTAATGAAAACTTGAAGTAAATTTACTATGTCATTTACTGTGCACTTTTCAAAGATTGCCCACTCTTACAAGCGCCTTTCATTCAACTCCGATATCAGCTTCATTCCTTTATCAGTAATCACATACCATCCTGTTTTCGGAGAGCCTGTAAACTCAACGAGCCCATTATCCTTCAGGAATTTAATATCCCTTGTGATTGCTCGCTCCCCAACTTTGAAGCTCTCGGCAACTGGGTGACGATTAGCTGATCTCTGCCGCTCAGAATCTCAAGAATCCTCACCGCTCTTGCCTGCCGATCTCCTTTTAAACCGAACTTTATACCGAAATTTCTAGCGAAATTTTCGCTTGTCATTCTACCGGTCTTTTTACTATTTGCAGCAGCCTTCCTGAACGTAACCGTGAAGAAGCTCGTGAATGTAAACTCCAGCGGCACCAGCCTGGCCTCGCTCATGAGCCGTTGCATCTTCCTTACACCCGTGTCCATCTTCTCGATGTAATCCGCCCGGTGAAGCATTCCTGCTATCTTCGGATTTCGCAGCACACTTTTTTTGCCGAACTCCTCTGGCGAGAGGCCCTTGGGCAGCCCTCCCGGATTGGTGATCTCGATCCGGTCGTCGTAGACCTCAACCATGACATTGGCCCCCCGCTGGAAGTAATCCCGGTGGGCCACAGCATTGATGATCGCCTCCCGCAGGGCATCGTAGGGAAGCTCCGGCACCTCTCGCCGCCTGGCCTCTCCCGTCATCTCGTAGCGCACGGCGATGTACCTCTTGAGAAAGTTCATGGCCCCGTCGATGTTGAACTTGATCTTCTGGCCTTCGCCTTCTTCGAGAATATGCTGTAGCTCTTCTGCATCCATACTATCGCCGCCTCCCTCAGCCCTCAGGTATTAATGCCATGAATTATTGCCATGAACTTTGTCATGGTTATTTGTAATTGCCAGAGGATTCTAAAAGCGTTGCGGCTGCAGGGCGCATAAAAAAAGGGAATAATCAGTGCATCAATCCCAATGCCTGCAGATTCAGGGATTAAATTCAGATACTAAAAGCAGCGTAGTAGTAAATGATCCTGCAAAGATGAAAGATGCCAGGGAATAAGGAGAAATGGAGCACAGCAAATGAAGGTAACAATCAAGAATCTCGGTGCTGTCCGCGAAGCAGAGATTGAGCTGAAGCCCTTGACGGTCTTCGTAGGGCCGAACAATACCGGCAAGACATGGACTGCAAATATCATTTCCGCCATCTTGGGTCCTTATGGTTGGGGGAAATACGCTAATGCTTATTCGGAAGGAAAAGTACCATTTTCTTATCCGCCCCTTGAAGATGCAGTGAAGCGAATTTTGGAAGAAGGTAATGCAAAAATAGATTTAGTAAAATTTTTCGAAGAATTTGGATCTGCTTATTTTAATAACGTAGCCCTTTTAGCTCCTCAATGGACACAGATGTTTCTCGGGACCCGCCTTGCATCTTTCAAAGAGACTGAGTTTAAAATAGCATTGCAGAATCAGGATATTGAAATCAAGGAAATTTTAGACTCCACAGTAAACTCTAAATTCTCAATTAGCAAAAAAGGCGAGGCCCTTTTAAGTGCTCTAAAAGAGTCCGGTGATACATCACTCTATTTTTTCACTGCAGGCAGTGGCATATTAGAAAAGTTTCCGGTCCGGGCAATAAAAGAATTTATTGTAAGACTGGTCTTTCAAGTGATTCACAGGGCTCTTTATAATTTCGTTTATATCTTTCCTGCGGAGCGTACAGCTTTTGCAATTCTTGCAATGTCCGCAAAGATAAATAGAAAAACCGATGCTGATGAAGTTATCAAGAATGATCCTCGTGCAGACAAAATATTCTTGGGCGACCCGATTGTGATGCTGATGAACACGGTTACTCAAATGCGATTAATCGGAAGCCATGCAGCTCGGATAGAACAGGCAAAGAACGATAAGAGAATTGAAAACTACCTTAAATTGGCGGAGATTTTGCAGAACGACATTCTTGAAGGCCATCTTGATTTCTCAACACCAGAACCTGACCCCTTGAGAGAAGTGGTTTTCCAGCCCAATCACGGAAAGGGGATCGATTTGGATATGCCTATTGTCTCCTCCATGGTAAAAGAGTTATCTATGTTCGTTCTCTATTTGCTGTATGAAGCTAAGCCTAACGATTTATTGGTGATTGATGAGCCAGAGATGCACCTCCACCCGGAGGCTCAGGCAAAGTTTACTGAGTTTCTTGCAATGCTCATTAATGCAGGACTTAATATTATTATCACTACACATAGTCCCTATTTGGTTGATCACCTTATCAATTTGGTGAAGGCAGCAGAACATAATGACCTGGAGACATTGAAGGAAAAGTTCTTTCTTAAAAGATCAGACGCTTTCATCCCTAAGAATAAGGTCTCAGCCTACCTTTTTGAGAAGAACACGGCCAAGAACATCATGGACGAATCCGGATTCATCGATTGGGAGACCTTTGGCGAGGTATCCGATCGGATAATGCAGCTTCGGCTGGAGCTTTAGAGGGCGCCCTAAAATGCTGCTCGATATCCTGAGTCCTTGCTTGATCCCTAGAACTACCTTCACCGATAATGGTATCACAGTTAACGTCAGGCCGCAAAAAGGAGAATCTGTAAAGTTCTTCGTGATAGATGAAAAATCCAATCCAAGAAGCACTTTGCGCGAGGCACTGGGCATGCATGGACGAATCTGCGATCTAGTAGTCTACTATCTCAAAGAGGGAAATCGTGAAGATGCACTCTGCTTCGTAGAACTAAAGGGCAAGAAAATAGATGATGCCTTAGAGCAGATACTCGAAACATTTGAAGCTCTAGAAGGATGCACTGAAAGCTCTGGGCACACAAAGTGGAAGGCTTATATCCTGATCGGAATCGCTTCCCCTATAAAGCTGGATCCAGGAAGCATAAAAATCTTAAAAGCAAAATTCGGAGATAAGGATATCGGCTGGAGAATAACAAAGAAGAATGATAAAGACGACCTGGGTAGTTTTTTGCGCGGCACTTAGGAATCAGGAAATATTACGATTATCCTTACCCCGCCAGCGCCTCATTCAGCTCCTCCAGCATCCCGTTAAGGCCCGGCCCGAAGAGCCTGTAAGCCTTCACCGGCCCGCCCCGCTCGTAGAAGGGTGCCAGCTCCAGGTCGTTCACCTCAACTTTCAGACTGGTGGCGATGTGCTCTTTGAGCATCTCCAGCCACTCCACCGGCTCAGGCGTGAACTTCTGCCCCGTCCGCTCCTGCACTGCCATCCAGGCTGCGAAGCGCTCGTCTACTGTCTGCGTGAACGGCTCAAGGATCTGGCTCTCTCCCAGAGCAAAGTGCACCAGAGAGATGATATTGGTGAGCAGCTTTTGCGGTCCTGCACCCTTGACCTTCGACTTCTCCAAATATTCGTATGCCCGCCAGACCAGGTCGGGCGTGAGGTGGTAGGGCGGCTTTTCAATGGCCTCTGCCAGTTGTTTGATCTCCTGGTAAGTCAGGTGCCGCTTTCCATAAGGCTTAGCGTAGATGATCTGCAGCGCCGTCAGCTCGTCTTTGTTCTCCTCGATGAAATTTTTGAAGCTATCCGTGATCCTGTGGGCCCTTTCCGTCGCCCCGGCGTCGCCGCCTGCAAAAAGCACCACGTCTTTGCTCAGCTCGTCGATGATCTGCTCATTTCTCTTCTTGATATCGATCAGCGCATTCCTGAATTTGGGATTGTCAAAAGGTAGACACGCTGCCTTGGCCAGCTCCTTGGCAGCCAACTTGAGCTGCTGCGCACTTGGCTTCTCAGTCTGGAAGATCTCCTTGGCCTTTGCCTGATGCTTGTCGGGATCGACGGCGTCAAGAAGGTCGTTCATGATCTGCTTCATTGGCCGATCCCCTGCCGCTTTCTTGAGATCCGAGCGATCTTTCTCTCCTAGCTCTCGATCCAGCCTGGCCAGCCTCCCTGCCAGCGTTGTGAGGGTCTTCTCGCTCCGGACGCCCAGAGCCACCGACTTCACCAGCTTCTCGAAGGAAACGCTCTTCTTTTGCTCCAGCGGTCTGGTGTCGGTCTTGTCCCTCTCGCACACACCCACAGCATCCACAATCACAAAATGGGTCTTGTAGCGAGCACCCGGCGTTACGGATTCCAAATCAGTGGGTGAAATTGTCCTCGTTCCCCGTCCCTTCATCTGCTCGAAGTAGACCTGGGACTTGACATCCCTCATGAAGATCAGGCACTCCAGAGGCTTGATGTCCGTGCCCGTGGAGATCATGTCCACAGTTACCGCAATCCTTGGATTAGGAGAGTTGCGAAAATTTGAGATGAGCGTGCTCGACTTCTCTTGAGTTCTGTAGGTTATCTTCTTGCAGAAATCGTTCCCTTTGTTGAATTCCTCTCGCACGATCCTGACGATATCCTCGGCATGAGAATCGTCCTTGGCAAAGATGAGCGTCTTGGGAACAACGACTCTTTCCGGAAAGATCTCAGGCAGCTTCTCTTTGAAGGTCCTGATGACCGTTCTTATCTGGTCGGTGGCCACCACATTCCTGTCAAGCTGGCGGGGCGAGTACTCAAGATCCTCATCGAGCATCTCCCAGCGTTTCTCTCTGGTCAGCTTATCCCGGATATCTATGTAGTAGCCCGCCTCAACCCTGCTGCCCCGCTCGGAGATTTCTGTCATGATCCTGTAAACCTCGTACCCCACGTTAACCCCGTCGGCCACTGCTCTTTCGTGGTTGAACTCCATGACAAGATTCTGATTGAAGAAGCCGAGAGTCTGTTTGGATGGCGTGGCAGTCATTCCTACCAGGAAGGCGTCAAAGTACTCCAGCACCTGCCGCCAGAGATTGTAGATGGATCTATGACACTCATCGGTGATCACAAAATCGAAGGTCTCCACAGGAATCTCTGGATTATAGGCGATCTCCAGCGGCTGCCCTTCTATGGGCGTTACATCGAAAAGCGACTGCTCCTCGATCTCAGTGTCAAGATCCGCGTCGCCCCGGAGCATGGAGTAAAGCCTCTGGATAGTAGTAATGCAAACCCGGCACACCGGGTCCAGGGTGTTGGAGGTAAGATGCTGCACATTGTAAAGCTCGGTGAACTTTCGTCCGTCATCCGGAGTGACGTACTGCTTGAACTCAGTCAGTGCTTGCTCTCCAAGTGTTCTCCTGTCCACCAGGAAAAGCACCCGCCTGGCATTGCCGAATTTGATCAGCCGATAGATGAAGCTCACTGCAGCGAAGGTCTTACCGCTTCCGGTTGCCATCTGGATGAGGGCTCTTGGCTTGGCCTCGGCAAAAGAATGCTCCAGGTTGGTTATGGCCTCCGATTGGCAATCTCTCAGGCTTCCTCTCGCCAGAGCGGGCAGCTCCTTGAGCCTTGCTCTCAGTGTCTCTCCCTGATTCAGCCAGTCTTTCAGGGTCTGTGGTTTGTGAAAGGCAAACACCCGGCGTGAGCGTGGTTTTGGATCTCTCAGATCCAAAAAAAAGGTCTCAGTGCCTGTGCTCTCATATCCGAAAGGAAGTGGATTATCTATGTGCGGAATTTCTTCCGAAAGGCCGGACAGGTAGCCTCCAGTCTGCTCCTCCACCCCACTCAAAGTGGTGCCTTCGGGCTTTGCTTCAATGGCTCCCACTGCCTCACGATCGATGAATAGAAGATAATCCGCAAAGCCTGATTGGAGTGGAAATTCACGAACAACGACGCCGAGAGCAGCCCCGAGGTTCAGATCATTGAAGTCCTGAATCTTCCATCCTGCCTGCGTCAGAAGTTCGTCTATCTTCTGCCGTGCAGCCTCTTCAGGCGTCATGGATTAGCAATATACAAAGCTCATCAAAATGTATCTCAAAAAAATAAATTAATGGCCTGAGAGTCGGCGCCCTCAGGCGTACATCTCCCCGCGCTCCACCTCTCGGGAGGCCTTCTTGCGTAGCTCCGTTCCTAATTTGGAATAGTACTTCATGGTATCCGGAGTGACCGAAGGCCCAATCTCCTGCAGTGCCGCCAGGAAATGCTTCTGGCCGATCTTCTCCGCTGCCATATCTTCACGCAGAGCCAGCCGTCCGGCCTTGCGCACCACGGCGGCGATATCGGCTCCCGTGTACTGGTCGGTGAGATCGATCAGCTCGTCGATGTTGATATCATCCGCCAGAGGCGCTTTTTTCAGATGCACCAGGAAGATCTTCCTGCGTGACTCCTTGTCCGGCACAGGTGCCAGTATCAGCTCGTCAAAGCGTCCCGGCCGCAGGAGCGCGGGGTCGATGATATCCGGCCGGTTGGTGGCTCCTATTACTACTACTCCGTGCAGCTCCTCCAGGCCGTCCATCTCGCTCAAGAGCTGGTTTACAATGCGCTCTGTGACATGCGGCTCGCCTGCCCCGCCGCCGCGTACAGGCACCAGCGCGTCCAGTTCGTCCAGGAAGATGATGGCCGGCGCCACTTGCCTTGCTTTTTTGAAGATCTCTTCCACTCTCTTCTCGCTCTCTCCATACCACTTGGAGAGAAGTGCAGATCCTTTGACGGTGATGAAGTTGGCCTCGCTCTCATTGGCCACCGCCTTGGCCAGCATGGTCTTGCCCGTACCCGGCGGCCCGTAGAGCAGAATTCCCTTGGGTGCCTCAATGCCCAGGCGGCGGAAGCTCTCCGCGTTTCTAAGCGGCCACTCCACTGCCTCCACAAGAAGCTGCTTGACATCTTCCAGGCCGCCGATGTCCTCCCAGTTCACATTCGGAACCTCAACCAAAATCTCCCTCATAGCGGAAGGGGAAACCTCTCGCATGGCAGCCTCAAAGTCGTCCTTTTGCACAATGAGCCGGTCCAGGATCTCCTTGGGAATGGTCGGCTCCTCCAGATCTATCTCTGGGAGGATGCGGCGCAGGGCATTCATGGCCGCCTCCCGGCCCACGGCTGAGATATCTGCGCCCACAAAGCCATAGGTTCTCTTGGCAAAGTCCTCCAGGACCACATCCTCGTGCAGCGGCATGCCGCGCGTGTGGATCTGGAAGATCTCCATGCGCCCTTCCATATCGGGAACGCCGAGTTCAATCTCCCTGTCGAATCGGCCCGGCCGGCGTAGAGCCATATCCAAGGCCTCAGGCCGGTTGGTGGAGCCGATTACTATTACGTTCTTCCTCTCTTTCAGGCCGTCCATGAGGGATAAGAGCTGAGCCACGACGCGCCTTTCCACCTCGCCTGTGACCTCGCCGCGCTTGGGGGCAATGGAGTCCAGTTCATCCAGGAAGATGATGGCCGGGGTGTTCTTCTCCGCCTCCTCGAACAGATCCCGCAGCGCTTTCTCGCTCTCGCCATAATACTTGGACATGATCTCCGGGCCGTTGATGCTTATGAAGTAGGCGTCGCTCTCATTGGCCACGGCTTTGGCGAGCATGGTCTTTCCAGTGCCGGGCGGCCCGTGCAAGAGAACGCCCTTGGGCGGATCAATGCCCAGGCGATCAAAGAGCTCCGGATGCTTGAGGGGAAGCTCAATCATCTCCCTGACCTTGGTTATAACCGGCTTCAATCCGCCGACGTCTTCGTAAACTACAGAAGGCACGGAGCGCTCAGGAGTCTCTACGGCCTGAGGCAACAGCTCAATATCGGTTCCTTCCGTGATCTTGACAATTCCACCCGGACTGGTGGAGATCACTCGTAGCTTGATCTCGCCCAGGCCAAAGGCCTGAGCCCCCAAAAAGCCCCGGAATATCTCCTCGAACATGGTCTCCCGGCCCATGGAGTCGGTGGGCGGCTTTCTGACGCTGGTGGTGGAGATGATATCCCCTCTTATCAGCGGCCGGCCGTTGAAGACCTTGGTGAGGACGTCTCCGGGGGCAAAGATCTGCATGCCTTGCGTAACTGGAGCCAGCGTTACGTGCTTTGCCTCGTTCCAGACCGCCTTTTTGACCTCCACATACTGACCTATGCTCGTTCCGGCATTGGATCTGATCAGGCCGTCCATCCTGATCATGTCGATGCCCTGATCCTGGGAATAGGCACTGACAGCCAAAGCTGCCGTTGGCCTTGAACCTAGCAGCTCCACCACATCCAAGGGACGTGCGCCTATTTTCTCCAGGAAATCCTCGCCAATCCTGACTATGCCCTTTCCCACATCGCCCTGATTGGCCTCGGAGACCTTCAGCCTTACGGGTTCGCCTTCAGTCATGTATTTCTTGCACCTGCTTTCTATTATCAAACTCTAAGCGTCTGCTTTGCTACAAGACATGGGCATCTATTTTTAAGTACTTTGCTATTGATTTGCCGTTGAAAGGAGTATTCATTCCGAAAAATCAATATTAGCTGAAATACCCAATTTTTAAATAGGATCAACATAGATAATATTGTGTAACGGTACTCTTGGAATAGAGATGCCTGATTGAGCAATTGAGATCATAAATGATTTGGCGGCACCGGTTTGGGAAGAGCACGATCGTCTGCACCACGTTTTAATACCATAACGATCATTACTTAGTTAGTAATGGTGAGCTTATGAAACTTTTTTTAATGAGGCATGCTGATAAAAAGTATAGCGAAAATTTGGATGAAAAGACGCCATTAAGTGAGGACGGCAAGAAAAAGACAATATGTATGGCAGGAATTATAAAAAGAGAACTCAAAGAAGAAAAAATCGATCGTATTCTATCCAGTCCCTATAGTCATGCCAAGGAAACGGCAGAATTGATTAAGCATTCATTAGGTTTGCCTGAGGAGGTAAAAGTGGAAGAGGAAAAATCCCTCTTAGATCCGTCTTCGAGTCAATTAAAGAATATATTGAAAAAATGTAATAAAAAAGTAATTCTCCTCATTGGCCACAATCCTCAAATTACTGAATTTATTCGTGTGTTATCGGGCAAAAAAGTCACCTTACATCGTGCAGGGGTATGCTGCATAAATGTTAATAATCTTAGCCAAGGAGATAATCCGGTTCAATGGACACGGAATTATTCGGAAAACGATATTCGAACCTGCTCAATAGAGCTACTTCAGTTAGACTATAAAACAACTAATGATTATTTTAGACAATTATCAGAAATTCGATTTAAGCTTCTTGCATTCGTTCCCCTTGTATCAGGATCTGCAGTCGGTCTATTGACTTTGAATGATAAGGACCAAAGTGCACATCCTGAAGGAGCTTTTTTATTAGGTCTCTTCGGGCTCTTCGTAACATTAGGAGTAGTATTCTATGAATTACGCAATAGTCAATTTTATGACTTAGCAGTATGCAGAGCAAAGAAGCTTGAAAGGCAATTAAAAATGCCACTAGGTGGATTATTCAATGGAAGACCTAAACATACAAATGGTCCCAAGATATTTGGACTTACGGTGTGGCATGATCGAGGGCTAGCTTTGATATACGGGACTACACTTGCTGGATGGAGTTACTTGATTATTCATTCATTTTTACAAATACTTAAAAATAACACTCCCTTCTTAGTAGTACCCATTATTGTGGCCCTATTTATGCTAATTATATCCGTGATTGAATTTGCACGGCTCGAAAAAGATCGCGAACAAAATGGTGGAGGTGAGGATAGTTGAATGCTGGACACAAGTAGCTGCCGAGTTTCGCATCCCTCGCCGGTCCCCTCGGAGAGCGGCTTTCGGCTTGCGGTATCATTTTCGGGACCGGTCCCGGCCCAGCAGCATTTTCGTATATGATTCCCTCGCTCCGCGAGGCTTGCCCAAGCGCTCGTATTTCGTCTTCCCGCCTGTGCCCCATCAGGATTACTGGCGGGCATCAATCTCCCGCTGCCTGATGTCATGCCCGTGCGGAACTCTCGCCCATGTTTTTGAGAGCGTTTGCCTGAAAATTTTATTCGAATACCACGCATGCAGCAGGGTGCGCTATTTGACAATCATGCTCTTCAGCTCCTCCTTCAGAGCACCATCCATCTGTGCGCAGTAGCCATGCATAGCGCACTCCACAGTGTGCATTCTCTTCGGCTGCATTCCTCGGGCATAGGTCTGCTCTGCCAGATGGTAAGGTATGACTGTATCATTGCGGGAATGGATCATTACCAGCGGCCGGGGTGCGATCCTGCTCAGATAGCTCTCGGGGTCGA
The DNA here is from genome assembly GCA_026394565.1 of Methanothrix sp. Lineage (GTDB taxonomy): Archaea > Halobacteriota > Methanosarcinia > Methanotrichales > Methanotrichaceae > Methanothrix. The sequence continues at coordinate 28,786 of JAPKYA010000119.1, forward strand.
TGGACCGGTAGAAGCGGATCATATCTTTATCGGCTACCCCAGCCGAGGCGATGGCTGCATCGGTTCCATAGCCGCAGGTGCTGATGGCCAGGACGCCCCTCGCCCTGTCGTCCAGGGCACAGGCCATGATGGCAAAGCGGCCTCCGTTGCTCTCTCCTGCATAGATGAAGCGTTTTGGGTCGATTTCGGGCTGGGCGCGCAGTATCTCGGCTGCGGCCAGAGCATCATAAACCATCTTGTGCTCTGTGGGCTCAATGCCATCTAAAAACATCTGCAGATCGCCTTTTGCATCGACTCCCCCCAGATTTCTCTGATCAAGGGTGATGCTGGCGTAACCCAGGTCTGCCAGATGTTTGGCCAGCCCCTGCTCCCGCTCTTTGCTGACAGTGGCGCCGGGCAAGAGCACAATGCCGGGAATGCTTCCATCTTTTGCATCTGCATCCGGCCTGGGGATTCTCAGAAGCGCTGCGATTTTCGCATCACGGCTCTGGAAGCGGACTTCTGAAAGTGTGCTGTTGCCGTCACCTTTGGGCAGGCTCAGGTTGTACTGGGGCATGGCGACCTTGTACTCTATAATTCCTTCCTCGGAAACAGCCCACTGCCCGGCGGATGTGCTATCCGAATAAAAATGCCATCCCAAGAGCAGAGCGATGACGCCAACCAGAGCCATCACTCCTGTGCCCTTCCAGCGCTTTGGCATCAGCTCACGCACCTATTCAGATGCTTGGTTTCCATTGTTCATCTGCCAATTTGGTCAGGCTGCCGTTTTTATTCAATTCATAGCCTATGGGAATTTTTCCCCAGCTCCAAAGGCCCGTAGCAGCATCATTGTTTGAGCCATTTTCCTTGGTTTGATTTTGGGTTGTGGCGTTCTCGGATTGATTGGCTGGAATGGGGGTTATGTTGGCCAGGATTGTCATGCCGCTTTCCTGGTTGATCTTAATGGCGTCCAGTGACTGGCAGCTGCATGCCAGCGCAAAAAGGATTAAAGCTGAAATTATCAAATTTCTCATTTCCATATTCTCCGTTAGCTCTTTTCAAACCCGATTCCATTCATTTTCCGAACCGGGCATTTTCTGTTTTCAATTGATCATAATCGTTTCCTATTTCTATACTTTTCCTTTCGAGCTAAGTCAAGGGCGTTTCTCTGTGTCTCTATCGCCTCTGTGATTTTGTTGGAGATTGCAAGCGATAATTAAACTTGCAGCCGCGGAATAAGTGCATTAGAATTTCTAAGTTTAAATCCTATTGAAAATATAAGCAATGAAATTAAATATAAAGAGAAAGAAATCGAAGCGTTAATCAAGGTAAAAGAAATCTCAACAAAGTTCCCTCTAAAGCGGATTGATCTACCGGAAATTTTCAAAAAGCAGCTAGATAAACTTTTGCTCAAGAATCTCGAAGGCATCTCAAAGGACGCAGAAAGGATTACGCAAGATCACATTGTTTCTGCTAGAAGGATTTGCCAATCAGAAAAATCTTCAGCACGATTAACAATGTACATTCCGAAAGCATTATATTCCCGGAGAGTATTGTAAAGCAGGTGGGATCTATGTGAAGCTTGAATGGATACCTATATTCTTGCTGATAGTGGCTATCCTAACTCCTGGAGCTATGGGTGCTGTATATGATCCCATTAAGGCTCTGAAAGATCCTAGTAGCGTTATTCGAGCCACTGCAGCAGAAGCGCTTGGAAAGTCCAAGGACGCCAGAGGGGTAGAACCATTGATCCAGGCTTTGGGTGATAAGAACAGTGATGTTCGAAAAAGTGCCGCTAAAGCCCTCGGCAAACTCAATGATACCAGAGCAGTAGAACCGCTGATCCAGGCACTAAGTGATAACGAAAGTAAAGTCCGAAGATATGCTGCGATGGCTCTGGGTGTGCTCAATGATACCAGAGCAGTTGATCCATTGATTCAGTCTTTAAAGGATGATTATATCGGAGAAGATGCTGAAGCGGCTCTTTTAAAATTTGGAAAACCGGCTGTAAGATCCTTGATTCAGGCTTCACAGGACAATGACAGTCACATCCGATGGAGGGCAATTGAGGCTCTGGCAATAAATAATACGCTTTATAATCCATTCGACTTCTTTCAGCAATTGAGTGTGATTCTGGATATTATGAGCATCAAAGATCCTCAGCAATTGATAACTCAATTGCAGGCATTTAACAATACTGTGACGATTATCAAGGGTGGCTGTGTCAAAAGGATGATCCAGGCTTTGCAGGACGAGGATGGCTATGTTCGAAGAAATGCGGTGGAAGCATTAGCAACCCTCAATGACACAAGGGCAGTAGAATCATTGATCCAGGCCATGGATGATAACGAGAGTCTCGTCCGAGGATATGCTGTACAGGCTCTTGGAAAGCTCAAAGATAGAAGAGCAATTGAACCACTGATACAAGCTCTGAAGGATGATGATGATGATGTGCGAATGAAGGCTGTAGAAGCTTTAGAGGAATTCAACGATACCAGAGCAGTAGATCCATTGATCCAGGCATTGGATGATAACGAAAGTGACGTCCGAGAACATGCTGTACAGGCTCTTGGAAAGCTCAAAGATAAAAGAGCAATTGAACCACTGATACAAGCTCTGGAGGATGATGACAGTTATGTGCGAATGGAGGCTGTAGTAGCTTTAGAGGAATTCAACGATACCAGAGCAGTAGATCCATTGATCCAGGCTTTTTCCGATTACTACATACAGGATGAAGCCTTGGTTGCTCTTGAAAAAATTGGACGGCCTGCCATTGAACCTCTGATCCAGGCTCTGAAGGATAACGATAGTGCTGTGCGAAGTGGTGCTGTTGAAGCCCTGGGAAAACTCAATGACACCAGAGCAGTGGATCCATTAATCCAGGCTTTTTCCGATTACTACATACGAGATGAAGCTGTTGAAGCTCTAGGAAAAATTGGAAGGCCTGCCATTGAACCTCTGATTCAAGCATTAAAGGATGATGATTTTCCTTCAAGGTGGAAAGTTGCGGAGGCTCTGGGAAAGCTGAGAGATGCTAGAGCTGTGGAGCCGTTGATCCTGGCTCTTAATGATGATGATTATGGAGTCCGAACGACAGCCATAGGTGCACTTGCGATTCTCAATGATACAAGAGCCGAGGATCACTTGATCTCGGCTCTCAATGACGAATACGGCACTATCCGGAAAGGTGCTGCATACGCTCTGGGAATACTTGGTGATACTAAAGCGGTAGTGCCGTTGATTCTGGCTTTGAATGACAGTGACAGCGATGTTCGGGAAAGTGCCGCAGAGGCTCTTGGACAGATTGGCGATACAAGAGCGGTTGAGCCATTGATCCTGGCCCTGAGTGATGAGTATTATGAAGTCAGAGGGAAAACTGCAGAGGCTCTTGGAAAACTCAACGATTCCAGGGCGGTCGAACCATTGGTCTTTGCCTTGAAAAATACAAGAGTAGAGGATATTATAAAGACATTTGGAGATATGGCAATAGAACCTTTTATCCGGGCCTTAAAGGACAATGATAGCGAATTTAGATGGAAAGCTGCGAAATTTCTGGTGACTACAAACGACATCAGAACGGTTGAACCGTGGATCCAGGCCTTAAATGATGAAAACTACGGGATCAAAATGAATGCTGCAGTAGCTCTAGGAAAGCTCAACGATACTAGAGCGGTAGAACCTTTGATCCATGCTTTGCAGGATAAAGAAAGCGGAGTCCGATGGGACGCCGCAGAAGCTCTAGGAAAACTCAACGATACTAGAGCTGTAGAACCCTTAATTCAAACCCTAAAGGATGAAGATGTCGGTACAAGAAGTACCGCTGCAGAAGCCTTAGGAAAGCTCAATGATTCCAGAGCGGTAGAACCATTGATCCAGGCTCTAAATGATACAGATAGTAATGTCCGAGAAGATGCAGCGTATGCTCTCGGAGAGATCGGAGATCCACAGGCAGTAGGACCATTGATCTTTACTTTAAAGCATGATGAATCCGATAATATCGAGATTATTGCCAAGCAGTCCATTGAGAAGATCAAAGATCCTAGTGCAGTAGAACCATTGATATCGGCTCTTAATGATAAAGATAGTAATATCCGGCGGAATGCTGCGGAGGCTCTGGGAATTCTTGGTGATACGAGAGCATTAAAGCCATTGATCTTTGCTCTGGACGATAGTGATGGCGATGTTAGAGAAAATGCTGTGGAGGCTCTAGGAAGGCTCAACGATACTAAAGCAGTACAACCATTGATCCTTGTTCTAAAGGATAATAGCAGCGTCATCAGAGGGAAAGCTATTGATGCGCTTGGCATGCTCAACGATGCGAGTGCGGTAGATGCAGTTATTCAAGCATTAAAGGATAATAGTAGCGCTGTCAGGTGGGAAGCAACAAAGGTTCTAGGCAAGCTCAGTAATATAAAGTCTCTAGAGCCATTGATAAAGACTCTAGAGGATAGCGATTACAATGTCAGAGGAGAGGTTATAGAAGCTCTAGGCCGGCTCAATGATACAAAAGCAGTACAACCGTTGATCCGGGCCCTTAATGATACAGAATATCATGTCCGATGGAGAGCTGCAAAGGCTTTGGGAAAAATATCCGAATCTAGAGCAGTAGAACCATTGATCAAGGCCCTTAACGATACCGATTACCGTGTCCGATGGAATGCTGCGTCGTCTTTGGGAAAGATTAACGACTCTAGAGCAGTGGAACCATTGATCAGGTCTCTTAATGACACTGATTATTATGTCCGATATAACGCTGCATGGGCTCTGGGTGAGATTAAAGATATGAGGGCTGTTGGTCCCCTTGTCCAAGCTCTCAATGATACAGGCAGCAGTTTCAAAGAAAGACGCGTTAGAGCTGGAGCAATATGGGCTCTAGGTGAGATCAGAGATCCCCTATCAGTTGAAGCGTTGATATCGGCTCTCAAGAATAATGAAAGCGGTATCCGAATGCTTGCCGCTGGAGCTCTTGGAGAACTTGGAGATAGGCGTGCAATAGATCCCTTGGTCCAAGTTCTTGATGATAAAGATATAAGTGTTCGGGCTAATGCTGCATGGGCTCTCAGAGAAATCAATGATACAAGAGTTAAGGATGGAGCGAAATGATCAAGTTCCCGATGGGCAGGATGCAGTTTATATGTGTTCTGTTTTTTTCATTTTCTCTGTGTCTGACAGGTTTAGATGTAGCACATGCGAAAAACTCTATTATCATTAACGAAATATTATTTAATCCGAATGGTCCGGACTCTGGCAAGGAATGGATAGAACTCGTAAACCCCTGCAATGAGACGAAAAATGTCTCTGGATGGACGATATCAAATGAAACTGGCATAGCGATCACTTCGCTTCCAAACTGGGATGTGCCAGGCAAAGCCTATCTTGTTGTATGCTTTGGAAATGGCACAAATGACGACAATTTTGCAGATGGATCAGGCTATTATTATACTAACTTTTCTGAAGAAATATTCAATAATTCAGAGGACGCATGTGGATTATTCAATAACACACCGAGCAACTCATCGATGGTTGATTTCATTTTATGGAGCTGTTGCGGACCAAGACTTAAAGTTGAAGCATACAGTTATGCGCTAAATGCAGGAGTTTGGAACGCCAGCGATTATTTCGATATAAACTGGACCAAGAATGTTGTACTTGACGGTGAATCGATAGGAAGGGATAAAAATTCGACTGATAATGATAGTGTGGCCGATTGGAGCAGTCACGGTGGCAAAGATGCTTATTTCGCGACTCCAGGATGGCCAAATGGAGGACCTCTCTTTTCGGTGAATGACAGCATCTTTTTCACCCAAGCTCAGGCAAACTCTATTTTAATTCACTATGGATTTAATATTACCTATTCAAATCACAGCATCATTCAAAAATATGAAACAGATAATGATCTATTCGTGAATGCAAGCCACCATTTTGTCACTTCATATGACAATAATACTGTTCTTTTTAGCGGATTTGGTGTTTTCCACTGGGATAGAATAAATTTGAGTTACTCAATGACTAAAATAAGCTTAAATCTATTCTCAAATTATGGAGAGCTAGTCGCCATGAATTATAGCTCAGAAGAGAAAAGATCGGATAATAATTCAAAAAATATTACTCAAAAGGTTGTTGCTGTCTACTCAGTTCAGAAGAACAATAATAGCTATCAATCTAAGACCTATACTCACATTGGATTATTAAATGCAAGCTGTAATCAAAAATATATAGTCCAACTAATAAAGGATAATTCAATAATTAAAACAAAGAATCTTACTGAGATTGATATGATACATTCATTCAATCACACGGAAAGTTGGGTGGACGGTTCAGAATCTCAAAATATTGGAAATAATACTTCTTTTTCTATGCATTCCAACACCTATATTAATCCTGATGACATCAACGAATTTGAGTCGATTTTTGATAAGTATCTTCTCAAGGAAGAGATAGGCACAGATTATAGCTTAGCAGAAAATGGATACTTCAGAAGCAATAGGATTGCTAGTAATTTATATTGCTCCTCTTGGAGATTCTCATTAGGGAATAACTCTGGATATCTTATTAATATTTCTGGTTTTGGCTATCATGAATATACCAATTCTAGCAAAGGATTGGATATGCTTGGAAATGTCACATATGATCTAGATGGTGTAGAGCGTAAGACAAAACAGTATTATATTGACGGAGAATTGTGGAAATCCTATGACCGACCTACTTTTATGTCTAAGGCTACTGCAGTATCTCTTGGCCTCGAGGCCGCTGGAGAGACGCTCTCTGCGACATTTATGCTTGCAGCGGGAGAATCGGCATCCTTAGCTACAATAGGGGGCGTGGCTGCTGGAGTGGTGCTACCTGTTCTGGTTGTTGACCAAGGCTATCAACTTTTTTTTACTTTAAAAGATCATATCCCGCCTACCATTTTAGTTGAACGCACTGTAGATAAATGGGGGGAGTTATGTTTCAGATTACACGCATATACCGGTGTGTCATACGCAGGCATAGTTAATGAAGAAGAATTATTAAAAGGAGATTGCATTGAAAATGGAAAATGCACTGATGAACCTTTTAGTAGAGCATACACAGCAACCGATGTCTTAGGCAACTCCCGCACAATATATGTTACGGGGAGAGTTGATGGAATATCTTGTGACGATAAAAATCCATGTACAACTGACTATTGTGTTCAGGGGAGCGGAGAATGCCACCATGAGGCAAAATGCAAAGAAACTTGTTATCAATCACGCGAAAGTATGAGCGATTGTATTTGTGAGGTTCCCATTAATTGTGATGCTGGCGAGTGCAGCTACGAAAAAAAGGTTAAAAGCTGTAATGATGAAGATATCTGCACAGCGGACGTGTGCAATGATGGTCAATGCAGTCACATAAGAAATGATGACTGTCCAGAGGAAGAAAAGGAATGGTGCAAGGCAAAAGAGATCTGCGGAGACGGTATCGACAACAACGGGGATCTCATGGTCGATGAAGGCTGCAATTTCGGACTATACGTGGAGGATAATTCATGCAAAGATGATATCGTTGGAGTTGAGGTCGATGGAAAAAAGCTAGGAGAGACTCCTATTGGCGGAGGACAGTACTTTGACATCAGTGATCTCAAATCAGGAGATCATACTTTGTCAATTATTGGATATTATTCTGGAGATGAAGATTATTATTGTGGTGAAAATAACATCGTAACATATGGTGTAGAGCTAACTGGTGGACTAAAGTTTCTGATTAAGAACAGCATGGACTTTGCCGGTGTCAGAGATAGCGGAGGGGTTCCTCCATCCGGAATAGTAAGCTACATGATTCGCGTGCCTTATGGCAAAAAACCGTAAATAACTGTTATCTCAGATAGACATCCGGCTTCTCTTTTCCAGGTAAGCCTGCAAGAAGTCTCTCACCAGGATAATTTCCGGCTCTATTGGCAGGCCGGCCAGCAGCCTTTTCAGGTAGCCTTTCTCTTTTATGCAGGCAATTGTGGCAGGAAAGTTGATGTCAAAAATCCAGCTCGAGTACATCAAACGCATGTCGCCCAAAGTTTTAAGTGCGGCAATCCTCACCATCTTTCCCTGCAGAATATCCGAGACGACTTCCGGAGAGATCTCCAGCTCATCGGTCAGACCGAAGTCGAGTGCCTGATTAGGATGCCGATCTCTCGTCTCAAAATGCAGAGCGACAATTCCCAGTATGTCCAGCTTGTCGGCATCCCGGATCAATCTCGAAAAGAGTGTAACGTCGGCCTTTTCAGTAATAGGGATCTGATACTTGTTGTGATGCCAGATGCTCTTTCTAATTATGTTCCGCTCTCTTTTCGGCAGGCAGGAAAGGACCCCTGATCTGTTGATAACCTTGAGGCCGAGCTTTGCATGATCCACAGTCTCGCCGTCATTGAAGGAGCCGAAATCCCTTAGCTGCTCGAATCGGCCCACATCGTGAAAGATGGCCAGCGCCTGGGCAAGGGCCAGATCATCTTCCTTCATGCCGAGGGATCTGGCGATTTTGGTGATGTTCTCGCAGACCCGGTAGGTATGCATAAGCTTGAGAATTATGTTCTTTTCATTCTCCGCATCCGGGCAATGGACGCGGCCGGCATAATCTTCAAACCATTTGTGGCAGAAAGAAAGGTGTTTTCCATCCATGTTCTTTTTTCAGGCGCGATCTTTCTTAAAAGCAAATTTCATTTCCGAGCTGTCCACTTGCCATGCCCCCAGGCTCTCGTCCTTTACAAAGCCCATGGAAAGCCATAGCCCTCCAGGAAATGTGCTCTCTCCCGGGTGCTCTTCATTAAATCGGCAGAAGAGATCATAGACGGCATGCCATCCCTCTGCTCCCATGTGCGGCCTGCCCTCCAGAACATATTCTACCTCATCCCAGTTTGAGATGGCGATCTCTAAGAGAGCGATGAGTACATCGCATTCTTTATCGCAGAAGGAGAAGATGGCTCTTACCTTTTCTTCCCTTAAGATCGATTCCATAAGAAAATTGAATTCGGGATTTCAGTGATGCGCTCCATGCGCATCCCCGTGCGCGCCGTGGGGCGCAGCATCGGATCCTGCCTTGACGGCCAGGAAATCCTTATCGATATAGGCCTGATGTGCCAGATCCAGACACTCCTTGCAGATATTGAACATTTCATCCTTGGGGCCGTGAATAGTAGCCAAATTGAGCTTGATAGGTACCGTCTCCTTCTCAACAAGACACAGCGCGCACTTCATTTAATTCACCTTGTCACTCGCTCTGATTCAAACGGTTATAAGCATTTCCTTTCAAGCGTCTCCTTTCCACCGGCGGTAAAGATCGTTCTCTACTCCGAGAAGATCGAGCACCCGGCCCACCAGCACATCCACCAGATCATTTAGGCTTTGCGGCTTTCCGTAGAAGGCAGGGCAGGCCGGCAGGACAACTGCTCCCGCCTCGGCAACGGCGACCATGTTGCGCAGCTCTACCAGGCTTAAGGGAGTTTCTCTGGGAACTACTACCAGCCTCCTTTTCTCTTTGAGGCAGACGTCCGCTGCCCGGGTGATGAGAGTGTCCGAGGAGCCGCAGGCGATCGCGGAGAGCGTTCCCATGCTGCACGGGATTACGACCATGGCATCAAAGAGATGCGAGCCGCTGGCTATGGGCGCGGCAAAGTCGCGAGGCGAGTAAACGTGGTCTGCCAGATTTTCCACATCCTTTAGCAGAAAATCGGTCTCAATCTCGATGATCTTTGCAGCCGATTCGGTTATTACCAGATGGGTGATGCAGCCCTTCTCCCGCAGGACCTGCAGGAGCCGAAAGGCGTACTGCACTCCCGATGCCCCGCTTATGCCCACAACGATTTCCACATAGATCCCCTCATTTACATTTTATGGTTTTCCAGTTGTTAGTTAGTCGCTCTGTGCGTACTCTGTGAATTATTATTCTATTCTCTCTCGCGCAGGGCTCTCTTCATCTTGCCATCTCCTCCATCCTCAGTCGCAGAAGAAACTCACGAAAAGCATCCTCGTCTGGCCCGTCCGGCAAGCGGCTGGCCTCATATGCTTCTTCCAGCCGCCCCATCTTTTCCATGACCTCCTCGGCTCCAGGGGCATGCATGACGGGCGCGAAGCAAATCCTGCCCTCAGTGAGTAGCGCTATCCCGAAATCCATGGTTCGAAGGGCCGTCCTGTAGCCTTTGCCCGCAATCCCGGGCTTTTCCTCGGATTTGATCTGGCTTTCCGCCATCCCTTTAATGGAGTGGTAGGTCTGCCGGCAGAGGTTGGCCTGAACCAGGGCCGACAGCTCCTCCTGGATAATAGAAGGCTTAATGACGAGGGGGCTTGTGGCATACCAGATGGCATTGACGTTTCCCTTGATTAGCTGATTTATGAGGTGGCCGATCTCCCAGCCTAAGGTATCATAAATCTCCCCTCCCCGGGCTGTTATCAGCTGGCGTAGCGTGGGCGAAATCCTCTCGCCCCGCAAAATGGCTCTGGTGGGTGCGATATAAATCATCACCAGGTCTATATCGCTCTCTGGGCTCTGCATGCCCCACATGTGCGAGCCGACGCAACTGATAAACAGGGTTTTCATCCTGTTGTTGGCGATTTCCGCCAGCTCCCGCAGATCGACGCATAGTTTCATCTTCTTCCACCGAAGCAGAATTATCTGCTACTTCTTTATACGCTCCATCGTCGCCGCCACCATCATGGGCAGGGTAATGGTTGCGTCCCCGTAAACAGTGACAAATCTTGCTTTTTCCGATATCTTGCCCCAGGAGACCGCCTCGGAGAGGGTGGCACCGGATAGGCCGCCGTTCTCGGGCGTGTCCGTGGTGAGCTGTATCGCGAGGTCGAAGCTATTAGGGGTGACGAGCATGGACTGCAGGGCGAAGTTCTTGGGAGCGCCCCCGCCAACTATTACTATCCCCGATCTCTTGCATCCATAGCAGATGTCCACGATCTCCTTGATATCGGCAAAAGCATCTACCGTAAGCCTTTTTGTCTGGCTGTGCATCCAGGCCTGCAGGCCGATCATGGAGTCGGGCAATGCCGGGCAGAAGACGGGCACCGACATCTCGTAGGCTGAACGCAGGATGGATCTACCGTCATTGATTTGACTGCCTAAAATGCTCATCAGCTCTCTTCCTGAGAGTGTCTCCTCTCTATCAGGCAGGATTCTTTGCATCAGCTCCTCGAATGCGGCAAAGTCCTCGTCTCTCAGGAATACATCATAAATGCGGCTTTTTCCTTCCGCTCGCAGCGCGGCATCATCCGACTCGGCCTTCCCCAGGCAATGGCCGCCGAAGGACTCGATTATGTCATGGACAAGGTTGGCTCCCGTGATCACCAGCACATCTACATGGCCTTTTCTAATCAGATCGGAGACGACATTTCTCATGCCCGCCGGAACCATCGCGCCGGAGAGCGTCAAGAATTTGGTGAAATCTCCAGAAAGCATTTTTTCGTAAATAGCCACAGCTTCCGCCAGTCTTCGAGCTCCAAAGCCGCACTGGCTCATTCTCTCCACCAGGGCATTTACACTCATCCCCGGCTCGATCTCCAGTTGATCTACCATCTGCATTTTGTTCACCTTAATAATGATAATATATCTTAAGATAGTCCCTGAAAATTGTGATTGAACTTATGCAACGCGTTATTTTTTCTCATAAACCTTTTATACCAGGCCTTATGTTTAGCTTTTACGGAGGGTAAACAATGGCCGGCGAACCGATGGCAGTGGTTAATTATATACCACTTATTATATTTTTGATAATGGGAGCTATAGTGCCCATTGC
>JAPKYA010000044.1 GCA_026394565.1 Methanothrix sp.
CATTCAAATGGTTGTCGTCGTGTATAATCTCGTTCATCACTCCACCGATGGACTAACATTATGGCTTTTTGCCTCACCGTATCCTCATTCTCTTCCGGGTGCAATGGAAGGCATTGGCTATTTATTTATGTGTTTGTCTCTTATCTCAGCATCAAGACTTTTTTCCGGAAACAAGCTTTCTAAATGGATTAACCGGTCATTTCTGTTTTCGGGACTCACCGGATTTGTTATTTTTACCAACCCACTCTACCCTTTACCTCTAATTATTGTTTTGATTGTTGCCTCTGCAAATGCAATCATTCTTTTCAGTTCTCTAAGTCTTGCTTCTATTTGGTTTAAACAATCTCTCCATGAACGGTAGCCTCATAGCCTATCAAGGATTGTGGACGGGACCGTCCTTCCATGACATCCTTGGATGGGACAAGGCCCCCCCACGACCTGGTCCTCACCTTCATCGGGATAGGAATGATCTTCGGCTGATTCTTAGTGGTGAGCTTGGCTCAGATCAAGGAGCTAAGCGAGGCCGCCCACCGCCAGGCCTTCTTGATGCCCGGCGGCGGCAGAGCGCGCGGGCGCTCTTGCGAGCTAATTTCATTTGTCAGAAAATATAAAGATCCTATCTATGCGCAAAGTAGGCCACTATCGTCTCGCCCACGAAATTGATTCGCACGAACCCGTAGCGCTCGAACTGCACCACTCTGCCCAGCTCCTCGGCTATCCCTGCCTCTCCCACGCCATCATCCACTCCGTCCGGCTTCATGACCCTGACCTTCGGCCCGTCCGCGGGCGCCCACTGGATGATCTTGGTCCTCTTGCCCATATCCTTGCCCAGGAAGCGGGCCCTGGCCGGCTCTAGGCCCGTAATTTCTACGTTGCACAGATCCTTGAGGCGGATGTTGTCTCCGACTTGCAGGCCCGCGAGGTCGCTCTTGCAGATGAACAGCCTCTTTCCCGCCGGAATCTCCCGGAAGCCTCGATCTGCTGTGGGATGCAGGGGCGCGTGTGCCAAGGCGGGAACATCGCCCTCGATTATCAGCTCAACGGGCTCCCAGACGAAGAAGCGGCGGTTGACCTCGGGGTCGATCAGCTTTCTGTTCTCGGCATAGATGGAGTCCATGCTGATGGAAATATCCGTCTCACCGACTCCCAGGTCGATCATGAATTTTCGCAGCGCCTCGGGCCGGATGCCCCGGCAGCGCATGGCCCGCACCGTCGGAACCCGCGGATCATCCCAGCCCGTGTACTCGCCGGCCTCGATGGCTTTGCGAAGCTTGCTGGTGCTGAAAGATCCGAACTGATGAATCTTGATCCTGCCCCAGTGGATGACCTGGGGATACTCCCAGCCTAAATGGACGTAGAGATACCTCTGCCGGCTTCCGCTGTCTGCCAGGTCCTTGCCTCGGATGATGTGCGTGGTCCCCAGCAGGTGGTCCTCCACTGCCGACTCGAAATCGAGCAGCGGCCAGACCCGGTACTTTGTTCCTACCAGTGGATGGGAGGCGGTGACGATGCGAAAAGCAGGCCAGTCGCGTATGGCCGGGTCCTTGTGGTGCATATCGGTCTTGACCCGCAAGACCGCACCGCCTTCGGGCATGCGGCCATCGAGCATTTGTTTCCATTGATCCAGGTTCTGCTCTACGCTCTGATGCCGGTGCTCGCACTCTATTCCCTTGTCCTTGTGCTCCTTGAAATCGGCCTGCGCACAACCGCAAACATAGGCTCCGCCCCGGCGAATCAGCTCTTCTGCAATGGGGTAGTACTGGTCGACACGCTCGCTGGCGGTGATGACCAGATCCGGCTGCGCGTCCAGCCAGGCGCAGTCCTCCAAATACCAGCCGTAGGCTTCGGGCATGGGCCGCTTCTTTACGGGATCGGTGTCATCGAAGCGAATGATGAACTTGCCGCCGTACTTTTTCACATATTCGGAGTTGACAATGATGCCGCGCGCACTGCCTAGAGTGGGTGGCCCATTGGGGTTCGGTGCAAAGCGCATGACTACGCCCTTTTCCGCTCCAGCCAGGGCGGGCAGCCCCTTATCCGGCTCCTTCTTTTCCGAGAGCTCTGCCAAAAGTTCGGGCGCAATGATCAGCAGCCTCTCTTGCCACTCCTCCAGGCTGGTCTTCTCCACGCCGGCCAGCACTTCTTTTACCAGAGGCGATAGCTCTTTGGCCCTGGAGCGAAGCTCCGCGTGCTCGCCAAGGAGCTTGCCCATGACCGCCCCGGCATTGGGTGCGGCTTTGTACTTCACGGCGTTTTGCAACGCATACTTTTCTATGAGTTCTCGGATCTCTTCCATGACACATCTCTTCCCGTTCAGGTAAAAGAGCTAATTTCGATCACTCTACTTCAATTTGATTGTTCCGTCATTGAAATGGACTGGCTTTTTGCCAGAGAAAGAGCATCGCTTATGATTTTGTCGTGATCGAAAGCCAGGGGTGGCAAGCCCATCAAGGCAAAGACCTGAGCCGATCTGGCGTCCGAACCAGCCATTAGCTCGCCCCTGCCCCGAGCGAGAAAGGCGGCGGAGACGACATGCCCCCGTGGATCGCGAGCGGGGTTTGAATAGATGCCTACCAGTCCCAGCAGTTCTATGTCCAGGCCCGTCTCCTCGCGGGCCTCCCTGGCCAAAGCAGCCTCAACCGTCTCGCCTACCTCTACAAAGCCGCCGGGCAGGGCATAGCTGCCAGCAAAGGGAGGGTTATCTCTCTTGATGAGCACGATTCCCTCGGCAAAGAGTATGACTGCGTCCACCGCCAGAAGGGGAGTCACTATCCTTTTCGTCTCGTTCATTGGGCTAAATTTCCTGCACCACAACCAAAAGGCTTATCTACGACCCAACACGGAGGCATGTACGGCAAAGGTCGATTATTCGCAGATCCCTCCCTACCCTACATCCAATCGGCCTTTGGCTAACTTTTTGCCAATGACGCATCTCCTAAAAATATATAGCAGGCACGATTACTACTATTGATGCCTTTTTACGTGCTCAAGATGGGAGGAAGCCTCATGGCCTCTGCCCGACTGCTCATGCGCGCTCTCCTGGCCCTGGCTGAGGAGGGCTACAGCTTCCTGGTGGTTCCGGGCGGCGGTCCCATGGCCGATCTGGTGCGGGAGATCTACTCTCGCGGCAGTCTCAGCCAGGAGGCCGCGCACTGGATGGCCGTCCTGGCCATGGAGCAGTATGCCTATTTCCTGGCGGATGGAACTGGGGCTGCTCTCACCCGCGAGATCCGTCGCCCAAAAGGCGACTCCCGCGTGCAGGTTCTCTTGCCTTACCAGGCCCTCATTGAGGACGATCGCGGTCTCCTGCACAACTGGGACTATACCTCGGACGCGGTGGCGGCCTTGATTGCCGCACAACTATCTGCTCCTCTCATCAAGGCTACTGATGTGGATGGCGTGATACTGGATGGAAAAGTAGTTCCAGAGGTATTGGCAAGTCACATGCTGGGACGCGTTAGCTGCATCGATCAGGGAACTATTGGACTTCTCTGTGGCCTTCTCAAAGGAAGCAGCATCTGGGTGCTCAATGGCACCGATGCGCAGCAATTCACTAATGCCTTGAAGAAAGGCGAAGGCGGAACAGTTATCAAGGGCTGATAAAAATAATTGCGATAAATTCCTCCAAAATTCAGTCCGCCTATAGGAAGGTTTATACAGAGAAATACATCAACCAGAGAGGAGATAACATGAAGGAAGAAATGCCAGAGAAATGCATATCATGTGGCATTGCGCTGACCGGCGTGGGTGGAACGAGATTTCCCTGCCCAAGCTGCGGAACCGTGATTGCCAGATGTAACAAATGTAAAAAGCAGAGCAACGTTTATTCTTGCAAAGCCTGTGGCTTCTCAGGACCGTGAGGTGTAATAGATGGGAGACGCCGCAGTAAGAATGAAGGTTATGCCGGAGAGCACAGACGTGGATCTGAAAAAGCTCGCCGAGGAGATCAAGAAGGTAGTGCCGTCCTTCGCCAGGCTGCATGCCATCGAGGAGATGCCCATAGCTTTCGGTTTGAAGGCCTTGATCGTCGTAACAATAATGGACGATAAGGGAGGCAGAAGCCCGGATGAGATTGAGAATGCAGTCCGCAAGTTACCCGGCGTAGAATCGGCAGAGGTGGAAGAGGTCGGCCTCCTCTAAACCACTTTCTTGTTTTGCCCTTTGTTTTGGGCTATGCAATTGGGCTTGTAGATCAGTGGTAGATCGCCGCCTTCGCAAGGCGGAGGCCACGGGTTCGAATCCCGTCAAGTCCATCTATGGCAAAAGTCCTCGACAACATGGGCAAAACGAAGAGAAAGCCCATTGTGCCCCGGGAAAGCTCGCGAATAAGCGGTGATGACTTGATAGATTTAAAGCTTCATGCCGCCCAGGAGATCCTGGCTGAGGTCTTTGGCATCACAGTTGTCGAGGCGGAAGATATGATAAAACAGCGAAGCAAAGAGAGAACACTCTGGCCGGAAGGATTTCAAACTGTGTAGTCCCGAATGTTTGGACTTTATATACTACGGCCCGAAAATTACATTCTTTATAAACCATTTAATTCAGTCTCCATCCGATTCAGGAACATTCCCAATTTGCACCCTTCCGGCAGCCTTGACCAGAATGCGATATCTGGCGTCTGTAGATACCATTTTGTATCAAGGGACTCATGAAA
>JAPKYA010000121.1 GCA_026394565.1 Methanothrix sp.
TGCGGTGCAGATACTGAGATCTACCCCGTGGAGATGAGCTATGCCTTCAAGCTACTGCTCGACGAGATCAAATCATTAGGTGTAGCACCGCGGCTGATCCTGGAAGACGCGGTTTAGGTGGAAATATGACGGTTCCCAAGAGAATTGGCAAAATCCGCTTCGGCCTCATCTCCCCACAAGAGTTTCGGAAGATGAGCGTGGTCAAGATCATTACCGCTGATACATACGACGACGATGGTTTTCCTATTGAAATGGGCCTCATGGACCCCCGGCTTGGCGTCATCGATCCTGGGCTGCGCTGCCGATCCTGTGGCGGTCGGCCCGGAGAATGCCCTGGACACTTCGGCCATATCGACTTAATTGCTCCCGTAATTCACGTAGGCTTCGCCAAATTGATCAGAAAAGTCCTGCGAGCCATCTGCCGGGATTGCTCGCGCCTCATGCTCAAAGAAAACGAGAAGAAGATGTACCTGGAGCAGATCCAGGAACTGGAGCGACTGGGGCAGATGACTGACGACACGGTGAACAAGGTCTTCTCAGAGGCGAGGAAGAACAAGACCTGCCCCTACTGCGGGGCGCCCCAGAAAGAGATAAAGTTCGAGCGGCCCCTCTCTTACATCGAGGACGGCCACAAGCTCACGGCATCTGACATTCGCGACAGATTCGAGAAGATCCCGGATGACGATATCCAGGTTATGGGCATGAATCCCGCCACGGCGCGCCCGGAGTGGATCATTTTAACCGTGCTGCCTGTACCACCCGTCACTATGCGCCCCTCCATCACTCTGGAGTCCGGTCAAAGGAGCGAGGATGACCTCACCCATAAGCTGGTGGATATCATCAGGATCAACCAGCGCTTCCAGGAGAACCGCGAGGCGGGGGCACCTCAACTGATCATCGAGGATCTGTGGGAGCTTTTGCAGTATCATGTCACCACATTCCTGGACAACACCGTCTCAGGAGTGCCGCCCGCCCGCCATCGCAGCGGCCGGCCATTAAAAACGCTCTCCCAGAGGCTGAAGGGCAAAGAAGGACGTTTCCGAGGATCGCTCTCCGGCAAGCGTGTCAACTTCAGCGCCAGGACGGTCATCTCACCCGATCCCAATCTCAGCATCGGCGAGGTAGGCGTGCCCATGGACATCGCCATGGAGCTGTCCGTGCCCATGATTGCCAACCTCAGAAACATGGAGATTGTGAAGACCTTTGTGCGGCGCGGACCCGACCGGCATCCGGGCGTGAATTATGTCACCCGGCCCGATCAGAGGCGCGTCAAGGTCACAGATAAGAATTGCGAGGAGGTGGCAGAGCAGATCGATATTGGCTGGAAGATCGACCGGCAACTGGCCGACGGCGATATCGTTCTCTTCAACCGCCAGCCCTCCCTGCATAGAATGTCCATCATGTCTCATCGTGTCAAGGTCATGCCCTACAAGACCTTCCGGCTCAATCCTGCCGTCTGTCCCCCTTACAACGCAGACTTCGACGGGGATGAGATGAACATGCACGTGCCTCAAACCGAGGAGGCGCGCGCCGAGGCCGAGATACTCATGCGCGTGCAGGAGAACATTCTCTCGCCCAGATTCGGCGGTCCCATCATCGGCGGCATACATGACTATGTGACCGGCTCATTCTTGCTCACTCATGGCAGAAAGCCCATCGACCGGCGGGGTGTTATGGAGCTTCTCAAGAAGTTCGATATAGTCGAGCTGCCCGCGCCCGAGGGCGTCACGGACGGCAAGCCCTACTGGACAGGAAAGCAGGTCTTCAGTCTCGTCTTGCCGCGGGGGCTGGACCTCTCCTTTAAGGCCGATTTCTGCTACAACTGCGATGTCTGCAAAGGAGCGGATTGCGAGAACGATGCCTTTGTGGTGATTGTTGACGGCCAGCTCTTGAAAGGCACCATCGACGCCGAGGCCATAGGCGCCTTCAAGGGCAAGATAACGGACAGAATAATAAAGGAGTACAGTCCCTCAGTGGCGAGCGACTTTTTGGACCGGATGACGCTGCTCGCGTTGCGAGGCATCATGCATGCGGGATTCTCCTTCGGCATAGATGATGAGGACATCCCCAAGGCCGCAGTGGACCAGATTGAGGAGACCACAAGAACCGCTCGTGAGAAGAGCCAGCAGCTCATCGAGGCCTATAACGCAGGCGAGCTGGAGCCCCTGCCCGGTCGAACCCTGGATGAAACCCTGGAGATGAGAATCATGCAGACACTGGGCAAGGCCAGGGATACGACTGGCAAGATAGCCGGCCGCCACCTGGGCCTGGACAACTCAGGAGTGGTCATGGCCGTGAGCGGAGCGCGCGGCAGCATGCTCAACCTCACCCAGATGGCGGCATGCGTCGGCCAGCAGTCGGTGCGCGGCGAGCGCATCATGCGCGGCTACGCCGGCAGAACTCTCCCACACTTTCGGCCGGGAGACCTGGGTGCAGAGGCGCACGGCTTTGTGGAGTCAAGCTACAAGGACGGCCTCAATCCAACGGAGTTCTTCTTTCACGCCATCGGTGGTCGCGAGGGCCTGGTGGATACGGCCATCAGGACATCCCAGAGCGGCTACCTGCAGCGCCGGCTGGTAAATGCCCTGCAGGACCTGGAGGTCAGATACGACGGCACAGTCAAGGAGACGAGGGGCATGATTGTCCAGTTCCAGTATGGCGAAGACGGCGTGGATGCATCCAGGCGAGACTACGCCAGTACAGATAACGTCAAACGCATCATCAAGAGTGTGATGAGGAAGGAGTCGGCATGATCCTCACAGAAAAAGAGATCGCAGAGAGGCTGGAGGGGCTTGACCTTCCCCCGAGCATCAGGGAAGCAATGCAAAACGGGCTGGAAGGACTGGCCGTAAGCCCAGAGCAACTGGCAGAGATCATTTCCCAGGTGGCTTCCGACTACCAGCACTCAAAAGTGGAGCCATGCGAGGCGGTAGGCGTGGTCGCGGCGCAGTCCATCGGCGAGCCCGGCACACAGATGACCATGCGTACCTTCCACTACGCCGGCGTGGCCGAGATCAACGTAACCCTGGGCCTGCCGCGGCTCATCGAGATCGTGGATGCGAGAAAGATTCCTTCTACGCCCACCATGACCATAAAGCTTAATCAGGATTATGCCCACGACCGAGACCTGGCCAGAGAGGTGGCCTGGGCCATCGAGTCCACATCTTTACTCCACCTGGGGTCAATTGCCACGGACCTGGCGGAAATGAATGTGATCATCGAGCTGAACCCGGATGCAATGGAGCAGCGCAAGATCACAGTCGATGAGGTTGCAGCTCGGCTCAAGGAGGAGACGAAAAGGGAAGTGAGCCGGAATGGGAACCAGTTGATCATGACTCCTGATGAGTCATCTTACCGCGAGCTGCTCCAGTTGGTGGAAAAGATAAAGAGGCTCTCCCTCAAGGGTGTAGAAGGCTTAAAACGTGTCGTAATCCGCAAAGAGGGCGACGAGTACGTTCTCTATACGGAAGGCTCGTCAATTAAAAAGGTAATGCAGTTCGAAGGCGTAGACCCCACCAGAATTAAGACCAACAATATAAATGAGATCGGAGAGGTGCTGGGCATAGAGGCGGCGCGAAATGCCATCATCAATGAGGCGACGGACACGCTACGCGAACAGGGCCTTTCCGTAGATGTGAGGCACATCATGTTGGTGGCGGACATCATGACCGTAGACGGGGAGCTGAAACAGATCGGACGGCACGGCGTCTCGGGCGAGAAGGCCAGCGTGCTGGCCAGA
>JAPKYA010000034.1 GCA_026394565.1 Methanothrix sp.
CCTGCTCGTTGCGATTGGTGAAATAGTTATCCTTGTTACTCGGAACTTTTTATGTTTCAATCCCTGTCGGGTTTTCCTGCTCGTTGCGATGGCGGGTCAATAATAGTCCTTTTACCTTAAAATCCTTTCTAAAAGCCCGAATTTTGACCCCTAAAAAATGGACCTTTGGCGTACCAGGCCTTTATAAAGGTCCATGAAAAACTAGATCACATTCGACTTCTTCTCGGGCATCTTCAGCCCAAGATCGGTAATGGCACCAACACAGCGCTCGCAAAGCACGTAGATGCGCACTTTGTCACCTGCATCAATCTCCGCCTTAATATCATCTTCCATCTGAAGCCTTTGAATGTCGCTGATCTCCAGCTCGAAGACGCTGTATTGCTTCCAGGCTCCATAGCTCTCCAGGATCTTGAAGACTCTGGTGCGGGTGCGATTATCACTAATATCGTAGGTGATGGCAAGTCTCATCTTTTAAACACCAGCGGATAATATTCCTTCAGCTCTCCGGTAATCGCTTTTCTCAGCAAAATGGCCTGCAAACGCACCGCCTTGCGCCGCGTTACGGTGTATTCGAATCTGGGATGAGTGAACTCCTCTTGCATGTAGTCGTCGAACTTCTCCAGGTAGATCTTGAAGGCGTAATCCTTGAGGTGATTGTCGGCTCCAAAGTCCTCATGCTTGAGCATGATCTTGTTGATCAGCCGCAGGGCAAAGGCATCGCAGAAGATGGGCCGAAACTCCTCCTGCAGGTCGAGCGCGAGCGCGGGCCGCCCGTGCCTGTCCGCGTGCAGGATGCCCAGGAATGGGTCCAGGTTGTACTGGCGCAGAGCACTCAAGACCTCGTTTTTCATCATGCTGTAGGTAAGGGAAAGAAGCGCGTTGATGTGGTCCTCCGGGGGCCTTCTCGTTCGCTTCTCGAAGGTCCAGCCCTCGGCCAGACAGCCGTTCAAAAGGCCGAAGTAGATCTCTGCCGCCTCTCCTTCCATGCCTCGCAGCATGTCCAGGTCGCGGGCCTTGGCCGTCTGCTCCTCCAGTTCTGCCAATCGGCCGTTGTCGGGCACGTCCTTGCGGATGAGCAGGGTGCGCGAGTTTCTGATCTTGCCCCGGATGATCTCTTTGGCGATCTTCAGGCTCTCTTTCTCGGTGAGGGCATACTGGCGGCGGCGCACCTCGGCGATGGTGTTTTTCTCCGGCACGAAGCTGCCCCGGTAGCGGCCGTTCTGGGTGAAGTAGTTGAGCACTATGCCGTGCTCGTTGGCCCGCGCCACAAAGGGCGTGGTGAAGTTGATGTTGCCGAAGATGTTGATGGTGTCCACCTGGCCCATGGGAAAGGAGGCGATCTCCCCCTCGCCTCTCATAGCTACTACTATCCTGCCGCCGTCTACGCCCACCTGGGAGCCCTGCTTGGTCACGTAAACCACGCTGTCGTCGAAGATGCCTTCACTCTCTTTGCTCATGCTTCTCGCTTCTCCTTTGCGTTTTCTCCTTCCAGCATTCTCGTCTCCTCGGGCAGGCAGTACTGTACTGTGCTGCACTTCTCGCACTTTTTGGGGTTATCGGCAAAGTCGGGGATCTTGTCCAGGCTCATGTTGCGGATGGCCTCCACCACCTGCAGAACTTTATTTCTGTGCCAGTCGGTAATAGTAATAGCATAGCGCTCGTTGGTGCCGAAGAGGTAGAGGTAGCCCATGCGCACCGGCTCGTCCAGGTAGTCCTCCAGGAGCATGCAGTAGGCGGCGAGCTGGACCTCGTCGTTGTCATGGTAGGAAGAGCCGCGTTTGCGCTCGATCGGGGTTAGAGTGGTGCCGACGCTCTTGATGTTTTTCGACTCCAGAACATCGATCTTTCCATGCAGGCCGAGCTTTTCAGATTTTATGTAAAACTCACGTATCCAACCGCCTTTTCTCGATTGGTTCTCATGCTTGAGCTGTCCGTCTCGCAAGTAGAAATTCATCTCAATTGTATCAAAATAATTAATATAATAATATCTGCGTGGACAGTAGAGATATTGATTTATGTGGCCGGCATTTACAAGCTCATCTCCTTCTTTCATGCTCATCCCTGATCAGGCAGTCGATGTAGAGGGCGTCGTGTCCGAAGGCTACGCTTCTCATTCCTGAATATGGATAAAGGTAAAAGAAATCGCCCAGGTTAAACTTGGCCTTGAGATAGGAGCCGCTCTGATCGATCAGTCTGGCGAATATCTTGTATTCGGTCAACGTGTCGTTCAAATAGGATAGCGATGGGATGTTGGGCTCAGTCTCCACCTTGAATCCGTCAACCATGCGCGGTTTTCTTGCGTGGTCTGCTGCGTTGAGCATTATCTTTTTGTAATGTGCTCCTTCTCCCTTAAACAGCACCTTCCGGGTCTCATCGCCTAAAGTTCCATGATACCAACAGAAGCCTGCTGCAAACCTCTTCATCGATTCGTATCTGGGCTTCATCTCGATGTCATAATTTTCACCGTAAGTTTCCCTCAGCCTCAAGGCGAATCTCTGCGAAGGCAAGAACTCGACGTTGCCACGCCGAAGTAGGTACATCAGATCATAGAGCTTGAGTTGCTTCTCGTCCTTGTCAAATATTAATGCCTGGAAACGAGACCCGCGATAGCTCAGCAGACCCTCTTTTAAGCGATCGGATTCGTCCTCAAGCCATTCGTACATTTGACCATCGATTTCTCGATCTAGAAAGTGCTTCTCCAAGAGAGTAAGTGTCCTAATCCACTCTTCCCCTTGAATCGACTCGAGCATTCCCTTTTCTTGATGCTCTTCTCCAAAATAATCTCGCCACGTGTCTCCTTTAATCCTTGCTTTCAAATACAGAAATGCCTCCATGGGCGAGTAGTCTTTGGAATATAACGATAGATCGAGCCCGGCCTCCATTACCTTGTCTAGTTGCTCTGCAAGCTCTTTTCTTGTTATCTTGAGGTTGTCTGTTTTGGCCGAGAGTCCTTTTAGGTGATCGTAAAGAACATTGGGCACAAAGCAGATCGCCTCGCAGATCTCATCCTCTGGTTTATTCCTCAAGCGCCCGATTCTTTGTAGCAGCTTGCTCTTCGAATAGCCGGAGAAGACGAGACGATCAACATTGAAGTCGATGCCTACCTCGACAGATGAATTTGAAATCAGGACATCGAAGCTCTTCAGCTTATCAGGAGTGGCAGGATGCAGACCATCTACACGTTCAATTTTCAGCTTCTGACCAGCTAGTGCGGCGCTGAGCACATTGAATATCTCGTCAACCTCGTAGATACCATCAAGGATGAAAACCGTCTTAGGACTCTTGCCTTTGGCGATGGGACGGATACAAAGATCAACGAAGTATTTCAGATCCTCTTTGATCAGCTCGTATGTTCTGTAAATCGCTCCACTCCTAACTTCTAGCTTCAATTTTGGCAGAACAGGACGTCCCTCGGAACACGAGAGTGCGGTGCTTTTGTCATCGAATACAATAACGTTCAATCTGACTTTTTTTGCCCTGTCGACAATTAGTTGGTTGGGAGTAGCGCTTAAGAATACAAACTTCTTCAGGTGGCTTCTTTTATCGGTGCTAATCTCATGCATCATGAAAAGCAGCATGTCGCTCTGCTTAACTGAGGCGAGATGGAACTCATCAACTACTATCATATCCACGCTTCGGATTGCTTCTCGGATATTATGCTCGTAGTAGGCATCCTTTAGGGCGAGTGTAAGTATGTCGGGATTTGTGAGCAGGATGAGCCCCCGACCACGCCCTTTGCGTATTATCCGGTTTAGGAGCTGGCCCTTTCGCAGGCCGGTTTCATCTGGATAAAGCTTCTTCTCTTCAACCAGCAGCTCGCTCGTGACTGCCTGAACATGAAAATCTTTGGGATTGTATTTGTCTTTGTATCGTTCTATCGTATCATCCACTTGTTTCTTTTGATCAATCACTAGAGCATTTGTTGGATAGACGACGATTACCTTCATCTTGGCATCAAGCGCCGGCTTCAGCCACGAGATCGTCTTCCCTGAACCTGTCGGGCTGTGATTAAAAAGAAAAAGCGATCCATCAGTTTTAATCAACCGTTCACTTTCGACCTGATGATCAAAAGCTTTGAAATTAGTGAGATAGTCTTGTTCTGTCTGCACCAGTCGGAGCCCGTCGAGTTCCACAGAGAGTCTTTCTGAGAATTCTTTTAGATTGGTCTCACTTGAATTCATCGTTTCGCCTTCAGAAACTCCAATTTGTACGGAAGCACAGTGTCTTCACGCTTTCCGGCACGAGGTATGCGTACGAATTTTCCCTTGTAACGTCCCTGAACTATCAAAGGCACAGGCCTCATTTTGATAGAGATAAGATCGCCTAACGGCACATCTTCATAATCATAGATCCCAAAGGGATGGTTGGTCAGAAACTCCCCCTCCTCTATCATGCCTTCGACCACTCTTGTTCTAACCCTCGCTTTCGATCGTTTTTTTCCAAGACGGATGTATCTGGGAATTCGTGAAGCTAATGAGACCGCATCACCTTCATAAGGCAGAATGTAGGCAGTGAGCAGGTTCTGCTGGTCAAGAACCCGTTCCCGTCCAAACTTGGGCAGGTTCTTTCCTTTTTGATCTTTGGGAAGATCTGCTGCTTTATAATTCTTTACAGCGTACTGATGAGACCTAGTGTTCCAATGGCTCACAGAATGTCCGCCAAAGTATGGCAAAGGCTTTGCTTTGCCCTTTGGGGCCTGGACACCAAGAATTTTGCTCACATACTCGGCGACAGATTCGGGCTTTGCCGGAGTTATGTAGAACTTCTTGTAGATCTCAGAGGTCTCTTCAATGTAATTAGGTTTATTTCCGAAGTTGATGTATTTCCCGGATACAAAGCCAAAGGCATAATAAAGCGCAGTGCTCAGGATGTAGTCTCCCGTATCCACCAGATCACCTACTTCTCTAGATGCGTAGAGCGTGCGATCCAGGGTTTCAATGGAACATTCCACTGCCGGGAAACTCTCACTCATTCTTTTGGCCCCTTTTTCTTTCCTTTTGGCTTTTCATTCACGCTCTGGAAGAATGCTAAGGCCTTTTCCTCCTGTTCTTTCAAAGCTTTTTTCATTTCATCTTCTTTGATGTGATCGACAAACTCCTTAACCTCTTTGTCCGTAAGGGCCTTGATATTCAGCGTCTGAATCTCCTCGTCGAAGGCCTGTTTTACAAGCCCTTTCACTTTTTCAATATCAAGCACATGGCTGTATAGCACTTTATTCAGATTTTCAGAGTTCATCCCGCCGTTATCTATTGCCAAACTCCTAGCCACCTCTTGGGAGAGGAACAGATTTGCAGGGCCTTCCTCTAAGCCATAATAGACACCCAGGATATGATTATCCATCCGTCCGATCCTTGAAGTCGCTGCGCCGTAACGCTTATTCATCTTGGTCACGCCCAAGACAAAAATCAGCTCCTGGAAGGTCGCATCCCTTAGCGTAACCACACATGGGAATAGGGTTCCGGGCATAATGAAATCGGGCTCACGAATTGCAGTTGTCGCGCCTTTGGCGAATGCATCGCCTGGTGCATTCTGGAACTTCTCCTCAACGATGACGCTGGAATCTCTTATAGAATAAGCCGTGTCGTACATGACTCGGGAGGTTACAGAGATCGCATCGTCACCCGCCGCGCTCCCGTAGAGAATTGACTCCGGCGATTTCTGGTTCATCTCGTTCACATTCATTGTGTCCTGGACATTGATGAGGTTCCTTTGCAACTCCTTTCCCTTTCTCCTGTCACTCCCGGTCTGCTTGCGTTTGAACATCATCACTGGCGAGTAATCAACCAGTCCATCACAGGTACTTATTCCCACCGTGGTGATGTCCGCATCCTGCCCATTGGTCGTGAAAATGGCGCTCGATTGCAGTTCTCTTAGAAGCAAAATGTGAATGTAATGCGCACTGGGTTCGTTTATTAAATTCTCTACAAGTCCTGTTGTCAATTTGCTCTTGATCTCTTCTACGCTCATCTTATCTCCTCCATCTCTGCCTGATTCTTTTTGTTCGAATTTTTTTCATCCCAATATCTGCGGCGTATGCTCAAAGTCGCTGAATAAAAGCCGTCTGCGAGGCTGTTTGACATTTTCTTCAGCCGACCCGGTTTTCCCTCGCAAATACCATTCAGAATTTTCTCCACGAAGTAATCGGCAAACTCGTCTGCCTTGGCATCAAGACCCATCCTTTCTGGAACAAATGCCTGATCGTCGCCCATTCGGTCGATAGTCTTCTGGATGCGACCGGAGACCGTTGCTCTGTAATCACACTTTGAGAGATCAACACCCCGAAGTTCGGTAATAGCTTTCACCGATTCACGGAACAGTCTTTCCACTGCATGGGGCTTGTAACCCTTGGGCTGAGCAATCTTAAAACCAAGCTCCGCCAAATGACATATTTTATCGGATTCGTTCATCTTCGATCACCTTTTACTTTATCGAGAACGAGGGCTTCATCGAGAAGGTACTGCACTTTATTTTCATTCTCAGATCCTCTGTAAACCATCTTTAAGAGATACGAGCCAGGAAGTATTTCGTCCCTCATCACTCGGAGATACTTTGGAAACAACGAGTCCTTTAACCCAGATTTGGTATTGTATCCGAGACGTATCAGGGCGCTTGCAGATTTTATTGTCTCCTCTAGCTTTGAGAGAGGTATGAACTTCCCGTAAAAGTCGATCACATGAGAATTGATGGAGTCCAGTGCTACAACTTCTTTGAAATCTCGGCCTCGCATGGTCGTGATGGGCGAATGGCTGATTACTACTCGCATGCCGGTGTAAGCGGCAATGATCAAGGCTATGTACACTCCAAAGAAATGAAATTCCGTCGTGTTCTCAGAAGGTTTGTAGAAGATCATGCTGGCATTACCGATGATATTATCGTATCCTTGGGCCATGTACTGAGCCATGCTCATGCCTTTGGAGCCCTCGTCTCCTTCTTTTGCAGCAAGATCCTTGATCCAGGAATTGTAGACATCAACATTGATTTCTTTTTCAGTAGAGCCGCCCACGTATTTTGAGTCGAAGATCATCTTCGCAAGTGCCGCCATTCTCACTCGGGCCTCATCTGAAAATCTTGAGAGAATAGAATTGACCAGCTCCCAGGATTCCGAAGTAAAGAAATAGTCTGGAATGAAATGGAAATAGAGAACCTCGTTATTCGAGCCCTTGCCTTTGGGAAGATTGAAACCATTCATCCGCAATGCAAGCTCTACGCCGCACGGAACACAGGTAAAAATGTTAGTCGGCTTTGATTTCCCTACAAAGACTCTGTTTGTGAAGTTGAAGGACAAGAATGAGTTTGAGTTCTCCATATCTTTCTTATTGAGTAACGTTCCACGATTGCATAGATTGCACGTCTTTCCGCTCAACTCATACTCTTTGTAAGTATCGCTGAGATTGGTCTTATCTAGAAGGGAGATAGTTCCGTTTATCGTCAGCACATCATGAAGGTATTCGACTAATTCCTTGCTATATGTGTTGGTTTTGCTTGCTACGAATTCGTCCCATCCGTCCATTTGAGAAATTCTGTTCCATATTTTTTTATTAAGCAGATCTATGGTGCTCAAAGGTTGCATATTTCTGAGCTTCGTTTCATCATAGAGGCAGTTCATCACGCACTGTGCTATCGCATACGAATAGTCCCATTTTCCGCCACTAGCTAGGTAGGTAGCATCTTTTTCCATCGAGTTAAGCAGTGCGGAACTGACTTCTGCTGGAACATCCCAAATCTCGCATGTTTTCTGGAGCGATTGTCTGTTATCTGAAATAATCTCAGATATGAAGGATTGATGAACTGTAGCCACTGCCCTGGCAAATCCTAATAGAATTTTTTGTCCATCTTTCGAGCTCTCCATTTCTAAAGGAACAACTTCACTACATCTCTTGATACCATCTATCATTGAATCGGTCAAACCTGTATTCTTTTCTGCATGAGCTGATATGATGGACTTATCAATGAACGTGCGCAACATCCTCTCTGCGCCGCTGAAGAAGTAATATTCGTCGCTTAGTCCGTAGTATCCAAGCCGTGGCGTCTTGAGATTGTTGCCAATTCGACTTGGATCTGAAAGGGCCGCAGATGAGCTCTTGATTTTTGTTTCCAGAACTTCATAAACTTTCTCAATAAAATCCTCAGAGATCCTCGCCTTTTGCATCCCTCTGCCAATATATACGCAGCCATCCTGATATGCCATGAGCATAATCAAGCCCTGCTCTTGGAGCACATGGGCCACAGACTTGTTTATAATCCCGGATAGTATGCCCTTAACATCATCCAGCCTGTGATACTGAAGATTCAATTGAACCTCAGCTGAATCTTGAGGGAAACCGTCACGAAGCGCTGCTAGTGATCTATCCGAGACCGCCTCCTCTGGAGACGCACAGCTCGCCATATTGTCCATGAGATACAGGAACGGCTCCAAATCCATGAAGTGTGAAGTGCGTGCCCCTGAACGGGAGAACCTGCTCTTGTGGAGTGCAACGGCAACCGAAAAGTAATCTTCATCCTCCAATTCAGGCGCAAAATCTCTGAGATGCATCTCCTCGACGAACCTCTTGACCATGGCCACAGGTATATCGAACGCGTTCACCATCGAGTCCGGTCTTTCAATCGCTTCTTCATCCTCCATCCATTCTCCAGATTCCAACTTGTGAAGTTCATGCACCACGAAAAGAGCAATGCATTCTCGGAGGCCCTTCTCGTCAAGCGATCTCACATCGAGCTGTTTTAGCGCATCGTTGAAGCGAAAGAGAAATAGTATGCCGTTTCGAATGTGGTTGAGCATGCTCTGATCGGTTTTTCCAAATTCGATGCTCTTGGCAGGCTTGAAGGCCATGCCCCTTTTAACGAGATGAAGATCCACCGTCTTGAGGTATTCTACAAACAACTCCGGTTCTGGTTCTTCAATCAACTTTTTTTCTCTTTTACGATATATTTTTATTAATCCATTTGGATCTTTCAGTAGATCTTGAAATGAATCGGCTACCATCTCTCCACCCCCCCCACCGTCACCTTCGCCGCTCCTTCCCCGCGTGCGCCCGAGTACCCGTGGGCGCTCCGGGCGCTTACGCCCGTCCTCGCGCCCGCGGGCGTGCCCCCGGCCACGTTCCTGCCAGAGCCCGTGAACTTCTGCTTTTGG
The DNA here is from genome assembly GCA_026394565.1 of Methanothrix sp. GTDB lineage: Archaea > Halobacteriota > Methanosarcinia > Methanotrichales > Methanotrichaceae > Methanothrix. The sequence continues at coordinate 9,134 of JAPKYA010000034.1, forward strand.
TCAGGCCCAACTTTCTCCATCTTTCTCGCCATCAAAGCAGAGCCCGGTTGATCCTCTTCGCCAAAAAGCAGATCGAATTCGAGGAACCGATGTGTGATGAGTGCAAACCTCTTAGCCATCGATACCACAGTAACATCCGAAGTCATATAAACCTGTCGATAGGTGCAATTGATTCATATTTCTGCAATTATAACGATCCGTGTTCATGCCAGTGCATACGTCATCAGTTAAGCCGGAAATTAATAAGGGCGTGGCAAGAATTGTCATTCTTTGATCGGAACTTCGCGGCTTCGCGCCTTCGCGTGAAACCGGATCCTGTTGAATCTCACGCGAAGCCTTGACGGGCGCGAAGAAGCCAATGATGCATGCCAATGCAATTTTGATGAATACCTTTCACCGAAATTTCATTGCGATTATCCTTTACCTGTACTTTATTGCAAACTCTGACTCGGACATGCTCAGGAACTGTATTCCCTCTACCAGACTGATGAGTGCCGGAACCAGTGTCCAGCAGAAAACCAGGTAGATCAACCCCATTCCTATCCTGCCCAGGTAGAACTTGTGCAAGCCTAAGCCCCCCAGAAACAGAGCCAGTAAGGCTGCGGTAGTCTTGTTATGTTCGCTGCCGGCTGTTGTTGCCAACCTGACCCCGCACTTGGGGCAGACCTCCGCCTTAGCACTGATCTTGGCACCGCATTCACTGCAAAATTTACTGGATTGCGGCACACTTTCAGAGGCAACAGGAGCGTCTACCGGTATAGCTGCGGGTGCTGGCGATGCAGCAGGTTCTGTTGTTTTTATCGATGCTTCATTCAATTGATTAGTATTTATATTATTAGCTTCTTGCAAATCAACCACCTCTCCGTCTATATGCAAAAATGCCTATAGATCTTTAAAGGGCGGCCAGCCGTAAGACTGACAACCAGCTTCTGCTACCAATGATGGCAAGGGCTTTGATGCCCGGGGCTAGTATCGAAATGTATTAACGTTCCTTTTTTTCCCTCGGTCTCAGGATCGGTTAATGTTAATGAATGTCTTTTTCATTACCTAAACGTCCCCCTGCTCTTACACCCACACCAACTCCCACTCCCACAGCCACAGCCCCGCACCCGCGTGCGACGCTGCTGCCCACTCCGCTGTACTCTGCAAATTTTGCCAGTGCCACAATCCCGTTCCGCAGGCCCTCCGGGGCGTTTCTGGCGAATGTGTACCGGCAGCGGCCTGTGAATCCCTGCCTCATAATCGGTCTGGCGTGCCCTTTGACCTTGTCGAAGACCGTGTTTACTACTATGCTGTGCGTCTCGTAGGCCAGAGGCTTCTCGATCATGAAGCGGGCCATATCGTCCCGCTCCATGCTCATCTTCATCTCTTCCGGGCAGACTGCATTCCACTTGGACAAGAGCGAGTGAAAGACCGCCTCTCGGTGCGGGAACATCTCAAAGACCTTGGTGTTTTTGTACTGGATGCATGTAGGGGACTTGAACTGAAAATCAAGACACGGCTCTTTGATCTCCCCGGCAGACTTCACCAAATCCTCGAAGCTCGCCGTAGAGCTGGCCAGCTCCTCCACCCTCAGCTCTCCCTTCTCCATGGCTAGATTTCGCTCTTTCAAAACCAACGGTGCAATGATGGAGCGGAAGATCTCAACCTCCTTTTGGTCCGTGATCCCCACCGCCAGCCCGTACCTCTCCCCAGCCTCGACGGCCTTGTGCATGGCCCGCTGGCAGCGCACGAACCGGCCCTCCAGCGGCCCCAGGGAGATGGAGCTGATGGGCGAGTCGTGTGTGTGTTTGGCCGTAGCAGAATCGGCCTCCCCCATGACGCCCAGAAGGGCAGAGTAGAGCTGATAGCCCTCGCTATAAGGCATCTCAAAGGCGGCTTCAGGCCGGAGGGTCAGTGTGATCTTTTGCGGCATCATTCTGGCATTACATCCCCTCACATTTAAACCTGTCGATAATTGCAATAGTTTCATAAAATTGCAACTAAAAGCTTCTGCACTCTAATACCTGCAAGGAAATATAATCCGTGCAAAATTCATCTCTGTGCGCTCTTTGGTGATAGTCCGTAAACCGCCGGGTTAAAAATTCTCATATCTGAATAAAAAACCGAATGACAAACATGATCTAACCCGTTACTATTACCATTACCGTCCAATGCTTTAGTCTCTCCAAGGGTACAGTCTCATGCTGTCTGGCCCGCTTGGCCAAGCTATGAATCTGGTGAAAGAAGGACACAAGACAAAGCAGATAATTCTTTAAGGAAGAAAGCATAAGTACAGCATGATGCCTGTAAAAGTGAGATACGAAAACAATGTTCTAAAACCTCTGGAAAAGCTGGACCTAATCGATGGTGAAGAAGTAGAAATAGAGATAATTGAATCAAATGCAGATAGAATCGTCGGCCTTCTAAAAGACATCGACATAGACTCCGTTGATCTTCAACATGCTGCAAGAGACATCTGGGTGAGAAAGGTTGTATCTGATTGACACCAACATCTTCCTAGAGGCAATGCTGAAGCGGAGGCATAAAAATGATTGTCAGGCCCTGCTCAGAATGATCGATAAAGGAGATGTTAAAGCCTTTGTAACAACCTATTCGATCCATTCCATTGAAACAATACAATGATCTTCGTGCTCATGGGATGGACCTGCCAGTAAGGTTTTATATTTCATTGTTCTTCAAGGTTAAAATAATTTGCTCCTGATTCTGCTTTTATGTCGCTGCGCCCGCAGGCCCAGGCGGCCCCGCCCACGCGCGTGGGCACCGGCCTCGCGTGGCTGTGCGTAGGCCGTGGCCCGCGGAGCTATCGCCAGGGGCGGCCAAGCTTCCCGTGCACAGTAGGACTATCGCCTCACACGAGGACTATTGCGAACTCGATTCCCTTTCCTGACGAAGTAGCTTCTCCTTCATCTCTTTACCCCAGAGATATCCGCCCAGGCCGCCCTTGGCGACCACTCGGTGACAGGGCACGAGAATGGCAAAAGGATTGGTGGCCATGGCCCGGCCCACCGCCCGCGCCGCCCCCGGCCTCTCCGCACAGGCAGCGACCTGGCCGTAGGTCATGGCAGTGCCGCGCGGGATCGCCTGCACCAGGGCATAAATCTGCTTTTGAAACTCACTGCACGCAGACAGGTCCAGCTCCGCTTTTGGGCAGGGCGCGCCCCTCTCCAGGTGGGCGGCGATCTCCTCGGCCAGCTCTGAAGTCTCTGACGGCCTTTTCGTGGAAAAATAGATTCTCTTCGCCTTTGCCCCGTACATCTCCACCAGAAGATAGCGATCTAATGATGAAACGAAGGCACCACCCGTCATCCTTTGATGATCTCCCTGAAGGTCTTGAAACGGCCCAGCTCGATCATCTCCACATCAAGCCGGGCGGTGTCCAGGATGGCGATGCTGGAGAGGCCCGTGAAGTGGCCCCAGATCTCGCCGGGATTGACCAGGAGCGTCTTGCCGTGCTTTGTCACCTCAGCGCGGTGGTTGTGGCCGCGGACCACGACATCGTAGAGCTGAGAGGCTACAACTGCCTTTACCAGCGGCTCATCAGTGCCATGCAGGAGGGCAATCTTCAGGCCATCCGCCTCGATCTCGCCAAAGTCGCCCAGGTACTCGCCGCCCACGCGGGCGAATTCGCGCTGCAGGCCCACCCGGTCGCCGTCGTTATTTCCGTAGACGAGCTTGATAGGAATGCCAAAGCCTTGGAAGGTGTAGCAGTTCCCCGAGCCGATCATGTCCCCGGCAAAGAGCACCAGATTTACTTTCTTTTGGGAAAAAACCCGCAGAGCATCCTTGACGCCTTGGATACTATCATGGGCATCGGACATAATTCCTATGAGCATTTTGATTCACCAATGAACCGGTTTGACTCCGGCTACGATTTCAGCCATCTCTGAAGAGATAAAAATCACGCTCGATCAAGAAATGAAAAAATAGGATAAGCTAAGCAACAAGATCCATTGGCCCGCTATCAGCCTCGTTTCCGTTCCGATCCACGCTGGAGACAACAAAGAAATATTTAGTCCCTTCAGTCAATCCCTGAAATACCCGTGAGTGATTCATTTGGTACAAATCGTCGCTTAGACCTTGACCATAGTCACCCTCGGTCACGCCCAGCCTTACCAGGCCTGTGGTGAATTCGTTTGTGGTCCAGTTAACTTGTACTTCGCCCTCCGCAAATGTTTCTGCTGTAATGTCTGAGATAACCGGAGCGGCGATATCATTGAGCAGGGCCTGAGGGTAAGCAAGGTCTTTCTGATCCCCGGAACTCTCATGTAACAGGAAGATGCTGCTTCGCTGCGAAGCGCTGGTAGGAACTCCCGCTTTTTGCAGAGACCTGCTGGTGGTTGAGACTGCGTTGGCTGCGAAGATGCTGCTTCGAGGCTGTGCCGCGGTTGGGATTTTCGCTGTTTGCAGGGACATGTTTGTAGCGCCATTGACATTGAATGTGAATACGGAATCAACCGGCACATCTTCCGTATGAATGGCGAAAGGAGTTAGTGTGGCATTCTGGATAAAGTCCGCTCCACTCACCCTGACCTGCGACGATGCCGGAGCCAGGATCACTAACAAGATGAAAATGATGAGCAGTGCTCCTCTCATCATCCATCACCTAGGTTGTCCTGTAGATAAGCACCGTGGCCACGCCTGCGGAACCTGTATCTGATAACGTATAGCTGATCTCTATGGTATGAAGCGATCCTGGTGAGATGGCCCCTTTATACTGATCCATCGATCGCCACCAACCTAGGACCCAATCACCCTGATACGATGTAGCAGCATCGCTAATAGTAGCACTATCGACTTTGAGAATCGAATCTGCAAAGTAATTGCCATATCCGCCGTAGTTACCATAGTCGCTCAAATAGTAAACGTAATGGTAATAAGAGGCATCGAACAGCATATAGTTCTCGGGTATCTCTATCTGATGTATGCTCGATCCGGCGGTTGCTTGCGTCTTGGCAATTATCATCATCTGGTTGGCGTTGGGAAATTCAAAATCGTAGTATTTTATGCCGGTGGCAACGATTCCCACCCCTGCGGCATCACCTGCTTTATAGAGGGCATCCTCCAAAGTGGTGGACTTTATGACGCCGAGGGTTGGATTGTCCGCATCGCTGCTTCCCCACTGCATCACCTCGGATACAGGCTCGTCCTTTTTAAGATAGGAGACCATCCATCCGTCTGTATCGGCATAAAGATGGACTGGGATATTTCCGCCCCAATCAGGGATCTGCACCACGCCGACGATGTAATTGTCTCCCACTTTCTCGACTGAGGAGAATATGGTCTTGATCTTCTCAAGATCAACTACTTGGCCAGTGCTTATGTAAGCTGCAATGCCAGCTTCGCCATCAGGAAACGCATCCCCACTGTCTGGGGATGGGGCGACAAGCTGCGTGCTGTTTGTGTCTTGAGCCACTGCTCCTGCGCAAGTGAGCAAAAGCAATGATAATATGCCAACGTAAATGACTGCATTCATATAGATCAACCTGCTTTTTAGCACAAGGTTAAACCTGAACAGATAAATATGTTTTTGGAACAAGAAGGCATTTCCTCGCTGAAAAGAATTAGATCTTCATTTGGTTTCATCCTGTCGAAGGGCTTAAGTACAAGGAATAACCTGGTAGCGAGAGGCCCGCCTTAACTCAGCCTGGTAGAGTGCGCGGCTGTAGTATGTCTCGCACCGTAGAGGTGCTACGCGCAGTCACCGCGATGTCCCCGGTTCGAATCTGGGAGGCGGGATCTGTCTATTGTCCGGATGGTGTAGTGGCCCATCATGAAAGCCTGTCGAGCTTTCGACCCGGGTTCGAATCCCGGTCCGGGCGTAATATGGCCTGCGAGCTAAAAGGTGCCCAGCAAATCTGAGACGGATTTTGCGGGCCCTTCCAAGGTCATTTTTTAAGATTTTATAGAAGCCTAATTCTCAATATCTTCCTGCCATGCCAGATCGCTGGACCGGCTATCATCAATGTCCTGGCTGTCAAAGATCACCAGCTCATAGACGACTTCGTCCTCTCTTACCTCGGCCCGAACTCCAAAGCTCTCCTCCATCTCTACAAATATTTCTTCCTGCATATTCAGGCCGTGTTCAAGCTCAAAGCCCTCAATATCTTCCAGGGAAAAGCCATGATCTGATGTAACATTCGCCTTGATCTGCTCTAAGATTTCCAGCGGCTCTACGGCTGCCAGGTAGATTATAAAACCGCCAATCCCATCCTCGATAAAGTCGATCATGAGCCGTAATTCCCAGGGATCATTTGCGATCATCAATTCTCTTTTGCTCTTCAGATCATCAATCAGAGCCGCAGAGAGCTGGAGCTCTTCTCCGGCCTGATGCATGGCGGCAAAGAGAGAATCGTGGGCTAGAGCAATTTCATCAATGATCTCATTCCAGAGATCGTAGGTAAGGCCAAACAAGTCTAAGGCTCCTGGGTATTCAGTCCTTTAAGATCGGAGACGAAATCATTCATGAGATTTCTATTTCTCAAGACGGCTGCAGGATGATAGGTGACAAGAAAGCGATCCTGCATGATTTGGCCGCGCAAGATTGTGACGCCCTGCCGACCTAAGACCGCCAATGCCGCCGTGTTTCCCATCAGGCAGATGATTTTGGGATGGAGGATGTCAATTTGAGCCTGCAAATAGGGGCGACATTGATCGATCTCTGCCTTTTTCGGCTTTCTGTTATGCGGGGGGCGGCATTTGATGACGCTGGTTATAAAGACCTTTGATCTCTCCAGGCCTGCCTGCTCTAAAGCTTCATCCAGCAGCCTTCCCGCCCGGCCTACGAATGGCCTTCCTGTGAGGTCTTCCTCCCGACCGGGGGCTTCTCCCACCAGCATGATATCGGCGGGAGCGGGACCGCTGCCCGGCACTGCGCATTTTCTCCCCTCGGATAGAGAGCAAAGGCGGCAGGTACAGATTTGCTGGTCAAGACGGCTGAGATCGACTCGGTTCATGATGATGGCCTTTTTATTTTCGTTATTGATAATCTTTTCTTAACAGAAAACGAAAGGTTCTTATTTGCTCAAAACCTGTGACCACTGGAGGAGGGCACGAGATGCAGTTTGCAGAGTGGACTTATCCCTTGAGGAAGTTTGACGACATCTATTATACCATTGAGAGGATCGTTTACGGCAAGGGCGAGCTGAAGGGCTTCACCACGGAAGATATCTATAATAGCCTGAGGGATAAGCGCTTTTTCCAGGACGCACAGGACCTGAACCGATACTTACTGGATAACGGGGCAAAATATAAAATAAGAAAGATGGACGAGGCCTGGGAGCGCTACTACTAGTTATTAACTAGCGCTTCATCGAACCTTTTTCTGCAAAGTAGATATTTCTTTCATCGATTCCCAGCTCCACGAATCTTCCGGTGGCCAGAATGCTGTGGCTGTGCTTGAGCGGAGCTACCCTTACGCCTGCGGGTACCACCGATTCCGGCGGCAGAATGGCATTCTCGCCGATAACGGCGATAAGGTTCTCTCCAACACCATTTTCCCCCAAAACGCAACGCTCCTCGATGGTAGAGTGACGGCCGACGATGGTGCGGCGGATGTTCACCATATGCTGGATATGGGCGAAGCTCATTATCATGCTCTCTTTAATCACCACATTGCGTTCGATGAGGCTGGTATGGCCGATATGAGAGTTCTCTATCGTCACGCCCCTTTCGATGTGGCAGTTTCTGCCTATGGAGACGTTGCCCACAAGCTGAATATCGCCTGAAGCAAGGAATGGCTCGATTTTGGCTAATGTGCTGGGATGAATCCACTGATTGGGCTTATAGTGGTACTTGCGGTCGAAGTGGCGGACGGCGCCGGAGAGGCAGTCCATGGCCGCCTGGTGCAGCCGCTCCGGGGTGCCGATATCTATCCAGTAGCCTGTGATGGGGAAGCCGTAAACGAGATAGCCGTTCTCCGTCAAATAGGGGATCAGGTCGCCGCCGATGTCGCGGGCTTTGTCACCCATTTTGGCCAGAACTTCGCGAATCTGGGACGAGAAGAGGTAGAAGGCGGTGTTGATCATGCGGCTGGGCTCGCTTCCTGCTTTCGGCTTTTCCACGAAGCCGGCGATGCGCATATCATCGTCCACGCGGGCCACGCCGTACTGAGATACATTCTCCTCCGGCCCCAGCTCTTTGAGGGCCACGGTGAGAAGTGGCTTGTGCTTTCTATGGAATTCGACGAAGCTGTGCAGGTCGATGTCGATGAGGTTGTCGCCCGAGACCACCAGCAGGTCGTCGTCGATGTCGAAGTAGTTCATGCAATAGCGCAGGGAATCGGCGCTTCCCTTGTCATCGTAAAGAGGCTGGTAGCTGAAGTCCTGGTGATCGGTGATGCCCAGGCGCTTGAAGAAGCCCTCGCCGGCTTTGAAGTAATTGCTCAGGTTGAGGGTGTTGCTGGCACCCTTGCTGCCCAGGATGAACCTTCTGCATCCCTGACTGGCTAAAACCCGGAAGAGATTGGCGATGATGGCGGTATCGCACAATTCCACCAGTGGCTTGGGCTGGTCTAAAGTAAGCGGGTACAAACGCGTTCCTGAGCCGCCAACCGTGGCTAAGACCTGGGGAAACATGGCAAATTGGTTGGTCTCCAAAATATTAAGCCTGTCGCTAAATCTTCGGGCGATCCTTGTGTCTTGCCTAGTAGCCGCGCATGATCCTCATGATGATGCGGGCAATCATGAAGGCCAGGGCGAATAGGATGACGTAGAAGGCTATGACCATTATATCCATGAGGACATGTTTGTCATTTCTGGTTTAAAGATTTGACTGAAAATTAATTACTTTAAGTGCAAGTCCCACACATTAGGTGCAGAACCGACTTTAGATGCAAAGCCTCATCGGCATGAAGCTTTATATACCAAAAAGCTCTCCATAGCAAGGTTCGATGCGATTTGGTTTTATGGGTGGGTGAGGGATAGTTATGTTCGTCAATAGTGATTTTAATTGGAGCGTGGGAGATAATAGCGATGAGGGCCGGGGGTTAGGCAGGTTTCATGGAGAAGGCTGAGTTACATGTGGAAAGCTGAAGATTCTTTGGAGCTCTACGGGATAGAGAATTGGGGCAATGGCTATTTTTCAGTTAATGATAAAGGCAATATTATTATATTTCCCAATAAAGACAGGGCGAAGTCGGTGGATGTTATGGACCTCATCGAGGAGATCGAAAAATCCAAAGACCTGGAATTTCCTGTGCTCCTCCGCTTTCCTCAGATCCTGGAGGATAGGATCAATGAGATTACAGGTGCATTCTTAGGCTCTATTGCCGAATTCTCCTACAAAGGCACCTATCAGCCCATCTTCCCCATGAAGGTCAATCAGAGAAAAGAGGTAATCGAGTACATCATCAAGTATGGAGCCAAGTACGGGATCGGCCTGGAGGTGGGCACGAAGGCGGAGCTCCTGGCAGCTCTATCCCTGGGCCTGCCTAAAGAGGCGCTCCTCATCTGCAACGGCTACAAGGATGAGGACTATCTGCGCCTCGCTCTGAGCATCCATAATGTAAATAATATAGTAATAGTTGTAGACCTTTTTGAGGAGATTTTCGATATTCTTAAGTATGCTGAGCTGATGGGCATCACTCCCCGTGTGGGCATGAGAGTCAAGCTCTTTGCCCGAGGCTCTGGGCGCTGGGTGGAATCGGGCGGCGAGTCTGCCAAGTTCGGCCTGTCCACCAGCGAGGCCTTAGAGCTGATGAAGATACTGCGGGAAAAGGGCATAATAGACAGCCTGAAGATGATCCACTTTCACATCGGTTCGCAGATCACGGACATCAGGACCATTAAAAACGCCATGAACGAGGCGGTGAGAATCTATGCCAAGGCGCGCAAGATGGCCAATATCGAGTACCTGAACGTGGGTGGCGGCCTTTCCGTGGATTATAACGGCTCCAACACGGCCACCCCCTCCAGCGCCAACTATACTCTGCGCGAGTATGCCAATGATGTGGTGTACACCGTGCAGAAGATCTGCGATGACGAGGATGTCCCATGCCCCACCATTGTCTCGGAGAGCGGGAGGGCCATCGCCGCCTATCACAGCCTGCTCATCTTCAAGATCATAGGCAAAAAGAATGCCAAAGACTCGCTTATGCGCACCCCCAAAGAGGAGGATCCCATTCAGATCGATGATCTGTGCAGCGCTTTTAAGGAGATCAACCTGGACAATTACAAAGAGCACTATCACGATGCCCTGCAGTATCGGGACGAGCTTTACGACTCCTTCAACCTGGGCAATATCGGCCTTGAGGAGCGAGCCAAAGGCGAGACTCTCTTCTGGATGGTCTGCAAGAAGGCCGCATTCCTGGCCAAGCAGGCCGAGGATGAGTCGGATGAGTTTCAGGAGCTGAAGAAGCTGGTCAGCCAGAAATACATCGGCAACTTCTCCCTCTTTCAGTCTGTGCCGGATATGTGGGGTGTGGAGCAGATATTTCCCACCATTCCCCTGCATCGCTTGAACGAGATGCCCTGCGAGAGGGGGAGGATTGTGGACATCACCTGCGACTCGGACGGGGAGATCAAGCGCTATGCCGGGGACAGCGAGGGTCTGGAGTACCTGGATATGCACACCCTCCAGGAGAACGAGGACTACTACCTGGGCATCTTCTTGCTGGGCGCTTACCAGGACACCCTGGGCGACTTTCACAACCTGCTGGGCTGCGCTCATGAGGTGCATGTCATGGCTGACGGCGACGACTGGTACATCTGCCAGAAGGTGGAGGGCGACACCTGCCGAAAGCTCCTGGACTTCTTCAACTACGAGACCAAGGACTACATTTGGGAGATCATGGACCGCTGCGTGGACAAGCATTTGTGCATCCCTAAGAAAGAGCTGGAGCAGATCGAAGCACAACTGAACAGGACGCTGAAGGGCTATACCTACTTCATCACCAAGCCCAATGGGACAAAGGGAAAGGAAAAAGAGAAGGAGAGAAATTTGAGCGGCAGCGTACTCAAGAGCTAAAAAAGGGTTTTGCTCCTTTTTCCATCCTATTCCAGACAAGACCCAAATCACTTTTGCCTGCCTGGCTATTACATTTTCGCGACCATTTCGCGGGTATTGATGCAACACAAAAAACGCAACGATGTATAGCAAAAAAGGATATACATTTCATCCATTCAATCACTTCTCAAGCACCGGTTCTATCTTTTTCATATAGCGCTCCAACCGCTCTTCGCACTCCTCCCAGGTCACATCCACATTCAGGCTCATCATGACTTCCTGAAGCTGAGCTTTTACCTCCTCCCAGGAGTATTTGTTCTCGGATTTGCACAGATCGGTCATCAGACGAAGGGTAGTCACAAAGACCTTCTTGAACTCCGCCCGGATAAATCTCATAAACGGCTCAGCCGGGTCCATTAAGAGGTAAGACTTCAGCTCATCAAGGAGCATGTATTGAGAGATGCACGGGTCCTTATAGGGATCGACGATCTCTCTACCCGCGGCCGCAGAAAGAGTCTGATAAGCCTGGGAGAAGAGCTGGTCGATATACTTCCTAGTGTAGGCCTCTTCCTTTATCTCCGCCACTAGACTGTAGCCGACCAGCCTGCACCTGAGTAGCTGAATTCTCGCCTCTTCAGCAGGCAAATAGAAGTTAATTTTGCTGACATAATCCTCGAGATGTTCCAGCCTTTTATGGGGCTCAAAAGTCACGGGCATATAGATCATCCTTCAAGTTATTTTACTTGCATTTTCAATAATGAAATCTGTGCTATTCAAATGCCCTCAAAATAGTTATCCTTTTCTACAAATTCTTAAGAACACTGCAATCACTGTGCCGATTAATCCCGATCTGCTGATTGTAAACCCTGATGTATCAAGTACTATGAATAACTTGCAGGCGCAGTATGTCTGCCCTATTTCAGCTCCAGCTCGTACTTGACTCAGTCACCAGGCTGCCCCACAGTCAGAAATATCAATCGATATTCTTAACTTCTCAGGATGCACCACGAATGCCGGATGCTGGCTGATGATAAGAATAGCATGACTAGGAAGATATCGGCGCTGGCGGGGCTGTTCGCGGGAATCGCAGCCATAGCCGTCGGATGCATATTTCTCATCTTCGCTTTGCCTTCGTTGGGACGGCCAGGGGAGTTTGATTATGTCTTCTCCCAGGCAGCGGGCGGCTTTCTCATCATTCAGCTAGGGCTGCTGGGCATTTTTGCTGCGGCTTTGGCCTGGCCCAGCAGTAGGGCCGAGCGGGGGCTTCTCCTCCTGGGCAGCCTGTTTTCTCTCTGTATCTTTGCAGTACTGGCAGTCTATCGGGAGTGGACTGCCTGCGCTATTATTATAGTAATTGCGGCGATAACCTGGGCGGCTTTGCGCAGCCGCGAGGATGCGGCTGCTATTCTTTTTCTCTTTGCCGGCCTATTCGGCTTTCCCCTCGCCCAGGCAGCCATAACCCTGCTGCCCTACGGCTGGAAGACCTGGTCCATCTCTGGGGTTTTATTCCTCTTTGGCGCTATGCTGCTGTCCTTTTCTGGGCATTTGCACCGGCTGCCTCTGCTCTCCAGCAAGAGCAGCCGGAGGTGGGGCTATATCCTCTATTCTCTTCTCTGCCTGGCATTGATCGTCCTCGCATTGTCCGCGCTCGTTTACCTTCCCGGGCCGGCCGGTCCCGGAACTACAGGCGCGTTAGCCAAATCTGTTATGGACAACAGGCCGGATAACGAGCTGGATAACAATCTCAGGGCGACAATTCTCTCTCCTGGAGATGCGCGCACCTTTCCATCAGGCGAGTCGGTAATCTTTTCTGCCGCTTCATGCGAAAAAGGGCCATGCAGCTTTCAGTGGCGGTCGAGCCGGGACGGAATCATCGGCAGGAACGAATCATTCCAGACGGAAAATCTCAGTTTGGGATGGCATAATATCACCCTTGCCGTCACAAACAGCAGCGGCTCTTCGGACCGGGCCTTCGTGGAAATCGGCATAGCCGAGCCCTGGGTTTGCGGCCAGGTCGATCCCAGGCCGAAGTATTATCCTCTGGACACCCCCTGCCGGGACATCTGGCCTGATGCGCCGGAGCGGTGCCAAGAGATAGAGGTCTGCCATCCCGACCTGGACTGGATTGTGGCTGAAGCCGTCGATTGCTGTGACGGAACGCCCCTGCCAGGCTCCGCCTGCTCCGACGCCTGCAACCGATCTGGAGGCGACCGGAAAAAGTGCCGCGGCATTTTCATCATCAACTCCTTTGGACCAGATGCCCGGTACATGAAGGGGTATGCGCTCTTCAAAACCTGCTGCTCCGGCTATCCGGAGTGCACACGTATGTGCAGCTCCAGCCTGGCTGGAACTTGCACATTTATGGATGGCTATAATGAGAATGTATCCAAACTCTCCTGCCGGCCTGAGGAGTGGGGCGTCTCTGCCTGGCATTCGGACACGAATATGAGCGAAAACAGCGCCGTGCTGGGCATATTTCCCACCCACGCGACTGTGAACATCCTGCAAACAGGCGTTTGCAGTGATTATTCTGCTGCCTTAACCACAATGCTCCGGAAAGCCGGCTATAACAAGAGCGAGGCCTTCAGCACCACCAGCTCGGCCTTTGATCTGCCCCTTGTGGGCGATCATCCAGGCCATGCCTATAATCTGGTGCTTCTGCCAGGCGACACAAAGTACCACATCGTGGATACCACTGGAAATGGCGACGGCATAAATCTGGGAGGAGTGCCCGGATACTTCCGTTTCACGGGCTGCTTCCTGGGAATGCCCTCTCAGACCCGGATTATGGACTGGTGGATGGGCTATTGCAACAAGATCTCGCCCCAAAGCTACAATGATGACGGTTATGCCAGGACTCCGGAAAAAGATAAGATTTGCGGATGTACTTGACTTACGCTTTCCACTTGATCGTATTGCCCTTCATCTTCAATATCCCCTTCTTCTCCAGGGATCGAGCAATCTCTTCCGCAACCAGACTGGCATCAATGCTTAGGACACTACGGTCTCCGACATCGACAATGCACTTTTCCGCAAATTCCACAATGTCCATCTTTCCCTTCTCCGGTTGTTCTATCAGATGTTGTATCACCTTTGCCAGCCCCATTATCTTCAGAAATTCCTGCTGGTATTTATTCCTGAATTCATCGTCGATATCGCGATAAAATGGAGCAGAGGATTCATCTATGGAGATCTCATAAACCTTTTTCATATCCATATCCATTCTCTCCCTATGCAGGGGATCATCGGAATCGAAATCATTACGTTTAACAGGAATGCTGATGACGGGATCATCAAAGCTGCTGCCGATCGGCATTCCCAGAGTTATATTGTTTAGATTCAGGACATCCTCTGCAAAACTCAATGCCAAAACATATTCAGCCATGCATTTGCCGACCTCTTCCGGGGTCATTTCATCCATATCCTCAGTCGGATCTGTTAGCAGGCTGAACCGGCTCCTAATCTCTCTCCAGTCAGGGTCCAGATCAGTTAGGAAAATATCTCTGAAGTCATCCTGGGTAGATGCCTTTTCCACAGCCGCTTTGGCAATAGCCAGGAAGCGCTCATGCTTCTCAGAGAACTCATCGCGTTCTTTCATCTCACTTAGCTTGCCCTGCAAGGATGCTGTGAAATCGGTCCTGGCCACGACCAGGCCCTTAACATCCACTTTGAACCCGGCATCCTTCAGATAGCCTGCGATGATCTTTGCCTCATCCTCGCTGTATTCTCCCACCTTGAACATAATAATATGATCAGGATCTTTGCTTATGAGGTTTGCCGGTGATTTGTTCGTCTTTCAAGGAATAAATTCATATGATATCGGCAAGATTTATGGGTCCAATGCAAATGAAGTCGCCATGTGAGCAGATTGTATGGGATGTGCTGCCCAGCATCAGGGCAGCTCTCGCCGAAGAGCTGGTCAAGAGAGGAATATCCCAAAAAGAGGTCTCCAGGATGCTGGGCATCACGCCGCCGGCTGTGTCCCAGTACGTCTCCAAGAAGAGGGGTTACAACATCGAATTTCGGGAAGACATCAGGCAGGCCATAGGAAAGCTCGCCGACGACCTGATCGAGGAAAGAGTAAAAGGCAGCGAACTCGTGAACAGGATCTGCAAGATCTGCCGCATGCTGCAGGACGACGATACGGCCTGCATTTCCACTAAATGCAAGGGACTTTGAATCAGGCTGATAAGCTGAAAGACCTCAAGAAGAGGATTGCGAAGAAGGGAAAGCTCCTGGTGGCCTACTCGGGCGGCGTGGACAGCAGCCTTCTGGCCAGTGTGGCGCAAGATGTTCTGGGCGACAAGGCCCTGATTGTCATCCTGGACAGCGAGACCATGCCCAGAGGTGAGCTTGAGAAGGCAAAAGAGCTGGCAGAATCCCTGGGGCTTAATTATCGAGCGACAGAATTCTCCATCCTGGGGGAGGAGCAGTTTTTGCATAATCCGGCCACGCGCTGCTACATCTGCAAAAAAAAGTCCGCTCTGCTCCTAAAGAGCATCGCGGAGGAGGAGGGCATAAGCAGCATCGCCGATGGAGTCAATATCTCCGATTACAGGGACTATCGGCCTGGAATTGCCGCCTGCGATGAAGAAGGAATCTGGCATCCTTTTGTAGATGCGGCAATAACCAAAGAGGATATCCGCGCTCTGGCGCATAGCCTGGGCCTGCCTGTCTGGAACAAGCCCTCTTCGGCCTGCCTGGCCTCCCGAATTGCTTATGGCCAGCCGATCACACAGGAGATCTTGGCAATGGTGGAAGAGGCTGAGGAATACCTGAAAAGCCTGGGCTTTTTGCAGCTTCGTGTGCGGGCCCATGGTCGCATGGCCCGAATTGAGCTTTTAAAACAGGATATGGCAAAGGCGATTGACTGCAGCGATGAGATATCCAAGATGCTCAAAGCCATCGGATTTGACTATATCGCCCTGGATCTGCAGGGCTTTCGCAGTGGAAGCATGAACGAGGTTTTATGGACGTCCAGGAAATAAGAAAGGATTTTCCCATCCTGAAGGATGTCATCTATCTGGACAGCGCCTCCACCAGCCTGACTCCGGAACCTGTTTTGCAGGCGGTACAGGATTACTACCACAGCTACAAGGCAAATGTGGGCCGCGGTGTTTACCGGATGGCGCAGCTTGCCGATCAGCGTTACCGGGACGCTCACCGCAAGGCGGCCGACTTCATAGGCGGGGCCGGACCGGAAGGCATGACGGTCTTTACAAGGAATACCACCGAGTCCATCAACATCGTCGCCCGAGGCATGTTGTGGAAGAAGGGGGAACGCATCGTCACCACCCTTCTGGAGCACCACTCCAATCTTTTGCCCTGGATGAGGCTAAAAGAGAAAGGCGTAGATCTGCAGGTCATAAAGCCGGACAAGACGGGAATGATTGATCCGGCCGACTATGAAAAGGCTATAACCAAAGGCACCCGGCTGGTGGCGGTAAGCCAGCTCTCCAATGCTCTGGGAACGGTTCTTCCCGTTAAGGAGATCGGCAAAATCTGCCGGGAGCGGGGCTGCTCCCTGCTGGTGGACGCGGCTCAGTCCGTGCCCCACATGCCGGTGGACGTGAAGTATATTGATTGCGATTTTCTCTGCTTTTCCGGGCACAAGATGCTTGCGCCCACGGGAGCAGGTGTTCTCTGGATCAAGAAGGAAGGCGAGGTCGAGCCGCTCCTGGTGGGGGGGGGAATGGTGCAAGATGTAGGCGACAACTGGTATGAGATCAAGAAGGGCTATGAGGGCTATGAAGCAGGCACGCCCGACATCTCAGCCGGAATTGGACTGGGCGCTGCCGTGGATTACCTCAGCCGGGTGGGTGTAGAGGAAATTCACCAGCACGAGAGAAGGCTTACGGCAAAGCTGCTGACGGGCCTGCAAGAGATAGAAGGGGTAGAGGTCTATGGCATGGGCGCACCGGCACATGGCGGCGTGGTCTCCTTTGCGGTGGAGGGCCTCTTGCCTCACGAGGTGGCTCTCATGCTCGACCAGGCCTCCGGCATCTGCGTTCGCTCCGGCCATCACTGCTGCATTCCCCTAATGAAGCATCTGGGAATGAAATACGGCACTGTGCGCGCCTCACTTTATCTTTATAACACTGAAGATGAGATTGAAAAGCTCCTGGCGACGCTGGAGCAGATTGCCGGGATGGCTTAACCGACGCGGGAGGGCAAAGGAATGATCAAAGAATGCAAATGTCTGAGGCTGGACGGTGCAGTAGCAGAGGAAGCGACCTGCCAGGTGGTGGAAGAGGTGCCTCTCTCCATCTTCATCAACGGCCGGCATTTCGTCACAGCCATGACCAGCCCCCAGATGAGGAAAGAGTTTGTCGCCGGCCATCTCTTTGCCGAGAGGATTATTGCCGGCCCGCAGGAGATCGAGTCCTTAGAGATAGAGGGCAATGTTGCTCGCGTTATAGTCGCGCATCCCATGCGGGCCATCGTCCCCCGCCGGCCGATTGTGAGTGGCTGCGGTGGGATTGCTTCTTTTCTGGATGAGTCCAAGCTTCCCGAGATAAAATCTGATCTGAGAATCGGAAGAACACAGGCTCAGGAGGCCATGGGGGCCATCTCCCAGTCGGAGACGCACATAGCCACGGGGGGAGTGCATTCCGTGGGCCTCTTCGCAGAAATGGGTCCGATCTGCATCATCGAGGACATAGGCCGGCACAATGCCCTGGACAAGGCCATCGGCTATGCGCTCATCCAGAAGCAGGATTTCGACTTCAGCCGGACCTTTGTGGCCTGCACTGGCCGGGTCTCCTCAGACATGGCCTTGAAGTGCTCTGTGGCCGGCATTCCCATCATCGTCTCGCGCGGAGCCACTACCAGCCTGGCTATATCCATTGCCGAGAGGACGGGGCTATGCATCATCGGTTTTCTGCGGGGAAAGAGGCTTTCCGTCTATACTTGCCGGGAGAGATTTGCGATTGATTTGCTCCAAATGCAGTGAGGGGGCTATTGTCTCCCAGCACTACTCAGGACTGCGCCTCTGCCGGGGCCACTTCATCCAGGACTTTGAGAGTAGAGCTACCGAGACTGTGCATAAGAACAACATGATCAAGGACGGCGAGCGCATCGCCGTAGCCGTGAGCGGGGGCAAGGACAGCACCGCTCTGCTCTTTTGCCTGTGCAATATCCTGGCGAAAAGGGATGTAGAGCTTGTGGCCGTCACCGTGGACGAGGGCATCGCCGGCTACAGGGACGACACTATAAAGGCGGCTAGAGCTATTGCAAAGCAGCTCGCAGTCGAGCAGCATATCGTCTCCTTCCGGGAGGAGTACGGCTACAACCTGGATGAGATGGTGCCGGGAAAAAAGGTCGCGCCCTGCACCTATTGCGGCGTCTTTCGCAAGAACGCCCTAAACCGGGCTGCCAAGCATCTGGGGGCAGATAAAGTCGCCACCGGCCACAACCTGGACGATGAAGCGCAGTCGGTTATGATGAACTATCTGAAGGGCGATTTCGAGAGGCTGATGCGCCTTCGGCCAGGGCGTGCACAAAGGGGCCTGGTGCCCCGCATAAAGCCTCTTCGGGAGATGCCGGAAAAGGAGATCGCCCTCTACTGCATGGTAAACGAAGTCTTCACAGAATCCCGGGAGTGCCCCTATGCCAGTCTTTCCCTGCGGGCGGATGTGAGGGATATGATGAACCGCCTGGAGAGCCTCTTTCCCGGAACCAAGCAGTCCACTGTGCAGGGATTTGAGAAAATGGCGAGGAAGGAGCAGGGCGGCTATGCCCAGATGGAGCTGGCCGCCTGCCGAGAGTGTGGCGAGCCCTGCGTCAAGGGGCTGTGCAAGGCCTGCGAGCTGCTGGGGCTCTTAAGATCGGATAGCTTCTAATACAGATCACATATAACTAAATCAATCACAGATCGGATCCGAAGGTATCTCTATGAAGGGACGTTTCTCACGATTGGCACTTGCCTGGCTTTTAATTCTATGTGTCGCTGCAATTGTAACACCTGCAATGGGAATTACTGTAAGCCTATCCACCTCCGATGGCGTTGAGTCGTCCTCTTCCTCTCAGAGCTATGATCTGGATCGATCGACGTGGCTGCAACAAGGCATAAACCTGGAATCCGGCAAAATCTCATCCCATCTGCAAGCGGAAGGCGAGGGAAAAAACATACTGACGCAGTCGCTATCCGGAAGTAGTTATGCTCTGACCAGTGGCGTCAACAGCCTGGGAATCTTCTCTGTCTCCACATCCTCTTCAGCCTCGGGGCAGTCGGGAAGCATCAGCCAGAATGTGGCCGGGGCAGGCAGCCTGAGCCTCAATCTGCAGGGCACAGAGGACGGCGTGGTCGCGGGCCAGGAGGCGAGCGTGGCCTATGGCACCCTGTCCAGCTCGCAGAGCCTCTCTGCAGGAGAGGGGCAGGGGGCTCTTGCCCGGCAGAGCACGAAGATAGCGGGAGAGAGCGGCCGGGTGGGCTCGCAGGCCTACACCTCGAATAGCCTCATGCTGGCAGAGGGCAGCTTCTTAGGCAGGAGCAGTCTTGATGCCGACCTGTCCGCAGGCGGAGCCGGCGGCTCGAAAGTAAGCGGGAACATCGCCGTCAATGGAGCCACCTGGCTGGATGATGCCACGCTGCAGACCATTCGAGAGGAGAATTTGGGCATGAGCCTGCAGGGCCTGCAGGCCACCTCGGATGAGCGCATAGGCAGCTTCTCCGTCCAGGCCGTGAACATGGATGCCTCCGCCATTGCCCAGGCGACGCAGAGCAGCGAGGAGGCCACCATGCTCAGTTCCCTGTCCGGGGGCTCCCCCACCTCCTACATTCTGGCCAAGAACTCGGCCGGCTATCCCTACCGATGGAACCAGGCAGACCCCAAGGTGCAACTCTACCTTAAGTCCGATACTGTGCCCTCGAACCTCAACCAGGAAGCTGCGCGATCCGCCATATCCGCCGCCGCCAACACCTGGGATAGAGCTGTGGCCGAAAATCTTTTCGCCGACGGCCAGACGGTGATAAGCGACCCCAGCAAGGCCATCGACCAGAGGGACGGCTACAATGTCAATGCCTGGAAGTATCTATCCGATGCGCCAAGCGCCCTGGCCTATTCCAGGACCTGGAGCGGAGGGCCCATTGTGGACGGTTACTACTCCGCCCTGGAGTCGGATATAAGCTACAACACCCGCTGGACCTGGTCTACCAGCGGCGGCGACTACGATTTGCAAAGCGTTGCTTTGCATGAGCTGGGGCATACCATTGGACTGGGAGATATCTACTCTACTGCATACGGCGGAACCCTGCCGCCCAGCGATCCGCGCACCCAGGACTACGAGCAGGTGATGAATCTGTACGACGGGCCGCAGAGGACGTTGGGGAACGGGGACCGGACGGGAGCGCAGTTGCTGTATGGTGTTCCGAATTGGGGAGAAACAATAGGCATCTACAATCCAACCACAGCAATGTTTTATCTGAGCAATTCAAATCTGCCAGGTGCTGCAGACTTCAGCATCAACTTCGGACCCAGCGGCTTCCTGCCTATCATAGGTGACTGGGATGGAGACGGCAAAGATACAATAGGCGTCTATGATCCTACCACTGCAATGTTTTATCTGAGCAATACAAATCTGCCAGGTGCTGCGGACTACAGCATCAACTTCGGACCCAGCGGCTTCCTGCCTATCACTGGTGATTGGGATGGAGACGGCAAAGATACAATAGGCGTCTACAATCCTACCACAGCAATGTTCTATTTGAGCAATACAAATCTGCCAGGTGCTGCGGACTATATCGTCAACTTCGGACCCAGCGGCTTCTTGCCTATCACGGGTGATTGGGATGGAGACGGCCTGGAGACCATTGGCGTCTACAATCCAAATACAGCAATGTTCTACCTGAATTATTACAATCAACCGGGCAATGCAGATTACAGCGTCAACTTTGGACCTACCGGCATGGACCCGATCATAGGGGACTGGGATAGTTAGAGATGTCGAGATATTAATCCGTCTCGATAGCCCGCCCTTTTGCATGAAAAGGTTTATATATTTATAATGATAGTAGTGTTTCCGATGGTGGAAATATGAAACGGTATAAATTGATCGGCACGGTCTGCTTGATCTGCTTTAGCTGTTTCCTGAATCTTTCTTTTGCAGAAGGATCTGATTTAATGGCTGGAAACGGCACTCTGGAGAATGCATCCCTGCCAAAGGGGGCTGATTTGCCCATGATGGAAAATATAACCATTACATTCAATGCCAGCAATTTTACAATAGAAAAATATAATGGTTACGACGTTATCAATATGAGTGAATTCTCGGAACGACTTGTGGCCGGTGATCCAATGCTGCCCGGCCGCATAAACAATGTTCTTCTGCCTTCAGAGGTTGACTACTTTAGCCTTAAATTGGAGGTAGTCTCTGCCAAGTCTCAAGTCCTTGATGGAGTTTTCAACATCAAACCCACTCCGCAGTCCGCACCTCTGACAGAGAATGTTTCCGAAGTTGGTAATGCGACAGGATTGGACTACTCCACTGCAAAGTATAACGCCTCGGAAATCCAAAAAAGCAGCGTTTACAGTACGGATGCCGACTATCCGGAGAACGTTGTTAGCCTGCTTGTACCGGGTCAAATGAGGAAGTGGAAATACGTTCCAGTCGAGTTCGTTCCTTTCCGGTACAATCCCGTGACAGGGAAATTGACGTTAATTGAATCCGTCACAGTGAAAATATCCTATGACCTGATGATCTCTTCTCCGGCGGGAGCTTCTGAGCTTATGGCGGATACGGTTTTGGACGACCAAGCCCCAGGGATGTTTGTCAACTACCAGGAATCAAAAGGATGGTATCTCGGCGAAGAGCAGCTAAAATCGGAGCCCAGCGCAACGATCGGCTATGTGATCATCACTACCAATGCTATAAGAGCCAATAGCGCCAAATTGAATGCCTTTATTACCCACAAGCAAAACGTTGGATATACCGTCCAGGTTGTTACAGAGAATGATTTCGGAAGCTTGACAGCTCCTTCTCCCAATTTAAGAGCCGACAAGATACGCCAGTGGCTGAAGAATAACTATGTCTCAAAGAAGATAAAGTACGTATTGCTGATAGGCGATCCTTCTCCTTATGAGTCAGGCGAAGGCGATATCCCCATGAAAATGTGCTATCCGCGGTATGCCGAGATAAGATATCCGGAAGATAAAGACAGTCCTACCGATGCGTTTTATGCCGACCTGACCGGCAATTGGGACGTAAACGGCAACGGCATTTTTGGCGAATGGGCTGATTATACGACCGGTGGTGTGAATTTTGCGGCAGAGGTCTATGTCGGCAGAATTCCCGTATACAACGCTGAATATACCACATTGGACAGCATACTGCAAAAGATAATCAATTACGAATCATCAAGCAGCACAGCCTGGAGAAAAGGTGCCTTATTGCCCATGAGCTTTGCAGATTCTGGAACAGATGGAGCTTATTTGGCGGAGCAAATGAGAAATAATTACCTTTCGTCTTACGGCTACACTACATGGAGAATGTACCAGAAGGGCTCGGGTCCTTGCGAAGTCAACTCCGATTTTTCCTGTAATCAGGAGCTCAGGGGCGGAACGATCGTGAGGGATCGCTGGGCGGCAAACGATTACGGCATAATGACCTGGTGGGGACACGGAAGCGCTACCAGTACATCCATAGGCTATGACGGATGCTGGGATGACGAGATGATGTACAGCAGCTACTGTACAAACCTTGACAACAGCCATCCTTCATTTGCCTTCCTGTGCTCATGCAGCAACGGCTATCCTGAGGCCACCAATAACCTTCAGTACTCGGTCCTGAAGAACGGCGGCATCACATCCGTTTCCGCCACGAGGGTTTCCTGGTATCTGTCGGGTCTGGAAGATTTCGTCATGAGCACAACCAATTCCGGCTTTGCCTATGAGTATGTAAAGAGGCTGGTGGGAAAGCTTCCCGCCGGTGATGCATTAATGCAGATGAAGTCCAGCATGGTGCCCTATCATGCGGATTGGCTGATGAACTTCTTCGACTTCAACATTTATGGAGATCCATCTGTATCGGTGCTGCTTTCATCCGGCGTATTGGGCGACACAATCGGCATCTACAATCCGGCCACAGCTATGTTCTATCTGAACTACAACAATCTGCCTGGTGCGGCGGACGTCAGCGTGAACTTTGGGCCAACGGGAATGATACCGATCGTTGGAGATTGGAATAACGATGGCAAGGATACTCTTGGTGTGTATAACAAGAATACTGCGATGTTCTATCTGAAAAATACGAATACTCCGGGTCCAGCAGATATCGCCGTAAACTTCGGGCCAGCCGGAATGAAACCAATTGCAGGTGATTGGAATAACGATGGAACGGACACCGTTGGAGTATATAATCCGAGCACAGCCATGTTCTATCTGAAAAACACGAATACTCCTGGTCCAGCAGATGTCGCCGTAAACTTCGGGCCAACCGGAATGGTGCCAATTGCAGGTGATTGGAACAACGATGGAACGGACACATTAGGAGTATATAGTCCGAGCACAGCCACGTTCTATCTAAAAAATTCCAACCAGCCAGGTGTTGCGGATATAACCGTAAACTTCGGCCCCCCTAATATGAGCCCGGTTGTTGGAGACTGGAATAACGATGGAACTGACACCGTTGGAGTATATAATCCGAGCACCTCCGCGTTCTATCTAAAAAATTCCAACCAACCCGGTGTTGCGGATATAACTGTAAACTTCGGGCCAACTGGTATGACCCCTATTGCAGGAGATTGGAATGGATGAGATTGCTTAGGTTTATAAATAAGGGCGAACTCTGAAAGTGAGTCGATATCACTAATAAGATATGCCTGATATGGATCATGATCTCCTCAGCAAACTGCAATAAGCAGCGGGCAGAAATCATGGTCCATATAGTCTTAATCATTTTTATATTGCAAAATATTTTAATGATAAATGTTTTTAATAATTTATAAATTATGTCCGCCCGCGGATCTTCGGCTTGACGATATAATTAATGATGAATTGGAGTCCAACCTGCAATCCCATCCAAACAAGAGTCTGGGTAAAGTCGCTTCATCAATTATGCGCTTTAATATCAAAAATTGCTTTTAACATATTTAGTGCAGCCATCTCCGACGGGAATTGACACGCATCAAAAATGGATTGCAAACAAATTTTTGCCCTTAAATCATCATTATTTATCAGTTTCGTGAGCGCTTCAATGCAGGACTCCTTATGTCCTGTATCGACCAATAAGCCATTGATTCCATTCTTTATGAAATCGTTGCACCCCCCATTCTGAGGGACAATTACAGCTGCACCACATGCCATTGCTTCTAATGCGGTCAATCCCATTGCTTGATATATAGAAAAATCCACAAATATGTCCAATTCATTAAATAAATATGGCAAACACTCCCTATTTAGCATGCCTATGTGATTTATTAATGCATCTTTTCCGGGTTTCAAGGATAATAAGTCCTCTTTCGAACATCCAAATGTAATGATATTTACTCTCTTTCCATATCTATATTTAATTTCTTCAAGGATCTCTAGAGTAAAATGTGGATTTCTTCTTGGAGTTGATGGCCTAATCATCGCACCTACATTAATGGCATTTGATGTCTGCAATCTCTTTTTTGGTCTAAATAAATCGACATCAATGCTTGGACCAACAACTTTACAGTCAACTGCTAGATTTGCCTCAACCATATCTCTATTCCAATTAGTTTTAGTTAAATTTGTCATTTTTGGTATCTTTGTGTAAGATTCCCAGGCCAGATTGTATTCATTGGACCCTTTTGGGTAAAAATATGGCTCAAAGTCCTGAATATAATAAGCTAGCTTCTTTCCGCTATTTGATAAAGGTGCGATCCAATGCACAGAATTATTAATAGATGCTAGGACGACATCAAAATCTTTTGCTACAAAGGGAAGATCATTAGTTTGTCCATAAAGAACAGGAATATCCAAGCCAGAAAAATTCTCCTCAAACTTCAATCTATGTTCAGTAAAATTGAACAGATTTACATTTACACCCATTTCGATCATAGACTTGGCTTCTTGGATGATAACATAAGCTCCTCCTGACGGATCCTTTACAGGAAGAATTATTAGCAAATTTTTCCCCGCAAAGAGTGCTTTCCCTTCCTGCAACAATCTGTGTCGGTTCCATAGAACATCGGCACGAGCCCTTATTCCGGCCATAACTCTATTATTTCTGCATTCTGAGACTCCGCAGGAGACTTCCAGTGCCCCATATTTGTCATTTATGGTTTTGCCTGCCCTTTCACACAATTTTTTTCTTCTTTCATTGGAATAGCTGCGTGATTGTGCATGATAAATATAAACATCATCTGCAACGGCTAGCTTCCATTGCGCTTTTCTTGCCCGAATACAATAGTCATTTTCCTCGCCGTAACCTTCTCCGAAACGATTCTCATCGAAATATCCTATTTCATTTATCAGGGCGTCCTTAATTAGCAGGCAAAAGCCATTTAAAAATGGTATTATCGGGTAGCAACGACATGAATACTTCGCAATAAGCTGAGCCATCAGTTCGATAGATATATCATCAGGCAAGTCGTTTGATGCCCAATCACCATCCGATTCGATTTTCGGGACCGATTGCCATGAGGCGGTATTGGATAATGGACCTACGATTCCGATTTTATCATCCGATTCGGCGCATTCCAGCATCCTATCCAGCCAATCAGGAGTCACTATGATATCACTATTTAGTAGAACTGCATACTCGCTCTTTGAGCATTTCAGACCCTGATTGGCTGCAAAAGTATACCCTCGAGCCGCATCGTTTCTAATCAAACGATAATTGTGCTCCCTAGCAATGGCTTTTAGGAAAGACGCGGTCTCAAAATCACTACCATCGTCTACCAAAATTGTTGAATATATCTGCGGAGTATATTTTATCAATGACTCTAAGCAAGCCTTTGCATCAGTAAGTGCATTGTGGACACAGATAATAATAGTGGTTGATTTTTTATAATGGCGCTTGACATCGGCCTGCTTTCTTTCGCTTTGATAAAATGAACATATTTGATCGGCAAAAGAATTATCCGACAAGGATTTTTGCGGAGTTTCAGATTCATTATAGCTAATAGCTTTATGGTAAGCCTTTCTCCTTTTATCTTGGTCCAAGAGAGAGCTTGTGCCTTCATCTACCAGAATCCTCGCTGCTTTCAGTCCAATATCATAATCCTTTCGTCTTCTGGTGCCTAATGGGAAGATTTTTTCCACGAAATTATTGTGAAATCCCAGTGTGATTCGCCAAATTATGCTCCGATTCATCTCTGCGACTTCAATCTCCAGATTTCTATTTCTCGCGTTTAGCTCACCAAGTTGACCATTTAGTGTGAGGATATGCGCATTGGATCGCTCTAGCTGTTCGGAGAGTGAAGAGATTCGGCCGTCTCGTTCTATGAGTGTGCTCTGTAGCTCCCCCATATTTTGGTTGAGAGAAGCCTCTCGGGCCTTTATCTGAATCAATTGCTCAGATATCGAGGCGATCTGCTCATCTCGACCGGCGATAACGCCTTTCAGTTCCATAGCTTCCTGTGAGTTGACAGCTGCCTTATTATTTGCCTGCTGTAACTGATCTATGATTGAGGCGACCTGAGACTCATGCAGCTTTATGATATCTTCAAGTGATACGCTCACAACCGCATTGAAATCAACGTTTGGTATAGCTTCGTTAAAGGAATCATCGGAGGGAATTGCCTTGAACACAAACTGATAGACATCTGAGTCCGGTAGTGAGGAAATGAGTTTTAGCAGCATGGGTGGTATTTTGCCAAAATCGATTCGAAGCTCAGTTGACCCTACAGGTATTTTGGTCTCGTGAAGATCTTTTATTATATATCCAAATTTGTTAAAAATATTAATAATATTTTTTTTGCCAAAAAATCTCAGATGAGTCTCGTCCAGCAAACCCATTGATGTATATCGGAAATCGCCATTCAGCAGGTTTAGAAGCAGGTCTCCATGAGCAACATTGGGAAGTGAAACAACGAGATATCCATCCGGCTTAAGATACTTCTTAATCCTGCCCAGAATTCGTCCAGGCCATCGCAAATGCTCTAGAACGTCTCCCATTAGAATGACATCAATTGAGGCGGGTTTCAGAAATGCATCCATATCCAGCTCGTCCACATCCCCAATGATCATCGACTCGCAGTACTGCCTGGCCGTCTCACCGGCTTCTTTATCTATCTCAACTCCAATGACCCGATTTCCTCTCCCCTTGAGGACTTGGGTGATATAGCCCGTAGATGTGCCTATCTCCAGGACTCGCTTGTTCCAGCCGACAAGCTCAACAGTCAAGCTATGACTGCTATTCTTATTTTCCAGGTCGATTTCATCCTGCTGGTATCTTTCAGATTTAAGTTCCCGAGATAAACTCGATGCGGGCATATTTGGGGCCATGCTTCCTTTCCCTGTAAGACGAATCAGCTATCTCTGATTGGATGAATACACCCCTGATAAATCTCTTACGGTTCTTTATTCCGGTACAATAGAAAAATAAAAATGAAAAACAGAAAAAAATTATCAGGGATCTAGAATCAAACTCGAGTCCAATCTATCTCCAATTACCGCCTTCCTATTGACCGGCCTGGCCACGACCAGATAGAAAGTATTTATCTACGATCGAATAGGTGTGGATACGGGGCTGGATATTTACGGAAAACTCGGCACGAAGCATGATCGTCTGACGGCATTACTGAGTGAAAAGCTTGCACAGATTCGGTCTGTGCGCAAACATAACCGCAATGTCTACCGCTACAGATCAAAGACCGCATCGTCTCCCGTTTCAGTCATTATTCCAGCCAAGACCCCGTTGATCTCGGTCATTATCCCGGTGCATAATGGCCCCCCTCAATGGCTCAAATGCGCAATACAATCCGTTCTGGAGCAGACGTATTCCCGGTGGGAGCTATGTATTGTTGATGATTCGTCGTCTGAGATAAAAACAATAAAATTTTTATCCAGCATAAAAGACCCGCGAATCCACATGAAATTCCTTAAAATCAATGTTGGCATCTCCTCTGCGACGAATGTTGCGATTTCGTCATCAAAGGGGGAATACCTCACCTTCCTGGATCAGGACGATGAGCTGACCGGTGATGCCCTGGCTGAGATCGCAAACGCAGTGGACCGACATGACCCGGATCTGATATACTCGGATGAAGATAAATTCAAAGACACTTTATTTGGAAGAAAATATATTGATGCGCATTTTAAACCTGACTATTCCCCGGATCTTCTCCTCACCCATAATTATATCACGCACCTCCTGGTCGTCAAAAGGTCGCTGATGGACAAGATTGGAGTATTCCGGCCGGAATATGATGGAGCGCAGGACTACGACCTGACCCTGCGTGCCGTTGAATCTGCTGATACGATATGCCACATTCGTAAAGTGTTGTACCACTGGCGTTATCACCGCGGTTCAACCAGTCATCAGATCGGGTCTCGAGAAAAATGCAGTGATGCCGGAAGGAGGGCCGTCGAAGATGCCGCGTTGCGGAGAAAAATCGATGCCGTTGTCGAACCGACCAAGCTTCTGAACTATTATCGGATTTTGAGAAGACTAGATGACGAGCTGCTCGTAAGCATCATTATTCCCTTTAAGGACATGCCGCAGCTCCTTGAGACCGCTCTTCACTCCATTACCTCCTGCACAACCTATCCCAATTATGAAATTCTGGGGATTAATAACAACAGCCAACTGGAAGAGACCTTTGATCTTATGGCCGAATGGTCTGATAAAGACCCGCGGATTCGTTTTGTAGATCACAATAAGCCCTTCAATTACTCGGAAATCAATAACCACGCGGTCAGCCTCGCTCGCGGAGAGTACCTTATCCTCCTGAACAATGACGTAAAGATACTCACACAAAGCTGGATTGAGGCATTACTGGAGCATGCCCAGAGGGACGAGACGGGAGCGGTGGGAGGAAAACTCTACTACCCGGACGGCACCGTCCAGCATGCCGGAATTGTTGTCGGCATCAAAGGGTTTGCCGGCCGCCCCCACCGCCGGTTTCCCGGTGAGTCGACAGGATACTTTAACAGGCTCATGCTCACGCAAAATGTCGGTGCGGTAACCGGTGCACTGATGATGGTGAAGAAAAGCAAATACCAGGAAGTAGGTGGAATGGACGCAATTAATCTACCCATATCGCTCAACGATGTCGATTTATGTCTTCGTCTTATGGAAAAGAGGTACTGGAACGTTTTTACTCCCTATTGCGAAGCTATTCATGCTGAATCTGCTTCTCGCGGATTTGATACAGATCCCGGGAAACAGGGGCGTTTTGAGGAAGAGATCAGGTATTTCGCCAGCCGGCATCAGAAAATACTATCGCAGGGGGATCCGTTTTACAATCCGAATTTATCTCTGCATGATGAAGATATCCGATACAGCAATCAACATTATCTTGAAGAGGAAAAGAAGATAGGCTGTTTCCATATCCAAAACATCGGGCAACAAAATGAATAAGGATAGGCAATTAGCCGTAATAGTATTAAACTGGAACCGGGCCTTGGACACGCTTTACTGCCTGGATATGATCACCCAGTGGTCCGGACTGAAGGCAGAAGTAATTATCATAGACAATGCTTCATCGCCTGAGGACCTCTCATTGCTCCGGAGCGCAAAATCCCGGCACCAGCTCATCACTAATGCCACCAACCAGGGTTATGCCGGAGGAAACAATGCAGGAATTCGCAAAGCACTCGATGAAGGTTTTCCTTACATCATGCTGCTGAATTCCGACGCAACAATAAGTGAACGTTGTGTGAAACAACTTCTGGAGGGCATGAAGCATTCGCCTGATCTGGGGGTGCTCGGACCCCTGCTCGAAGAAGGGGGAAGGAATTATGCAGGGGGGCGAAATATCGGTGTCTATTCAAGGACGAGAATTCCATACAATCCCAAAGATGGTGATTCACAGCTTCTTGAAGTCGATTATGTGCCAGGATCAGTGCTGCTTGCCCGAAGAGAAGTCTTTGAAAGGGCGGGCCTGCTGGAGGAGGGGTTTTTTTTTAGTGGAGAGATCGCCGACTTTTGCCGAAGAGTGCAGTATGCAGGTCTGAAGTGCGCGATTTATACCGGCTGTCGGGCATCGCATGCACCGGATGCTGACGGCGAAATGCGGGAAACTCTCTATGATTATTATAATCTGCGAAACCGTTTTCTCTTCATCAGACGGCATTTCCAATATACAAAAATATTTTGGAGTCTGCGATGGGTCTTGGAAGGAATTGTGCAAATAATAATCGCTCTTCTTAAAGGAAAAAGAAAGCGGGCTCATGCGCTTTGGCTTGGACTGCGGGATGGTGTCTCTGGGAGGTTTGGAGATGGAAATGCCCGGTTTATCAGTTAATGTCTCGGTGATTATTCCCAATTGGAATGGCGGCAGATGGCTGGACGGTTGTCTAAACGCCCTTGAATCTCAGGATTTCAGGGATTTTGAGGTCTTGGTGGTTGACGATGCATCTACCGATGGATCTATGGATCATCTGGAAGAACGATTTCCCAGCGTGCGTGCCCTCCGGCTCACCGAACACCATGGCTTTGCCGGAGCTGTGAATGCCGGAGTCTTCGCGACATGCGGGGACTATGTCGTGTTATTAAACAATGATACATTGCCGTCGACCTCATTTATCAAAAATCTGATTTGTGCCATGGATATGATGCCGCCAGATATTGGGAGTCTTGCCTCCTGCATGCGGAGCATGGACAATCCCATGCTGCTCGACGATACCGGGGATATATTTACCTGGTATGGCCATGCTCTGAAAAGAGGTCATGGTAGGCCGGTCGTTGAATTTATGGAAGATAGCGAAATTCTCTGTGCCTGTGCAGGGGCGGCATTGTACCGGCGGGCATTTCTCAATGATGTGGGAGGATTTGATAAAGAGTTCGTGAGCTATCTGGAAGACCTGGATCTTGGCCTTCGGGGGAGGTTGTTAGGATACAGGTGCCTGTTTGTGGCAAGCGCGAAAGTGCTTCACAAAGGACATGGATCAAACCTTCCCACTGGAGAGTACATCCGGTTTGTGACCAGGAACCGTTTAATGCTCATCGGCAAGAATCTACCATTCTCTCTTCTCGTCCGGCATTTTCACCAACTTCTTATCGGACAGTTGGACCTTTTTATCCAGTACCGCCATCCATTGGACTCCTTTATCGGATATCTCTCCTTTCTTCGCCGGATTCCTCACGTACTTCGCGAAAGGCGACGAATCCTGGCAAGAAAGGCGCTCTCCGACCAGGAAATTGATCGACTGTTGGACCCCACTCCAGTGGGCGTGTGCTTGCCCGGATGGATATTGGAGTGGATGGGGGGGAGAAAACATTGAGAGTTCTCTATATCAGTCCTACTGCGCCGCCGAGCGTCCAGGGAACGGACGGTCTCTTCACGGAAATAGGATATTTGAGAGATTTTTTTGCAGGAGACATGATCAGTCTATATCCCGCCCGGTCTCTCCCCCCACTGATTCCGGTCAGTCTTTTGGGGATACACCAGATACCGGCTCTGAAAAAGTATAACCGGGATGTCGATATATTTCATCTTTTCTTCCCATATCCTGCGAATTTTCGCGTCCTGCGATATATCTCCAAGCCGATAATTTATACCATAATTTCGGGAATGGATGCGAAAATCAGGCCCAGGTCGATGCCGCCATGTACCCTGGTGGTGAGCTCATGGCATGAGGCGGAGATCCTGCGGGCCCGGGGATTTCCAAAGGTGCATGTTGTCCGTCCAGGCATCGACCTTTCTCGGATCCAGGTCACAAAACCACCGCAACTAGATTCAGAGTTTGTGCTTCTTGCCGGATCTGCACCCTGGACCAGAGGTCAATTTGATACCAAGGGTTTTAATCTCCTTTTAAAAGCACTTACCCGACTTCCCCAGATAAGACTCATATGTCTTTGGAGGGGAAAATTATTTCGTGAATGGTCCGATCGGGTACAATCATTCGGCCTTGCCGATCGGATGGAGATAATCCAAGAGAAGGTGGAAATTTCCGGCGTCCTCTCCCGCTGCCATGCTGCGGTTGTCCTTTCGGCTGCGGCTGATCAGGTCAAGTCCTACCCGAACTCATTAATGGAGGCACTTGCCGCAGGAAGACCCGTGCTAATAAGCCGCTCCAATCCCATGTCTTACTATGTGGAGGATAACGGGTGCGGCAAGGTTATCGAAGATCTCTGTCTGGAGGAGCTGATTAATGCCATCCGTGAGATCATGGATGAATATTCTGCGTTCAAGAGGGCAGCATTACAGGCGGGACGTGGTTTATCCGCGACTCAAATGATCGATGATTATCGAAAGATTTATCAGAATGTGATATGATTAAAGCTGCAATTATCCAATCAAATTATCTGCCCTGGAAAGGATACTTCGACATAATACATGACGTGGATGTATTTATCTTCCTCGATGATGTCCAATACACCAAACGAGATTGGCGAAATCGAAATAAAATAAAGACTCCAGGAGGTTTGAAATGGATATCCGTGCCCGTGATGGGCAGCATCGATCAGATGATCTATGAGACAAAAATAGATTACTCTTCGGATTGGATGACTCAACATAAGAAAATGATTCATCATAGCTACGCGGCCAGCAAATATTATGATCAATATGCAGATGATATTTTAGATATCTTCGCCCCGAGATATGAAAATATATCTGAGCTGAATATATCCGCGATTAAGAAGATCTCCGCTCTTCTGGGGTTGGACAAAGAGTTTATTAACTCGAAGGATCTGGCAACCACCGGCAGGAAAGACGATAAATTGATAGAAATCTGTCAAGAGATCGGTGCTGACTGTTACCTTTCAGGACCTGCTGCCAAGGATTACATAGTGCCCGAGAAGTTTCAAAAAATGAAGATCGACCTTGAGTACAAGGATTATTCCGGATATCCTGAATATGCGCAATTATGGGGGACCTTTGACCATTACGTATCGATAATTGATTTGATCTTCAACTGTGGTGAGCGCGCACCTTATCATATATGGGGGTGGAGAAACATTCTAAAGCCCTGCTAATTGGTACTAGATCGAAACCCTCAGAGGAACAAATTCAGATTCGCCTGCTATTGACGCTCTTCTTTTAATATAGTTTTCAAAGTGAAGATAATATATTTCAGCTCTTCATCGGTCATATCTGCATACATAGGCAGCCTAAGCAGTCGTTCGCTCAAGCTTTCCGTTACTGGGAGATCGCCAATTCGATTGCCCAGCTTCAATCCCATTGGAGAAGAGTGCAGTGGTACATAATGGAATACCGCCCAAATTCCTCTTGACTTGAGGCGTTTCATGATTCGATCCCTGGTCTTCATATCCTTGAACAGAATGTAGAAGAGATGTGCGTTATGCTGAGCATAATCGGGAATTGTGGGGAGGCGCAGAAGACCAGACTCCTGGAAGGGCTTTAGCGCCTGGTAGTATGCGTCATAGATCCTCATTCTGAGTGATTGTATTTCGTCAATCTTCTCCAGTTGAGCATACAAGAATGCAGCAAGTAGATCGCTGAGCAAGTAGCTGGAGCCGATGTCAACCCAGGTGTATTTGTCGACCTCGCCTCGATTAAATTTGTTGCGGTTGGTGCCCTTTTCTCTCAGTATCTCGGCCCTATCAAGAATCTCCAAATCATCAGTATTTATCATGAGGCACCCCCCTTCTCCACATACGTAGTTCTTCGAATCGTGAAAACTGTAACATCCGAAGTCGCCCAATGTGCCAAGAAACTTGCCTTTGTATCCGGCATTGACCCCTTGGGCAGCATCCTCCACAACCTTCAAATTGTTTTCATTTGCGATCTCCAGAATTTCATCCATATCACATGCTACGCCTGCATAATGCACAGGATAAATTGCTTTTGTCTTTGGTCCAAGCTTCTTCCTTATGTCATCAGGATCAATGTTAAGGGTATCTTGCGCAATCTCAGCAAAGACCGGCCTGGCACCCACGAGAACTATGGGATTTACAGTGGATGGAAACGTGAAAGATGGTGCAATCACCTCGTCTCCCGGCCCAAGATTCAAAAGATTGGTTGCCAGCTCAAGAGCACTTGTGCAAGACGTTGTGAGCAAGGCTTTCTTCGAACCGAAGCGAGATTCCAAGAGCCGGCTTGCTTTTTGAGTATATTCGCCGTCGCCTGAGATATTCCTTCCATTTTTTATTTTGGATATTAAATCATCTAGATATCTTAGCTCATTTCCCGAAATATATGGCCGACCAAAGGGTATCTCCATATTAATCTCTGCGTAAACGTTTTTCACCCGCTCTCTTT
This sequence comes from Methanothrix sp., assembly GCA_026394565.1. Lineage (GTDB taxonomy): Archaea > Halobacteriota > Methanosarcinia > Methanotrichales > Methanotrichaceae > Methanothrix. The sequence continues at coordinate 43,374 of JAPKYA010000034.1, forward strand.
CCTCATCCTCTTATACTCCGCCAGCACGTCTTCCGTCTCACCCAGTGCCACTTTCTTTCCGCTCTTCATGAGCAGGCAACGGTCGCACAGCGAGCGCACCGTGCCCAACGAATGCGATACCAGCAGTATGGTCTTGCCGGCCTTTCGGATCTCCTCAATCTTCTCGCCGCACTTCTTCTGGAAGGACTCATCCCCTACAGAGAGCACCTCGTCCACCAGTATGATATCCGGATTGGTCTGAATGGCCGTGGCAAAGGCCAGGCGAACATACATTCCCGATGAAAAGTTTCTCAGCTTCATGTTCTCAAAGCGCTTCAGCTCCGAGAAGGCCATGATCTCATCATAGCGCTTCTCTACATCCTTATGGGTGAGGCCCATAATGGCTCCGTAGAGGTACACGTTATCCTTGGCGCTCAGCTCCGGCTGAAAGCCTACGCCAAGTTCGAGAAACGGCGCAATCTTGCCGTTGATCTTTACCTTTCCCCGATCCGGGTAAAGAACGCCTGCCAAAACCTTGAGCAGGGTACTCTTGCCGCAGCCGTTGGGCCCGATTACTCCAAATGTCTCACCATGCTTCACTGAGAAACTCACATCCTGAAGGGCTAAGAGCACCTCATAGCTGCAGGCTCCCCCCCTCAAAAGACCAATCAGGTTCTCATAAACAGTGAGCTTCTTCTCTCTGGGGATTCTGAAGCTCTTGCAAAGCCCATCGACCACAATTGCATTACCATTGATCTCATCCTCTTTTGCGGATCCCATCCGACCTAATGTGCTTAGCCTCACTTCAGATCTCCTCCGCAAAACGGCGTTCGAGCTTCCCGAATATAGCCGAGCCGATAATCATTATTGCAATTCCTGTTGTAAGCGTAAACAAGAAGTCCCAAGCAGAAGGAGTCTGGTGATAGAGCAGAACATCTCGGTACATCTGAATTGTTACCGTCATTGGATTTAGCATATAATATTTCAGGTACTCCGGTGGGACGGTGGATAAAGGATACACAATGGGAGAAAGAAAAAATCCAATCTGCATGAGCACATCCCATATTTGGGTAAGGTCCCTGTAATAAACATAGAGAGATGCCAGAATCAGGCTTATCCCGTAGACTATGAAGAAATAAACGATGTGGATGAATGGGAAAAGCAGTATGTAGGGCGATAGCCCTGCCCCAAGTATGATCAGCAAGGGGGCCAGCACAAGGAATTCCAGCAAGGAGCTGATAAAGGCGGATAAAACCGTGCTCAGCACCAGCACCTTTCTCGGGATATATATCTTGGTTACCAGACTCGATTTGCCTACAATAGAGGATATAGAAGATGAAGTGCCATTGGCTATAAAGCGCCAGCTTATTATTCCGATCAACATGAATAGGGCAAAGTTATCTTGAGTTGCTTTGAAAACATTAGAGAAAACAAAGTACAGGACCAGCATCAATAGTAGTGGATTGAGCATCGACCAGGCAAATCCCAGAACCGAACTCTGATACTTCACCTTCAGATCGCTTATCGTGAGGATCTTTATGAGTTCTCTATATTCTAAAAACCACATTCTAAAGCCTCGCTATCCTGGCCCTGATGCGAATAAATTTAGCAATCTCATTATCGGGTGTCGCGCGCAATACATGTCTTCTTTTTCTTATCATGCCGGGTATCCCTCTCAACGCATCAAGCTTGGATTTAAGGATAACCCTGCCCTGGCCGCGCAAGGCATAATAGGGGATTGTGGCCAGATTCCTTGCCAGGATAAAGAACAGAGAGGTGAGCAGAATCCTTGTGGGAAAATCCTTAACCACATACCAGATTACATTTCTATTCCCATAATAGACGCAGAGGTCCGATCCATTGCCTGCGGTCCCGCCGTGATGGTGATAGACAACGGCCTCGGGCACGTAAATGCACCTCCAACCTGCCAGCCTTCCCCGGAAGGCCAGATCCACATCCTCCATGTAGAGAAAGAAATCCTCATCGAAAAGGCCGATCTCATCCAGCATCTCTCTCCGGTAGAGAGCCGCGCCTGCAGAGGGCCCAAAAACCTCTTCGCACCGGTTGTACTGTCCGTTGTCCTTTTGGAACATACCCCGGTCCCAGGCCGCTCCGCTTCGCGAAATGCAGATCCCTGTGGAGTTGATTTTGCCGTCGGGGAAAAGCATCTTAGAAGCGCACATTCCTACATCCTTTTCGGACATCGGCCCGGCCAGAAGCTCTATAAATCCCATATTCGCCCAGGTATCATTGTTCAGTGTGAGGATATACTCGCCTCCGGCTTGCCTGATGCCGACGTTTGTGCCTGCCGCAAACCCCAGGTTCTCCTGGTTTATCAGCAGCCGCACCCAGGGAAAATTGGCTTTGATATGCTCTACGCTGCCATCAGTGGACGCATTGTCTACTACTATCACCTCAAAGTCGCAAAAAGTCTGCGCTGCTAAGGATGATAAGCAGTCATCCAGGAATCTTTTGCCGTTGTAGTTGAGCACCACTACGCTTATCATGGTCTATCCTTTCTCGCATCTGTCCGTATCCGGTAAGACATAAAAAGATTTATCTCAAATGTATGCAGAGAGCTCGAGCGATCCGAGAGAGCCTGGGCGGCAAATCATGCAAAAAGAAGTTGTTAGGGATATTAAAACGCAGCCAAAAGTATACACTATAGTTCTCAATTACAATAATTTCACAGACACGGTGGAGACGCTGCAATCCGCTCTGACGCTTGCTTATATGAATAATCATCTTCTTCTTGTGGAGAACAGCACAAAAAAAGATGTCCCTGAGAGGATTCGCCGGCTTTTTCCCGCCCTGGAGATAATTGAGAACGAAAGGAATCTGGGATATGCAGGCGGCAATAATGCAGGCATACGCGCTGCCATGCAGCGGGGCGCAGAATATATTTTTGTTATTAATAATGATATAGCCCTTCCGCCGGATGTCCTGGAAAAGCTCGTTTTTGCCATGCAGTCCGACCGGACGGCTGCCGCCTGTCAGCCCCTTGTCACTTACTATGATGATAAGGATAAAATCTGGTCGGCTGGAACCCGGCTATTCCTTGGCTATCCTAGATTGTACTATAAGGGGAAACGCAAATATGGCCGGGGCATAAAGAAAACTCCATTTGGTCTGGTCGGCTGTGCCCTTCTCTTTCGAGCCCAGTCTCTCAAGGAGATAGGCCTTTTCGACGAAAACCTTTTTCTTTTGCAGGAGGAGACCGACTGGTGCATGAGAGCTGCTAAAAAGGGCTTGGGCCTCCTGGTGGTTTGCGATGCTGTTGTTCATCACAAAGTGTCGGCGACCCTGGGGCAGCTAAGTAAGGAATACCTCTACTACATCGCCCGGAACTGGCTGCTGGTGGCAAAAAGACATAACGGCAGAATAAGTTACGCATATATTCTGCTCACAGAGCTATTTACGAGAATTCCTTACTATCTCTATCAACTGGCCAAAAAAAATCAGATCACTATGATGAGATACTATTATTATGGTTTAAGGGATGGGCTGCAGGGGATAAGTGGAAAAAAATATTTTTAGATACATATAAAAAACGAAAACGGCGTAACCGCCTGAATTAACATTTTATATAATTATAAGCCCTCTCAGCCCGGTCGCAGATCTTTTCCCAGTCATACTTCCTGGCTTCTTCAATGCACCGCCCTCGCATTTTTCCCTTCTCTTGCAGCGTGCAGCAAATTGCCCCGGCTATAGCCTGCTCTGTGGGCAGACAGACGACGCCCGTATCGGTCTTGACCAGATCCATAACTGCATTCATCCTGTGCTTGACGGTGACTACGGGAAGCCCGCAGGCGTTCGCTTCCAGGGCAGCCATGCCAAAGCCCTCTCTGGTGGAAGGTGTGGCGAATATGCCTGAGGATTTCATGAGGGCAAGTGCATCATTATAGTCTTCCAGAAAGCCCAGGAACAGTACATTCTTCTCAAGTTCCAATTCCAGTACCAGGGACTTCAGCCTTCCCGTCTCCGGGCCATCGCCCACTATCACGGCCTTCACATCCGGGACATCCGTTTTCACTATCTCCAATGCCTTAATGAGAAGATCCACATTCTTGTGCTCGACCAGCCTTCCCACGTAAATGACATCCGACTGCTCCGCAGAGGGCACAATGCCGGAAATTTTCTTCCAATCAATGCCATTAGGCACAACCTGCACTCCTCTTGCTCCCAGGCTCAATAGCTCACTATGCGTCCTCTCAGATACGGCAATGTTCCTCTCCGTCAGCCGGGCGGCGGCCCACTCAGCCGCCTGGCCGGCCCTGCCTTTTTCTCCCAGGTACTTGCGCCAGTAATCGCCCCACACCTCATGCCAGGTGATGAAGAGCTTTTGCCTTCTAAGGCTGGAGAGCAACTTTGCCGAAAAGCAGGATAGGTAAGGAAAATTCTGGCAATCGATCACATCGCAATCCGTGCGAAGAGAGAGAAGCTTGCCCGCGAAAAATGCGGCCTCGGAGATCGATCTCTTGCCGTCGCTATAAAGAGGCATGGATGGACAGATGCCGTGCAGGTGCACGCCCACCCTCTGGATCTCAACTTCACCCGGCCACCACTTCATGCCATAGCAGTGCACCTCATGCCCTCGCGCCGCCAGCCGGCTGGAGAGTTCATAGATCCTTTTTTCCGCCCCTCCCTTCACCCAGGGGTAGACGGCATCGTAAACATAGGCGACCTTCATCGACGGTTATCCGCACAGCGCCTCAGATGCGAGTCTTTCTAGGTCGCTCATTGGTTATTCCACCCTTCTTTTTATCAAATAGCGGCGCATCTGATTTATTCTTCAGTGGTTTAGATGGATCATGCTTGCCCGGCCCGTCGCTCGGCATTCCCTTAGCACCTTTTTTCTTGCCCATTAACATTCACCTCCTTTGACACCTATCGAATTCATTATGCTTCGTCTCTATGTTATTACCTACCTCTTCCTTTAAATACTCGTCAGCTCCCTGGCGGGCAGTCCTGTCAGTACACCATTGTGTCCATCGATTGTAGTTGGGTAATAGAAATAGCGAAGAATCAAAAAAGAAAAAGAGCGCCGAATTGTGACACGGCGCTATTTTTTTAATTGATGCTCACACGCAGGGCAGCCAATCAACGCTGATGGCGCCGCAGGTGGAGTTGCCCCAGAGCTGGATGAACTTCTCAATGGAGAAGACGCCAGTCAGGTCCTCGACCGATCGGCCGTACTCAGCATGGCGGCCCTTGAGCTGGTTGTCCGCGACGGGATCTCGGGAGATCCAGCCGATGTGGGCAACGCCGATGACGTTGCTGTTCAGGTTAGCTTCGAGAACGCCTGTGCAACATGGGGTATCGATCAGGGTCTGGTTGTTGTATCCCCTGGTCTTGACCTCGGTGGTCTTCTGCAGGTGCTCAGCATGAGTGTACATCTCTGTCAGCACAGCTCCTATCTTGTAGTTCTGCACGCAGAGCTTATCCACCCATTTCTGGTCGTAAGTGCCTGTCTGATATGAGACGGGCATGTATTCCAGCTCCTGCTCCGAGGTGAAGTTGATATAGTCCATGGGATTTGACCCGGTCGGCCAGGCACATGACAGGTCCGCAGGTTGCCTCTCGGCTTCGAGCTCAATTCTGGAAGTGATCACATTTCCGGAACCGGACTGCTTCTCCACCAGCTTCTGTCCATTAAAGCCGTTTTGTGTGGAGATGATCATCTCCAGGCTTCTATACCCCACTCCTTTTACTGACGATTTCTCGTACATGTAATTGGCAGCGCCGGCCATGCCAACAATTGCCATGGCGATAACCGCTAAAACGATCAATTCTCTCTTCAATCCACACTACCTCCTCTAGCCTGGTTTGCCCCAGAAGAGGGCACGTTTTTAAAAGCCCAGGCCTTCACTCTCCTGTTACCCTAGCACCCGGGTACCAGGTTCTCAGGAGGCTATTTTAAGGTTTTGGCTGCCTCAATCATTTTGCATAATAGCTAAAAAAAGAAACGCCCATACTCACTTGCCGAATGAATTTAGCCGGTTTACGAAGTCATTGCATGAGCCGCTTAAGCATGGGCTGGCAAAGGTTGGTGTCGGTGTTTTAATGATTGGCGCTTTAAGGCAGTCTCCTTCCTGGCATGGCGTCTTGGATTTAGCAGCATCCCGGAACAGTATTCTCCTGTTGATCTCAAA
>JAPKYA010000062.1 GCA_026394565.1 Methanothrix sp.
TCTCCGCACGGCCTCGCGGGCATATTCAACTTGAAATAATCTGCCGTCAGGGCTGAATACGGTAATAGCCCTATCATAACCCATCTGCGGTGCCATCTGCATCCTCGTGTCCTCCACTTAAATCAAAAGAGGTCAGCCCCAAGTATTGGGTGTCTGATCCTGTGCTCTTATTGCGATCGTCCGGACAGAGATCGACTTTTACACCATGGGTGCGGATAATACACCCGGAAACGTCTTTCAGCTCGATTCTTCTTCCGTCGCTTTCAGCACATATTTTACTCAGTCTTGGTAAATACTTTTCTGTAGCGGATTTGATTGTTCCCGAGACGCCTTTTGAATGGATGGCGACTCGAATCCCGTGAATGGAATGAACTGCGGCCAATGTCGCACGCGTCTGCGGGACATGGATATGGGAAAAACGGATCAGGCCAAAGCTGCCATGAAAAGCGATCATTTTGAGCCGGTTTTTCGCAGCACCCTCATCGCCGAAAAGAGAATACTGAGATGATAAAATCTCGCTCATCAGATCTTTTGGTGAAATCTCGCCTTCCGCCTGCAGCTCGAAGATCATGTACCGTCTTCTGTTCCGCAGCACGGGAAGTCTGCTTCTCATAGAAGCTCAACTCCCGGCCCCACCCAATTTCTGCGATTGAGTGCCAGCAGCATTCCCGGCCAGCGCAAAGCTTCCTCTGCCTCATCCGGCTCAAAGCCCGCTACCTCAGCCATAGCAGCCAGGTCGCGGGGAGAGCGCAGGTCAAGGTGAGTTCTCGCGCTCGCGGTGATAACCGGGTGCAGCTCGAACTTTCTTACCAGTTGCAGGTTGCGGCGAAGGGCCTCCAGCCAGCGAGAGCGCGCCCTGCCCCGCAGATGCACCAGGGGGCTGAGGTCAAAGCCGATGGAGACCTGATTCAGCTTTGCGGCCCGCGCTGTGGCTATGCCCAAAGGGCGGCGTACCTCGCAGGGGTGCATGAGAAGGTCGACATTGGGGTCTTCTGAGGCCACCCGGATTGTCTCCTCGGTCGCGGCCCGAACCACGAGAAATGGATATCTGGCCCGCAGAGCCGAGATGCGGCTTTTCAGTGCCTTGCTGCCAGGCGCCGTCACCTCTACGCCGACGGCAACCTCAATTCCCTTAATCATCCCGGCTGCCTGAGGCATGAAGATCCTGCCCGGCTCGCAGTTGCAGATGATTATGCCCTGATAGCCAAGTGCTTTGGCGGTCAAAGCCATGCGGCTGGCTGATGCCCCGCCTTCGGGAAAGGCGTTTACGCATTCGTAAAAGCTCATATCAACTCGCTGATGAGCTTCAAGGCCGCCTCGCGCCGGGCGGGGTAGGTCTTGACGAGAATTGTTGTGTCCAGGGCATCCTTGGAGTCGGTCAAACGCACCATGCCTTTGTAGGCGGCCTGCTTGTCCAGGCGCAGGTGGAAGTGGCTTTCGCCCTCCAGCCTGTCCGGGATCTCCCGGCGCAGCCTCTGCAGGTCTTGGGCAGGGAGCTGCTCGCGAAGAATTTGAAAGAAGGCGGCAGCCTCTCTCTTGCGCAAGGCCGCCTCCAGTATTTTTATCTCATTTCCAAAATGGCCCGCTACAGCGACGGAGGATATCCTATCCAGAGGGACAAAGACGGCGAGCGCTGTGCGCACGCGGCCCTCGTCTTCCGTTGCTGCCACGAAGGCCCGGAAAGAGACCTTGTCAATCAATTACTTACCTTTGCCGTCGTGGGCCCTGATGCCGGGTCTGGTCTTCTCTGTGCCGAACCCCTTGTGCCTCTGGCCTCTGCCCTTGCGACCGGCGGATGTTTTGCCGCGCACAGCTCTGCCGCGATGAACATCATTGCAGACCCATTTGAGGTTCTTGTCGTTCATGATGGAAGGTGCGCAGGGGTCCACCAAAATAACCTCGTAGAACTTCTGCTTGCCGTCCTCAGCCACCCAGTAGGAGTTGAGAACTTCCATGTTGCGGAACCTTCTACCGGCCCGCTCCTCAGCGATCCTCTGAATGGACTTGCCCATGCTGATGGCGTTCACGCCCATCTTGCTGGTCTTTCGGTTCCTCTCGTAACGGGACTTCTTCCTGCCGCCGCGTCTTACCTTGACGCGCGCCACGATAATGCCCTGCTTGGCCTTGTAGCCGAGCGCTCGCGCCCTGTCCAGGCGGGTGGGCCTATCGATCCGCTGCACTGTGCTTTCCTGGCGCCAAGCCTTGAGCCTTTCCTGCCGCAGTGCGCCTACGTATCCCTCTCGTGGAGAGGACCAGGCATCACTGATATAACCGTAAAAAGACTTCATCTCTTTTCACCTTTACCGGTTCGACCTAAACAGGTCACATTCCGGAACTAGAGGGGGGACGAGGTGATAGGAGATAAAGGTTTGGGAGTATGTGCTGTGTTGACCAAAAAGATATATAGTTTGACTACACTAATATTATAATAAAGGTGAAGTAGTCAATGGAAAGAACAAAATATATTGACAAGCGAAAATGGCCTGAATACAATGAGAAATTAGTGCGCCGCTGAGAATTGTATTTCTCATTTGAATTTTTAGATAGTTGGTCAAATGATCTTGCGCTTAAAAATGAGGGCAAAGTTGGACGCAGATACGAATTTCCAGAACCATTCATCCAGCATTTGATGATGCTACATATTATTCTTAAGGCATCATATAGATCGCTTGAAGGAATGGTTCGCAAATTATCCACGTACATCCCCTCGATTCCGCCGATTGACTATACCACTATCTGGAAAAGGGGGACCAAATTAGATCTCAAGCTATCAGATACGATAATTGAGAGTGATGAGCCAGTGGTTATCGCGATAGACTCCTCTGGGATAAAGGTAACAAACCGCGGCGAGTGGATGAGGGAAGTTTGGAAAGTACATAGAGGATGGATCAAAGTCCATATTGCAGTAAATGTTAAGACAAAAGAGGTCGTCGGTATTGAAGTGACAGACGAAAAAGTAGGCGATAGCAGGATGTTCGGCCCACTCATCGATCAGTCAAAAGAGAGTCTGCATGGCAGAAAAATTGAGCAGGCTGATGCGGATGGGGCTTATGATACCCGAGACGCATTCAATAAACTTGCGGAGAACAATATCAAGCCTGCTATTAAAATAAGATCGAATACATCTACCAAAGCAAGAGGCTCCCCACTGCGTGCAAAACATGCTCGTGAGTACCTGGAAATAGGATACAAATCCTGGAAGACGAAATATGATTATGGAAAACGCTGGGCAGTTGAGGGTGCATTTTCACTTGTTAAGAGAATCATGGGGGAATCTGTCTCTGCCACCAAGACAGAACACATGTTTCACGAAGTAGGGTTGAAATTAAAATTTGCTAATATATTAATAAACGCTTAGAGCGAAAAAATTAACAAGACAATCATAAAAAGACCTTATTAAAATTGGTCAACACAGCAGGAGTATGCCCTCCTTTTCCTGGAAATATCGCATTAAAATCATGCCCTGGTTTTTCTTAGCAGGGCAAGCTATAAAAACAATGACAGATAACAAAATAGTCTATCAATGGATAAATCAAATAATTCTAAAAAAAATTCATTCGAGGAGACTGCAATAATAGCAGGCCGCACCTTAAAGCATATGATTATAATAATGATTGCAGAAATCGTCATTCAGCTTGGCATCTCGTTGATAA
>JAPKYA010000021.1 GCA_026394565.1 Methanothrix sp.
TCCCAAATCAGGAGGAGATGAGACGTATCATCACAGAGTCTTTTTGCAAGTTTGCAGAATGCAAAAGTTATGCCGGTTATTGGATTGAAAAGTTTATATTAAATAATAAATATTATAAAAACTTATGCGTATGACTATAATGAACTAGAGTCGAGTCAAGTGGTATTGCTCTCAGGTCCCGCGGGCTGCGGAAAGTCCAATATCGCCAAGGACGTCATCTCCATACTATCAGCCGACTATTTTGCATTCAGCTTTCGCGCGGAGGAATTCGCTCAGCCCCATTTCGACGCAACGTTGCAAGGCAACCAGATTCCAGTAAATGCAGCCACACTGGGCGCTATTCTGGCTGGCCAGGATCGGAAGCTTCTGCTGATTGAGAGTGTAGAACGTCTTCTCGAAAAATCGACCCGCGATGCTTTCAGCGATCTCCTGACTCTTGCCGTAAAGGACAAGACCCTGCAAATAATCTTGACATCTAGAGACTATTCGACCGACCTTGTGAGAGCATGCTTCCTCGATGCTGCAAACATCGAACACTCCGTCGTTACTGTTCCTCAGTTAAATGATGACGAGTTGGAGGAGGTAGAAGTTGCCCATCCAGAGCTTAATTTTCCGCTCAGCAATCCAGCGTTGCGCCGGATTTTAAGCAATCCATACGTTATCGAAAAGGCTTTGAGTATCTCATGGTCAGCCGATCGGCCACTACCTGAAAGCGAGCGGGAATTTCGAGCGCTCTTCTGGAAGCAGATCATACGTGCTGAGCACCACCTTGCTGGTGGAATGCCTCGCCGCCGCGAGGAAGTCTTTGTGCAAATTGCATTGCGTCGGGCGAGAGAACTTACTGTCTACATCTCTTGCAACGACTTAGATCCTGCCGTCGTGGATGCTCTGCGACACGATTCTCTTGTAGTATCCTCGGAGCAAAGCGCAGTACTAGTAGCTCCTGCTCATGATGTTCTTGAAGATTGGGCTATCTTACACTGGATTGAGGAGCAGAATGTTACCCATTATGGGTCCTTAAGCGAACTTTCCGCCACAATAGGTACGCATCCCGCTCTGCGTCGAGCTTACCGGAAATGGGTGGCTGAACTCCTAGAGCGTGAACCTAGCGCTGCGGATCGGATCTTCCAAGCCGCAGTCATCGAAGTAGGGATACCTCCTCAATTTCGGGATGACACACTCGTCTCTATACTAAAAGCACCATCCGCAGCTGAATTTCTGGAGAGACATATCACTGAACTATTAGCCAATAATAAGAATATCCTCATGCGAGTGATTCATCTCCTTCGGGTCGCGTGTGTGACCATGCCTACATGGCTGCCGAAGTCGATGGGCCACGGTTCATTGTTCAACGTCCCTGATGGGCCCGCTTGGGGGCGGGTGCTGCAACTGGTGGCAGACCGCCTCGCGGAATTTGAACAGGGGGACTACCTGCATCTCTTGGGATTAATCGAGGATTGGAGCCGTTCTGTGAATTGGCAAATGCCTTATCCAGATGGAGCAACAGCGGTAGCTGCGATCGCATATTGGCTTTTGCAAAATTTCGATAATTACCGATCAGAGGACCAACGCAAACGAACTTTGCATGTAATTGCGAAGATTCCCATTGCAGATAGCGAACAGTTTGAGGTTCTTCTTCAAGGAAGCGCGAATGGCAATCAGCGAGATCGCATTGTGGAGGACTTTCGAGATTTCGTCTTAGCAGGATTTGATGGAACGCCAGCTGCTCGTGACCTGCCAGACCTCGTCATCTCAACAGCAAGAGATTACTTACTGTGCTCAGAAGCGGACCTTCTAGGTGATCGACAATATGGGGGATCGCTCATGCTCGAAACGCTCTTCGGGATAAAAGAGGGCCTAAATAGCGATTATTTTCCTGCAAGTGCATACCATGGACCCTTTCTTCCCCTTCTGCGTTATCACCCAACTAAAGGCAAGGATTTTATCATTGCGGTTCTCAACCACAGCGCTGAGTGGTACGCACATCCGAGAGTTTCAGAAAACATCGAGCCTCCATTTGAAATCGAACTGATATTCACAGATGGAATATCGCGAAGACAATGGTGCAATGCTCGGCTTTGGAATTTGTATCGAGGAAGTTCAGTCGGTCCGTATGTTTTGCAGTGCCTGCTGGTGGTCCTAGAGCGATGGCTCCTGGAGTTTGCAGAAAGGCATCCCAGAGAATTGGATGCGGCTCTGACCGACATTCTGCGACGAAGCAACTCTGCTGCATTGACTGCAGTTGTGGCAAGCGTTGCAACCGCGTTTCCACATGCATCTGGCGAGACTCTCCTCGTGCTACTGCGATCGCCCATTTGCATAAGGCTCGATCGCCAAAGAATGGCGACTGAGACAAATTTATCTTCGAGTCTTTTGACATCGATGCTAGAGCTGCGCGCTGAGAACAAAATCTACATGGCAGAGCGGAAGGAAGCGAACGCTCTGCCACACAGGCGGAGTGACCTTGAGGCTGCGATTGCAAATCTGCAACTAGGTCCTTTTGCGACTCGTGTGCATGAGATTCTCGATCAGCATCGTGCGGCTCTTCCGCCAGTTTCGGAGCAGGACGACGAAGATCGCGCATGGCGGCTCTCTATCCATCGGATGGACTTGCGCCGCTACACTGTCACAGGTGAAGTTGACGAAGACGCAACGGCCATGGAAGGCGTTACGTCTCATGAGCAAGCGCGACACTACATTCGCCTTGCTCCGATGGAGCTAGAGCCAGATGTCAGGGAGATGGCTGAGGAAAGTGCCGCCCAGTTGGAGGCATTGAACACAAGCCTCAATCTTTTGATGTGGGGCCTGAACGTCTTCAACAACGAAGACACTACGACCTACGATCCAATGCAATGGCGGCAACGCTTAATGCAGGCACGGAATGTCCCCGCTGCGAGTTCTATTGTAGTTGGACTAGATATAGCCGCATACGGTCCTGGCTTCATCGCTGCTGTTTGCGCTCGTGATCACTGGGAGGAGATGTCCGATGACGAACGTGAATGGGCCGTCGATCTCATCTGCGATGAGGTAATGCTGGATGCAGACACTTGGAACAACTTCGCTCGTGAGCAAAGGCACGAGATGTCTGCTGATCGCCCATGCTCACTGGTGATATCGCAATTGATCGGAAGATCGCTATCCAAAGTGCATCAGACAAGAGTTCGAGAGACGTTCCCAATGGCTTTGACCCACGCAATAGACGAAGTGCGGCAGTATGCTGTGTGGGGTGTTGCCAGATATGTCAGCTCCACAAATCGAGATCTTGCCCTACGCTGCGTGAATGCGCTGGCGACCGAAGCAACTCGAATCGAGCAGGCGTGGGATTGGGAGGAGCAGCCGTATCTCGAACCTGAAAAGCTCGATGCTATCGAGGCCGAAGCGGCGCTAGCTATTCGACAACATTTTTGGACAAGCGGCTTTATCCCGGACAACTCATACGAAGCGCTGGACATCCGAGAGAGATTCGGTGCAAGAGCCAATGTTCTAATTCTGGCAATCCTTAGCAAGATGCCGACCGAGCCTGTTGCCATTGCTGAATTTGGACGGATGGCGGAAACGCTTGTGGCATTGTGGGATATTAAAAGCGAACGTAGCCATGATCAGAGTAGAGGAAGATCTGAACGGAATTACTGGAACGAAATGGCCGCATCAATGCGTCTTCAAGAGTTCGTGATGCGGACCTCGTCAGATATGACTGCAGCGATTCTCATGCCCATTCTCGACGCGGTCGACCGCCACCCGCGAGAGATCTACGGTTTTATCCAAGGGCTTGTTGGAATCGAAGATCGCGAACCAAACACGCCACAATTTTGGTTCGTGTGGCTGTTATTCGCAGACAGAATACGGCGGGCGAATTGGCTTGCTCAATTGGATCAAGAATACCCTATCGGGAATGAGATGATCACCGCCATTTTTCTCGGATTATCGTGGAAAGAAGAAGTTCATCATTGGAGGAGCCTTGAGGGGTATGCATTTCATGTGCACGATTTGTTTAATGTTCTTCCTCCGTCGTCGACCGTGATGGACAATTACGTTCGCTTCCTCTACGACATCGGGGAACAGTTACTCCCAGAGGCATTTGTCCATATTGCCAACCGTCTCCACGTTGGAGACCATCAAAAAATGCTTCGGAAGACTAATACGGTTTTTCTGCTCGAAGTGCTGTTGCAGCGCCATGTGTACAGAAGACCATTGGAACTCAAGCGTGAGCGTAGACTGCGAGATGCAGTCCTCTTTCTCCTCGATCTGCTGGTTGAGCAGGGTTCATCTGCTGCTTTCAGAATGAGAGATGACTTTGTGACACCGATCTCACGATAATTGAGTATATGATTGAGGGTTAACAAGATCGGTTAGGTGTTAGACGAGATGAACTTTGTGGCTCTTCGCAATATCCAGCGGGTAACCTCAAGGTACTGATTGGGCAATGGGCCAAATGTCCCTACAAAAAGCCTTTGTGCGTCCTCTGTGTGCTCTGTGAGCTCTGTGGTTGGGTTCGTTCGTCGTCGCTTTGCTGATAACGGCTAATAGTAATCGCAGACTGAACAATTATTGGAGACAAATCCGGCGAAAACACCGCTCATCAGGTCTCCTGCCCCCTCACCTCTGGCCCGATCGGCCTCCCCCACCAGGATGCGAGCGCGCGCAGCCGGGCCCTGAGCCCGAGCAACGCCGCCAGAAGCCAGGCCTGGCCCTGTGGGCAGCCCGCCCTCGCCAAGGCAGCCCACTGGCGGGCCTGCGGCGATCAATAGCTTATCATGCACTTTTAGGATAGGATAATGGGTCAAATGTCCCCAATGTATCTCGACGAGAAGTCTCTGTGCGTCCTCTGTGAACTCTGTGAGCTCTGTGAGCTCTGTGGTTGGGTTCGTTCGTCGTCGCTTGCAGATAGCGGCTAATAGTAACCGTAGACGGAGCGTTAGCATGGAGACCTGTCCAGCAGAAATATTGCTCATCCGGCCTCCCGCCCCCCGCACACGAGTGCGCATGCGGGCCCCCGAGCCCGAGCGGCACCCCAGTGCGAGGCCCGGCCCGGTGGGCAGCCTGTCCGCTTCTGCCAGAAGCTACTCAGCTTTGGGTTCTGTTCAAAAAGATAACATCATTTTGTCCTTTGAAGTCGCAGTCCCCTGTCAACACGCTGGCAGCTTCACGCCTGGCCGTAGCGTAGACAATTGAGTCCCCCAATCCCCATTTGAGCCTGTGCCTGATCCTGGCGGCTTCGACTGCTATCTCTTCATCCACATCGATAAGGAGGCAGCGTTCTTTCATGGCGCCCTTCTTCTCTTCGGCGATTCTTTCATCGTAAACGTGGAGGATCCAGCGATAGACCTCCGCCAGATTGACGGTGCTGATTATGAGGTCCTGGTCGTCATCCAGATAACCCATGACCACCCTCCCCGCGTCACTGCCCTGGAAAAACTCGATCCAGGCCCAGGAGTCAATCAAAACGGTCAATCTCTTCCCTCTGGAAGGATTCAAGCTTGGGCAGGCTGCCGAAATGCGATCTATCCATGCGCTTTGCCTTTTTGAAGAGATAGCGGATGACCTCGTCATAAGACTTGGCGTTGATCTCCTTCTTCAGCCGGTCAAGCATCTGCTGAACATCGTCTTTGACCTGAATAGTAGTAGACATGCTATAACATTAAGTTATTATAAGTTTATAACATTATTGACTTAAGATGCCGTACACCGAAAAGCAGGAGATCACAGTCGCGGCCCACTGCCTGCTCAATCCCTTGACGCGAGTGAGAGGTCTCGCCCCGCTGCTCTTCCAGCCCGAGGGGCCGACCGTTCAGCTCCCTTGCCCTGAGGCGCTCTACCTGGGTCTCGCGCGCTGGGCGGTTACTCGAAATCAGCTCGATGTGCCCATGTTTCGCCGCTTCTGCCGCTTGCTGATCGAAGGCTACGCGGACCTCTTAGAGATGCTGCCCCGCCAGCACGCGCGTGAGCGGGAGGGGAGTGTTCATGGAGGAGCTGCTGGCGGAGATGGGGCGGCGGGGTGTGCAGGTCGAGGCAGAGGAGATTGGAGCAGAAGGCAGACGCAAGAGGATGGATGAAAAGGAATTCGGAAGCCTGCCGGGGATTAAACCCTTCCAGAGGGAAGAAATCGATCGTTTTGATTGAAAGCACCTAGACTTCGTAAGCCCTCTCATGCAGGATAATGCTTGAGGTCGACGATCGTGTTTTCTTTGCGCTCTTCGAGGCTTCGCGCTGGATCACGGGCTCACGCGAAGGCGCGAAGACGCGAAGTTTCGATTGAGAGAAGGACAATTCTTGCCACAGCACAAAGACGCCAAACACAGACGGATCTGCCTATCGAAAAAGGCCTGGCTGCAAACCGGAGGCGCAAAAAGGCCCCCAGGCGGGCGGGTGCGAGAGTGCCTTTCCAGGTGGAAGAAATCGGCAAGAAAGAAGGCACTGGCGGCGATTCCAGAGCGGGGGCCGGGCGGTTCCAACGAATACAGTTAAATACTACTACTGCATGGGATTGGCTGCATCTTTTGCGGGGATTGCCAAGCCAGGTCAAAGGCGCTGGATTCAGGGTCCAGTCACGAAGGTGTTCGTGGGTTCGAATCCCATTCCCCGCACCTAGAATCTATTGCATATTATTATATTATAATATCCATTTTGACATATGTAATTTTATATCCTTAATTACCTGTCTCTTTTCAAGGAGATTGTTTCTTTTTATCGGTGTTCCTTATTAAAATATTAATTGGGTCAAATGTCCCCCGTGTATCTCGACAAGAAGTCTCTGTGCGTCCTCTGTGGTTGGATTTGTTCATCGTCGCTCAGGCAGACAGCGGCTAATAGTAACCGTAGACTTGGGCGCTAACGTGGAGGCCGGTACGGCAGAGATATTGCGGATTCGCGTCGAGCACATTCTTTATATCGTTGAACGTCGAACCCAAAATTGGCGATAGTCGAGGCATGAAGGGTCCCTCCCAGTGCCTTGACATCGCCCAACCTCATGATGTAGTTGTTATGGCATCAATGAGAAGACCATTGCCCGTCCCCGCCTTTCCACTGTGATCTTGTTCTCGCGACCCAGCCAGCCCAGTGCGCCATAGACTAACTCGCGCCTCAAGCCAGTTGCCTTCACTATATTGTCGATGGTGCTTGGACCATTCTGATTGAGTGCTTGCCAGACGACACCGGCATTCATGCCAAATACCGATTCAATCGTTATTTCTGTCATGTCATTACACGCTCATTTAAAGATGGTTCCATTCCCGAGATAAATGGATTGTCACGTGATAATAGAATAAAAAAGCGGACGAACTAGAGGTTACCTTTGAGCAACTGGTAAACGAAATAGACCACAATTGCGAAGATAGCCAATCCGCCCAGGAACCACATGGTTCTCCAGAGGAAAGCAACGATTACGATTGCAAGAACCAACAAAAGCAAGTTCTTAATACTTCTCTCGATAGCCATGTCTTAAATGATGTCACCTTCCAATAAAACCGTTTCGACAGAAGAATCGCCACCCCAAATGAAGAAATGGGACACTCACAAAAAACGATAACTATAACAAGGTTACACTCTGATTAACTTGAGGTGATAAACAACGGACACTATCGATTTTGAGATCATGAAAGCAATAGCTGACCTCAAGGTTCCCTACCCAAAAGCAGGTAGGATTAATTCTTTGGTAAGACTTGATCCTGAAGAACTTGGGGCACGCCTGGGGGTCTTGGAGATGCAAGGATATGTCACGAACCAAAGCGAAACGGAAACGGAGGATTCTAGCCTCCCCAACGGTATATGTGCGGCCGGGCTAACTAATCTGGGGAAGCGAGCTTTGGCAGGACCGAGATGGTAAAATCTATTAATTTTGCAGATTTCTTCAGCTCGATTAAAATTACGTCCCGACCGGGATTCGAACCCGGGTTGAAGGCTTGCTGCGCAAATCCGGCTCCGCAGGCCTCCGGGATGTCCACTACCCCATCGGGACAAAACATCCCTCATGGCATGCTTTTAGTTATTAAGCCTGTTGGCCTGAGCCCCTGGTCTGGGCGATGCGAATGGCGCGCAGAAAGTCGATCTTGCGAAACTCCGGCCAATAGGGCGCGCAAAAGTATGCGGCGCACTCATTGCCGTTGGCCTGCCAGGGCAGGAAGTTAGAGGTGCGGCAGTCCCCCCCCGTCCTGATGATCAGATCCACTTTTGGCACAGAGGTGCCGTCCTGAGGATAGAGGTGCTGGGCGATCAGATCCTCATCCACCTCTTCCGCCCTGATCTTTCCCTCGCAAACCTGGCGCGCCAGGAGTCTCGCCGCGTCTACCAGCTCGCGCTGGCCGCCGTAGGCCAGGGCCACGTTCAGATACATCTTCTCATACTCTCGCGTGGCCTCCTCCGTGCGGCGGATCTCCTCTCGAAGATCCGCGGGCAGCATCTCCACCCTGCCGATGGCCCGTACTCGAACCCGGTTGGCATGAATTTTTTTGGAGCGACAAAGCTCCACAAACTTGTTTTTGATCAGATCAAAGAGATAGCGCTTCTCCAACTCCTCCCTCTCAAAGTTCTCTGTAGAAAAGGCATAGAGGGTGAGATGCTTAACACCTATCTCCAGGCACCAATCTGGGACCTTCTCCGAAGTATCGGCACCAAGGCTGTGCCCCAGGAACTTGGAGAGGCCTTTTTGCCGGGCATATCTGCGGTTTCCGTCCTGAATAATGGCCACATGCTCCACCGGCACTCCTCCAAGAATGCGTGACTTTAAAAGCCGCTCATAAAGGGTATAGGCAGGGTTTCTCAAAATGAAACTCATTCGTTTAATTAGCTTCGCGAATTACTATTTAATAATTCCTCTGCGCCGGAGGCAAATCCAGTTTGCCGTTCTCTTCCCAAGGGCAAGATACAAATAGCTGATGACTTACTTGCTTACACCGAGGGCCTGTGGTCTAGCTGGTTATGACATCGCCTTCACACGGCGGGGATCACGCGTTCGAATCGCGTCGGGCCCATTTGTATTTTGGTCGACACAAGCTTTAACTATTTAAGCGTAGTTTTTAGCGCAATTAGGTCCATAATTATTATTTGAGGTGATAAGCTGTATAATAGAGGTCGTGGCAGGGAAGAAGAAGGAGCTGTAATTACCAGAGTTCGTCTCCCCCGCAAACAGGATCGAGAAATATTCGGTCATGTGGAAAGTTTGCTTGGAGCCAATCGCATAGCAAGGGATTTCTGAAAGGAACTTCCTAAAAGGAATCTCCTTGAAAGGCACTTTATGAGCAGGCGTACCAAGGACGAAGATTTCGATACTAGAATCGATGTTCTTCGCACAAGGATAAAGGACTCCGATGATCTAAACGTCGAGGATGCGGTCTTCGATAAGCGCACCCTGATGGACCTTTACAGCCTGGCCAGCAAGGGCGTAATCGATGCTCTGGGCGGGTCTGTATGCACCGGCAAAGAAGCCAACGTTTTTAGGGCCATCGTGGGTGAAAAAGAGCTGGCCCTAAAGATTTACCGCATCTCTACCAGCAATTTCAATGCCATGCAGGACTACCTTCACGGCGATCCGAGATTTGGAAACGTGAAGGGCACAAAGAGAGCTATTGTCGCGGCCTGGACACGGAAGGAGTTTCGAAACCTGACGAGGGCGGAAGAGGTGGGCGTAGCAGTGCCCCATCCCATAGCCATGAAGGAAAACATACTGGTTATGGATCTTATCGGCAAAGGCGAGAATGTTGCCCCTCCTTTAAAAGACGTGGATCTGGAGACGGAGGACGCAAAGCGCATTTTTGAAAAGATCGTTGAATATATCTCCGTGCTCTATAATCGCGGGAAGCTCGTTCATGCCGATCTGAGCGAGTTCAATATACTTTATGATGAGGGCGAGCCGGTGATAATAGATATGGGACAGTCTGTTACACTGGACCATCCCATGGCCAGAAAATTTCTGGAGCGCGATATAGCCAACGTGGCCCATTACTTTAAGAAAAAATATAACGTGGGCTCGCCTGAGGAGATCTGGGAAAGGCTTCGCAAAGACAATGAAGAGATAAAAAGAAAAGAAGGCTGATTAAATTGGATATCAAGATTCCAGAGGAGCGCGTAGGTGTGCTGGTGGGACCGGGCGGGTCCATGAAGCACTTTATCGAAGAGAAGACAAAGACCACTCTTGAGATAGACAGCGAGACCGGCGCGGTCTCCATAGCATCAGCTGTTGACCCATTGCAGGGCTTGAGAGTATTAGACCTGGTAAAAGCCATCGGCAGAGGCTTCTCCCCTGAGAGGGCTCTGGCTATTCTCGATGACGAGATGTTGATGCTCGATGTGCTGGACCTGTCCAAGATGGCAGGCACTAAGAGCGATATGGAACGCATCAAGGGCCGCATCATCGGCAAGGACGGACGGTCGCGCGAGATCATGGAGAGGCTCTCCGGTGCCAAGGTATCTGTGTATGGCAAGACGGTAGCCATCTTAGGCTATCCTGAGCAAATGCGAATTGCACGCACCGCCATAGAGATGCTGCTTGATGGTGCACCGCATGGAAATGTCTATAGCTTTTTAGAGAAGAAGCATGAGGAACTGGCCAAGGAAGAGCTGAAGGAGCAGGGCTTACTCTAAGGTCTTGCATCTCCTTTAGCGAGGATAAAATATTGGACTTGCAGTTACAGCTTGATTCCGTTGATTGGCTGCTCATAGCTGCGGCACTCATCGGCCTGTATTCCATCCTTCTTTTGCCTTTGAAAAATAGCGAGATATGGCGTAGCCGGGGAATCTCAGTCGGAAGCGTGCTTGGCATTCCGTTGGCCATGTTCTTTCGTACCACCCGGGGCCTGGATCTGCTGGACAGGTTGGCCCGTCCCAAGAGTTTTTGGAGGCTCGTAGCCTCGGCCGGCATACCTCTGGTCGTATTGAGCATGACCTATTTTTTGCTGCTGGTCCTTGCCATGACCTATTACATGATTCAGGAGCCTCCTTTGCCCAGCAGCTTAAACGCCCCGAGAAACATCCTTCTCATTCCCGGCTTAAATGAGTACATACCCTTCGTCTGGGGCTGGATAGCTCTCTTTGTGACCATGTTGGTACATGAGTTCGCTCACGGCATACTCAGCCGCGTAGAGGGCGTGCGCGTCAAGTCCATGGGAATTGTCGCCGTTTTATTTGCCCCGATAGCAGCTTTTGTGGAGCCGGATGAAGAAGAGCTCTTCGGCAGCAAAGATAAGCCAGCAAAGGTGAATAAGGGAGCAAGAATCAGGATTCTATCTGCGGGGGTCATCTCCAATTTCATTGTGGCGGCAGTGGCTATGGCCCTATTCTTCGGACCGGTCATAGGGTCCATATCTCCTGTGGACAGACTGATAGTAGTCGATGTTCAGGACGGCTCTGCCGCAGAGAAGGCCGGTTTTGAGAGCGGCATGGTGCTATTGGATGTAAATGGAGCTGAAGCGAGAAACTTAGAGCAGTTCTACAGCGGTTTGGGCAGTTCAACTGCTAGCATGCGAATGCTTTATGAAGACAGAGAACAGATCCTGCCGCTCTTTGGCCCGCCGGCGCGAGGCATCATGGTGGCCTCCATCTTCAAAGGCTCGCCCGCCGAAGCGGCCGGACTTCCTGCCAGGTGCCTGATCACCAGGATCGACGGAAAGGAGATTGTAAACCTGGTGGGCTTCAGAAAGCAGATGAACACCACTCGTCCCGGCCAAATCATCGCCATAACCGCCGGTGAGGGAAATACCTACCAGGTCAATCTCACTGCAAAAGAGGCCGCTTCTGAGGATAGCGGAGGATTCATAGGCATTGGCATCTCCGGGAATGCGGTTTTATCAGGGGGGGCATTCTTTCAGGAGGCTCCTGCCAGACAGTTCCTGCAGGTTCTCAAGGCCATACCCGGTGGCGGCATGCAGGGTTTCACCTACATGTTAAGCCTGCCTTTTGCCGGAATTCCAGGATTCACCCAGAAGGGCTTTCCCGGTTTTAGCGGCTGGCTGACCTCCGTCTTTGAGCCCAGCGGATGGGCGGAGCCCCTGGGAAGCAAGTTCTTCTGGATTGCCAACCTTCTGCTCTGGATCGGCTGGATCAACCTTTATGCCGGCCTATTCAACTGCCTTCCCGCGGTGCCGCTGGATGGTGGGCACATATTCAGGGATCTGGTGCAGTCCGGCTTTGAGAGGATTGTGAGGCCCCAGGAGGCGGAAAGGTACACCAAGACGACCGTGGCCATTCTTACCTGGTTGGTGCTGACGTCACTGCTCATAGAATTGATCGCGCCGTTCACTCATTGGCTGACTATTTGATTTCCTTTTTTCGAAACGCTAGTCTTAACTCGCAGGATCGCGAAGGACGGGGCGGGAAGTCCCCGGCCTTCAGGCTGCGAGATGAAAGCGGAGTCCTTTGCCCTGATTAATTTCGCTCTGCACTCAATTGATATAAATATAATGCATGTATGCAAGTATTTAGTGATGATCAGCTACAAATGCCCACTATTCCCTAGTAAGGCAACGCAGCAAAAGTTAGCTGAAGCCCTGGATGCTTGTAGATGGCTCCATAACAAACTTCTTGAAAAGATGAATGATGCCCGAGAGGAAGATGTCAAGCTCAAGACCTATGATACTCAGAATATGATTCCTTCGCTGAACCATGCAAAAATCAACCACCAGAGAGACGACTTTTTGCATAAGCTTTCCAGGCTCTATGTCAACAACTATGACAATATCTGTGTTGAAGACCTGGATGTCAAAGGTCTAAAAGAGAAAGGCCGCAATGCAGGCATGCACCGAAGTATACATGATGCGTCTTGGTCCAAGTTCATGTTCATGCTTTCGTACAAGGCTGAAAGTGCTGGTCGAAAGCTGATAAAAGTAGATCCCAGGAACATACTCATCGCAGGGATGGAACAGCCCGTAGCGCCCATAGAGTTAAAACCTCTACATCGCATCTCAGTGATGCAAGTCTTGGCAATGAAGTGGGAAGCCGTGCCCAACAGGGCGCGGTAGTTCACACCCATTAAGAAAGACAGAATACATGGCAACATGGCAATTGCCGGCAGGTAAGTTACCTATGAGAATAAGCGCGGTTTGGCATTTAGCGGTCCTGGTAGCCCTGGCAGCCCTGATGGCAATGACTGGCACCGCCCATTCTTCGGAGATTGCGGATCTCTACTCGAGCATAGACTCGGCGGATGTAACACTGGAAGGAGATGTGGCCGGCATGGATTTGCGGCTGGATCTGATCGAGGAGGGAAATACGCTCATGACCAGGAACCTGACGCCTGACGGCCCGGGGACCTATGTCATTCTCTGGCCTGCCTTAAATGCCGAGAAAGGCAGCTATGATGTCTGCGCCGGCTTATGGAAAAATGGGACTGCCGTCTCCAGGAAATGCTATAACTTCTTTTACGGAGGAGTGGAGCCCGTACGGTTTGATGTGCGCGATTTTCGTGCCGACTCTCGCGGCATGCTCCTTGCCATCACTGCCAGCGATCCTACCGTTGTGGATCTTTACTACATGCTCATCGACGGGAACAAAGCCGTATATGTCACCAGAGAGCAGGTGATACATATCATGGGAAGCAATGCCCAGCCGATTACCAAGGACTATGCCTGGAAGCAGATCCTGGAAAACGGGCGCGAGTATGCGGGCCGGGTGAAGATTGTGGAGCTGAATCATAACCAAACCAGGGCCTTCATGAATTCCTTTTTGGCAATCGAAGATGCCATGATCACCGAGACCTATCAGGATGAGACCGGCGCCAGCGCCACAGTTATGGGCAACTCTCGCGTTCCCTTTGAGGGATCTTTGCGGTTTATTCTATCTCAAAACGGCTCCGTTCTAAATACCACTGAGAAGAAAACCCCCGTACTTCTTACAGGAGACGATGAGACGGTGGAGATCACCTGGAACAAGACGCTTACGCCTGGCATCTATCAACTGCGCACCGTTTTGCTCGGCCAGGAAGGCACCGTTATGGATTTGGAGGAGAATGTAATTGAGGCCAAGCCACTGGTCCGGAGCAACGCCACAGACACGGCAAAGAAAGCTTGCTTTCCGGCTGGAGCGGCAGCAATAGCCATGCTGGCGATCGTTCTTCTCCGGAGAAGAGGATGATAATTATGCAAAAAATTCATGCGAGCTTTATCTGCACTCTGGCGCTGCTGGCCTTTTTGATGCCGGCCATAATTGCAGAAGATAGTCAGTTCGCCACCGCGAACATCACGCTAAATGTGACCCAGAACACTACAGGGAACATCACCCAACCAGGGACTGGTTTTGCCGCATCTCATACCAAGGTTCTTCGGGCCGGCTTCGAGAAGACCAAGCCCTTGAACAACCTGGATGTGTACGGAAACAAATCCACCTATAATATTGCATCCAGCACGTCTTCAAGTCCTGCATTCGATATCAGCCAGCGCCTGGGAAATGTATCCCAAATCACTTACAACACCGATATCTACAAGCCAATTTACAATATAAGTCAATACTCAAGAACCAAGCCCATTTACGAGGTGCCTGACTCTCTCACGTCCAAACCGGTTTACAGCATCTCCGGCTATCCCAAGATCAAGGTTGCCAACAGCATACCTTGAATAGTATATTTCAGTTGCATGTGCCCCAAGCATCTTGCTAGTACATCTGGGCTTAAATAAGCCAAACTTTATGCGGTAAGTGCCCTCCCTCGATATGTCCATTTGAACGGCTTTGCCATTGCCTTGTTGAAGTATTCGACAAAGGCCAGAACCTTGGCTTTTAGATCATTGATGGAAGCAAAGGAGGCTCGCCTGAGCAGCTTCCGGACTAAGATGCTAAACCATGTTTCAACCTGGTTCATCCAAGAAGCGTGTATCGGCGTGTAGTGAAAGACGATAGAGTGGGATGGGTCGGCCAAGAATGATTCCCGAGTCTCGATCGACTGCAAAACACCGCTTTTGCCTTTGATTCCTAAGTCTATGTCCAAGTCGGATACGTTGGCCACATACCTCACGAGAGACTCTGATTTATGGATATTGAGGTTGTCGGCGACAAAGTGCCAACGTGATGTGGAAAAAGAGCTTTCAACCACTGCCTTGATATGCGATACAAAGTCTTCTTCATTGCGCGTATCGCCGCAAGATATTGTGTCAACCCGTCCGTTGGCTACCGCAAAGCTCACGATGAATGATTGAGTTCCATGCCTGATGTATTCTAACTCTCTTCGTTCCACTTTTCCTGGTGCCAATGAATTGATGTCGTCTACCTTTTCGTCGAACTGTTTGTCCGGTGCAGGTGTTAGCCAATAACGAATCAAGTGCGGTTGGAGGCCCCCTTTTTTAGCAGCCTGGCAGAATGGTGAGCTGAAATCGTATCTACAATGCCCCGCTTCGTTATCTCTGCAGCAATCTCACGGCTTGTCCATTGGCTAATTGGACGTCCCGATTCAACAGGTTTCTCACAAGCCAGCTGTTGGATCTGACAAATCTGATTTGCAGTTAAACGAGGTGGTGCTCCGGGTCTTGGCAGGTCATCCAAGCGTTCTTCAATACTCAGATGGTCCAAAGAAATCGGCTGCAAGTCCAGCCATCGTTGTCGCCATAATCGAGCAGTGTCCAAGGACACCTCTAATTCATTAGCGATTTCGCGATTATTTTTCCCCATCGCAGCCAACAAAACAATCCGTGCTCGGATAACTTTTTGCTGTCCTGTAGTTTAACGACGAACAAGCGATTCCAATCCTTGGCGCTCGACATCATTCAAGTTGATTGCTGAAGGTTTCGGACCCGGCATGATACTCCCCTTTGGTTGAGTATCTATCACTGATTATATATAAAACATTATCATTAGGTTTATATCAGCCCAGATGTACTAGATTAATGGCAGCATTTGTGCGGGTGCTTATGATCGGCATCATGGATATGCTCATGGACGTGCTTTTCGCCTTCGTGATTGTGGGCATGTTCATGTTTATCGTCTGTATGACCGCACATTTTTCGTTCACCTCCAAATCCAGCTTTCCGGCTCTATTGAATAAACCAAGCTAATAACTATACATCAATTCAACTATATCGCGATAACAGTTCACTTGCAGATTACAGCGTAATAATAGGAGCGTCGTGATCAAGTCGTTTAGTCTATCAGATATTGTGATTTTCTCTCCGACCTGAGAATTTAAGAGCATCTGACAAGCTCTCTTTTTAAAATTTATCTGCATGAGTTAAATAGGATACGTCTCCTGTATATATTATCGCCATCATTCTTGATGAAATTGGGAAAAATAAGAGCTTTTTTTTACAATAGACGATATTTCCAATGTAGTAGCAATATTTAATATTATGAGATCCAATTGGTCTACTAATGGTTATGCTCGATATAATAAACCTCAGAACGCATTTCCCCTCCCCGGACGGCCTGGTGAAAGCCGTGGATGCGGTCGATCTGCAAATTGAAAAGAGGGAGCGATTGGGTCTGATCGGCGAGACGGGCTGCGGAAAGACGGTACTTGGCATGTCCATCATCCGTCTGCTCCAGCCTTCCACCAGGGTCCAAGGTCGAATAATCTACAACGGAAGAGATCTGCTGGAACTCAATGAGAAAGAGATGAGACTTCTTCGGGGAAAGGAGATCGCCATGATCCTGCAAAATCCCACCACCTCGCTCAATCCCGTGCTAAAGGTGGGAGATCAGATTGCAGAGGTACTCCAGCTGCACATGGGCCTTGATAAAAGGGAAGCGAAAGCCAAAGCCGTGCAGATGCTGGCCGCGACAATGATTCCAGAGGCCTCAAAGAGAGCAGATCAGTATCCTCATGAGCTTTCAGGCGGCATGAAGGAGAGAGTCATGATCGCCATGGGACTGGCCGGCCAGCCTTCCTTCGTCATAGCCGATGAGCCCACCAAGGGCCTTGATGTCGGGACCAAGTCTGAGATTGTCAGGCTCATCCGAGATATGACCACTGACCGATCCATGCTCATGATAACCCACGATCTGGCCGCGGCAGGAGAGATCTGCGATCGCATCGCGGTTATGTATGCGGGAGAGCTCTTGGAGGAAGCATCTGCAAAGACCATTCTTAGCGACCCCCAGCATCCATACACGCAGGGCTTCATTCAATCTCTGCCCAGCCGAGGGTTGCAGCCCATACCCGGATCCAGCCCTTCTCTAATCGATCCGCCCCAGGGCTGCAGATTCCATCCCCGCTGCCCTAAGGCTATGGAAATCTGCAAGAAAGAGCATCCACCGATGATAAAATTGGATAACGGACATTTTGCGAGGTGTTTCTTATGCGCCTGATCGAGATTTTAGACCTCAAGAAGTACTATGCTTCGGGAATGATCAACAAGCAAATATACAAAAGCAGTAGATGGCGTTTCATTCCAGATCGAGCGAGGCGAAACCCTGGGCCTGGTGGGAGAGAGCGGCTGCGGAAAGACCACAGTGGGCCGCCTGCTTCTCCGGCTGATTGAGCCCACCTCGGGCAGCATATTTTTCGATGGGACGGAAATAACCAAATTGGATCGAGGGGAGATGAGGGCAGTCAGGCCCAGGATGCAGATGATCTTTCAGGACCCGGAGTCCTCTTTAGATCCCAGGATGCGCATAGGTGAGTGCATAGCCGAGCCCTTCCGGCTGGGGCTGCGGGGAAAGATAAGCCGCCGTGAGATGAGAGAAAAGGTTTTAGAGCTGGTAGATCTCGTAGGCTTGAACCCGGAGCATGTGAACCGTTTTCCCTACCAGCTCAGCGGCGGGCAGAACCAGAGGGTCGTCCTGGCCAGAATCCTGGCCGTAAACCCGGAGTTCATTGTCGCGGATGAGCCTACGGCTTCTCTGGATGTATCAGTGCAGGCCCAGATCCTGCGGCTCATAATGGATCTGAAGAGTGAATTTGGCTTGACCATGCTATTCATATCCCATGATATGGAGGTTATAAGACATCTGAGCGACCGGATTGCGGTCATGGAAAAGGGAAAGGTAATCAATACGGCCTAAGGATATCTGCTGATTGCTGCCGAGAGGAATACTACAATTAATAGTAATAAAAATGCCATATATTTTTTGCTTTTCACTTCCGGCTCGACATCTGCTTTGCCCGTCCCATTCAATGCATCTACTTTCCCCGTCTCGTTCAATGCAGTGGACGTCGGATCGCTCAGGTTCTCTGCTTTCTCTGCTCCTACCTCAATCTCAAGTGCCCGCGTGCTCGTGTGGTATTCATTTCCCCGCACATCGCGATAGCTTATTTCAGTGGAGGGAAGACGGATGATTCCCGGCTTGGTGCAGAGTAGCTGGTATTCTTTAAAATAAGTCCCATTGGGTGAGAGCATAAGCGATTCATTAGCACTTCCTGAAATTAGCTCGGTTCCCTCCGGTACCAACTCCTGCAAAAAGACCACCGCTTTTTTATTTCCAGTATTGGCAAGCTCCATTAAAACAGCAACCACACTTCCAGATTCTACCTTAGTGGGACTGACGCTTCTTTTTACTTCGATTAGCGGCCCAAAGACATCTACCACAGGCCTCTCGGAACGGACTGTGTAGCTCATGCCGTCCCAACTGTATCGGGCCTCTGCATCCGGCAGGACTTGGCCCACACCCGGCCTTTTAGCCTCGATGCGGTAGCTTTCCGTTATCGCCTCACCTGGAGACAGGTTAAGCTTCCAGCTCAAAGAGGAATTGGTGCAAAAGCCGGATCCTGTCGAGTCGGAGAGGGTGAGTGCCATGGTCCTATTTCCCGAGTTTCTCAAGGAGTTGATGACGTAGTAGCTTTTCTGGAAATCCTGTATTTCTTCTACCCTCTTGTGCAACTGGAGGGGATCGGATATGCGAAAGGTAGCTCCCCCCAGGATTCGTAAGCGTTTCCCTCTGGGCCGGAGTACTCAGCATGGGCTCTGATCTCCAAATCAGTAGGTTCAGGAAAATAGGGTGCCTTTAGATTTATTTTAATGTTATCTATCTCGCGGGTGTTTTTCTTTTTGTCCCAGACTCTTCCTGCCCCCACCACAGGTATACTGTATCCTGCGTTCACAAGGGGCGGTATGGAGTCCAGAATGATCCTCAAATTCTCGGCATCAACTATTCCTTTATTCTCGATATGCAATTGCATCCTCATCTCATCGCCACACTGGAAAATATCCCTCCCCCCAATCAAGATGAGAGATATCTCGGCTGCTGCCGGAAGCTGCATACGTATTTTGGCAGAAGGGTCATCCTGGATATCTCCCCTGACAATCTGCTCGGCGGTAACTTTTATGGAATCGTTCAGAGAGAACCATTCTCCAGCCTGCAAGGCCCGACTGGCAATGATAATATTATCCTTTTGCAGCTCTATAAGTACCTTGGAGGCCCCGGAATTTTCTATTGAAAAGTCGGCCAACTTTGTGGTGTAGTCCTCTAAAAGCAAGGCCTCCCCCCAGTGAAGCTCTCCGCTTATTCCCTCATTCCAGACGACGGCCTGAGCGGTAGAGGCTATTGCCAGCAATATTAATAAATATTTAAGCATATTAATGTCTTAGCATAAGATAAACAGCTACAATCACCAGAATGGCATAGAGGTAAATTTTATCGCTATCCTGCAGAGCGCCTCCGGTCAGAGGATTTGCCTCGTCTGCGTAAGAGGTCCTTTCCGGCAAATTTTTCGTTCTCGGCTCAGCCTTGGTTATGCTTTTTGAGGCAACTTCATTTGTGCTGCTTGCCGTCTCATTTGTCCCGGTATCATTTGTCAAGCCGGATTTTTCGATTGCATTCCCCTTTGCTAGCGAAGCTGTCTCTTTCTTTTCTGCAGAAAATACGGCCTTTTCCGGCTGCGGTGCGCTTTGCTTTGCGTCAAAGGATATACCTTGCGACGCATAAAAAACTACGGCGTCATCTCTTGTGACCGTTATTTTTTTGGTCTTCTCATACTCCATCATTGTGTCCTTATCCTGCCATCTCACGGATAGGTTATGTACCCCCTCTTCCAGCTTTATCGTGCCAAGTTCAGATGTGCTGTCCTTGCCGACCTCCTTGCTCTTCTCGAAGCTGTCATCCACATAAAGGTAGGCCTCCAAATCGTTGCGGTTCTCATTGGTCAGCTTTACGGATATCTCGAACTTCTCCGGGGCCTCGTGTGCAGATGTGTAGAGGTTGACGGATGTCTCATTCTGGATATCCTTGAGCTCTTCCATCTCGAATGATCTCTTGACATCCTCATCCCACCAGGTAATCTTGAAACGGTGAGGCCCACTGGAGAGTGGATAGCTATTGATCTTCAATTCAGAATCCGAGGAGAGCTCTTTGGTGTCCATGAGCTCGGAATCTATGAATAGAGATACCTTAAGGCGCTCATTATCCTTATTGGAGACATAGACATGAGACGGTGATTCTTTCGATACTTGCAGGAAAGGGGCTGGGCCACATATCAGTTCCATACTGATGACGCCCCTTAAATAATATTCGGTAAAGAAAAGATAACATTAAGTGTTATTATTTAATTAACCAAACGAAAAGATTATCTAAGGGGATGATGAACGGAGATAATATAGAGGATGAGATCTTGACCGATATAGCCATCCAGCTTCTGGTATTGGAGGGCGTACCCTTTCTGGCGTTCGTTTATTATCTGCTGCATAAGAAGCAGATGTATCTTTTGGAGAAGGGAATTGAAGAAAAAGACGACAAAAAAATAAGATCCGAACGCAGGACCATCAATGGACTCTTCTTAACACTGGCCGGGGCCTCCATGATTCTCGCTCCAAACTTTGCCGCTCTGGCAGGCATTGAGGCGCACCTCTCCTTCGAGCTTCTCCTGGCTAACCTGGTGGTTCTCTGTGCTGGAACGGCAATGATAATCGGCGGAGAGCTGATCAAGTATAAGGCCAGCCTTGCCAAGGATCGAGATGGATTGGTGGAATTGAAATAGAAACCAATTTCATAACATTATATCTAAAGAATTTATTAACAAAAGAGACTTATATTTGAATTGTTCTAATAAGTGAGACTAATGAGAGGAATAGATATGAAGATGCAGTTAGTTTCAGCTATGCTGATTCTGCCATTGGTGGCATTGCTCCTCTGCGGCCCCTGCGGGGCGACAGAGTATCCATTGACCATCAACGACTCTGCGGGCAGAAATGTGACATTCCAAATGCCTGTGGAGAGGATAATAGTATTGAATAGTAATGCTGCAGAGGCGCTGGAGGCCTTAGGAGCAGGAGACAGGATCGTAGGTGTCGTCGATACCGTTCAGAAATTGAGCTGGTACTTCCCTGATCTAAAGAAGAAAACACTTGTGGGCAAATGGAGCGCGCCTGACTACGAGACCATAGCACAGATTGCCAAAGGAAGCGAGGATCGCATCACTCCCAATATCGTTATCATTGGCTATGCATCCGGCACCCTTGGCGGCAAATCCTATGGCGTGGACGCGGTTTCAGAGGGTTTGAAGTCCTTCCCGGAAATTACCGTGTTAGCACTTGATTGCTACAAGGAAGCTACTCTCGATAAGGATCTTGCCAAACTGGGAATGATCTTAGGGAAAGAGGAGAATGCTGAGAAGCTTATCGCCTGGAGAAAAGCCAAGAAAGATGCTGTGACGAATGCTGTCAGCGGGCTTTCTCTGCCCAAGGTCTATGCAGAAGGAACCCAGTCACTCAAGACAAACGGTGCACCATCGGAGATAGACAAGAATATCAGGCTTGCAGGTGGGTTCAATATATATGGATCTTCTAAACAGGAGTCCTTTACCACAACCTGGGAGGATGTGATTACCAAGAATCCCGATATCATACTACGTCTCAAGTCCGATGACATGATGGGCTGGGGTGTCTCGCCATCGACTGAGGCATTATCCGCGGAAGTCGTTCGAAACGAGATACTCTCCAGAACCGGCGCAGCGGCTATATCTGCCATAAAACCCTCTAAAGACGAGGACAAGAAAGTCTGGATTGTCTGGTACAACATGGTCTTTGGACCGGATAACGTTGTGGGATTGACCTATATGGCCAAGCTCTTTCATCCGGAGATAGATCTCGATCCCGTATCCGTTTATAATGAGTGGCTTGATTTTGTAGGCGTCAAGTATCCCGAGGGAAGGACCTTCGTCTACCCGGAGTTGGAGAGTGCTAGTTAAATCTCAAAGCCAACCATTCCTTTTTTTCGGGATTTATGATTAAGTAATACATAATCCAAAATGCTTATCAATAATGACTTAAATTGCAAAATGAGATGTCCTCTGGAATTTCCGCCAAAAATGTCTTGCTGAGGGAGAAGTACCAGCGGTTCGTGGGCAGAAAGATGCTCTTTCTCATCCTCCTCGTGATGGGAATCGTTCTCCTGGCGGGGGTGGCCGCAACTTTGGGTTCTGCCAATATCAGCGTCCTGGACGTCTATTCTGCCATTTTATCCAGGTTCTTCCCGGGCAGCTTTCAAACGTCCTGGTTTGCGGACACCATCGTTTGGGGACTGCGGCTGCACCGCATTCTTCTGTCCATCGTAGCAGGAATGGGTCTCGCTATTGCCGGTGCCGTGATGCAGGGCATCCTCAAGAATCCCCTGGCCAGCCCCTTCACATTGGGAATCTCTTCCGCAGCCAGCTTTGGAGCGGCTCTGGCCATAATCTTGGGCGCCGGTTTTGTGGGGGGCGAGTGGATGATAATCGGCAATGCCTTTGTCTTCACACTGCTCGCCTCCATGACCGTCTACGGCCTGGCCAAATACAAGGGCATCACTCCCGAGACCATGATTTTGGCAGGCATCGCCATCATGTACCTCTTTCAGGCCATGACCTCCTTCCTGCAGTATGTGGGACATGCGGAGCAGGTGCAAGAGGTGGTCTTCTGGATGATGGGTTCTATGGGCCGCTCATCCTGGGATAAGGTCTGGATTGTGACTGCGGTCATAGCCATCTGCTTTCCCTATCTCTTGCTCAAATCCTGGGACATCAATGCCCTGGGCGCCGGGGACGAGACGGCCACCAGCCTGGGAGTGAACGTGGAAAAGACGCGGGTCATCTGCATGATGGCGGTCTCGCTTATAACGGCAAGCGTGATCTGCTTTACAGGAACTATAGGTTTCATCGGCCTGGTCTCGCCTCACATCACGCGCATGGTCATCGGCGGAGATCACAGGTTCTTGCTGCCCGCCTCGGCCCTGGTGGGCGGACTGCTTTTGCTCGCGGCCGATACCGCAGCGCGAACCATCCTGGCCCCAGTGATCCTGCCCGTAGGTATAATGACCGCCTTCCTGGGAGTGCCGTTCTTCGTCTACCTGTTCATGAAGCGAAAGAAAGAATTCTGGTGAAAGCATATTATAATTATTTACATGATAATTATAAGATATTTATCTCAATAATAACACTACTACCAAAATGATTATTAATATAGAGCATTTAACTCAGATTAGTTCATACCAATCCCTTAGGATATTCCACGAATCATTATTTTGGAGGCAATAAATGAAGATCATAACTATTACCTGGAGCAGCGAGCTGCCCCTCTTGCTGCAAGGTGCCAAGGAGGGCGGACTGGACCTGGAGGCCTGGTCAGCCTCACAGTTCGCCGATCCTCAGGATCTGGAAAAATGTCTCGAATCGCTGAAAAATGCCCAACTCATCTTGCTCCATCCCTCCAGCGATGCCTGTTGGGATGAGATCGTTCCCGCGCTGGATCCCAAATCACTCGTGATCTCCTTCGGACGGGACCCCTCCCACTGGGCTCTTTCCACCGTCTCCCTGGAAATAACCACCACGGTTAACAGGTACATCCTCTTCGGCGGTCCAAATAACTACAAAAACATGCTCAAATACGTCTGCAACAAAGCCCTGGGCATTGATTGCGACTATGAGCCGCCCCAGGAATTGCTCTGGCAGGGCCTCTATCATCCCCGCTCCCAGACTCCTTTCTCAAGCCTGGAGGAGTACCTGCAGTGGCGCGGCCCAATAGAGCGCCCAACCGTCGGCATAATATTCTCCAGAACCTACTGGGCCAATGGAGACCTGGCCGTAGTCGATGCCCTGATCACGGAATTGGAGACGGAGTTTTCTGTACTTCCTGCCTTCTGCTTCGGCATGGGGGACAAGGATCTTGGCGCCTGGTCCAGCGGCGAGGTGGCAGAGAGGTTCTTCATGGGCAGGATCGACGCCCTCATCAACCTCCTGCCCGTCTTCCGGTCCCGAAACATGGCACAGTCCATCGACACCCTGAAGCAGTTGGACGTCCCTGTTTTTCATCCCCTCATGGCCTATCATAAGACGGAAGAGGAGTGGCAGAAAGACATCCACGGCCTCTCCGGCAGCGAGGTGGGCTGGTCGGTGGCCATGCCCGAGTTCGAGGGCGTTATTGAGCCGATCATCATCGGCGTGACTGATAAGTCCGTGAGCGATGGGGCCCTGATAGAGCGGCATGTGCCGATCCCTGAGCGCCTCTCCAAGGTCTGTCGGCGCGTCTCCCGCTGGATTTCTCTCAAGAATAAGCCTGTCGCAGAGAGAAGAGTGGCCTTCATCCTGCACAATAACCCCTGCGTCTCGGTGGAGTCATCGGTAGGCGGAGGCGCACATCTGGACACTCTGGAGAGCGTGGCCCGCATCATGAACCAAATGGCCGAGGCTGGTTACTCACTTGAAAATATTCCCGAGACGGGAAAGCAGTTGATTGAAACCATCATGGACCGAAAAGCCGTCTCCGAGTTCCGCTGGACGCCCATCGAAGAGATTGTGGCCAAGGGCGGCGCCCTGGCCTATCAGAGCAAAGAGGAGTATGAGAAATGGTTCAACATGCTCACGCCCCAGGTTAGAAACCGCGTCTGTGAGGCCTGGGGGCGCCCCCCCGGCGAAGAGAAGGACGGCATTCCTCCCGCCATGCTCTACCAGGGAAAGATCGTAATAACCGGCGTGCAGTACGGCCATGCCCTGGTCTGCGCTCAGCCGAAGAGGGGATGCGCTGGAGCACGCTGCGACGGCCAGGTCTGTAAGATTCTGCACGATCCTGAGGTCCCGCCCACTCATCAATATCTGGCCACCTACCACTACATCGAGCACGATTTCAAAGCTGATGTGATCGTGCACGTTGGAACGCACGGAAACCTGGAATTCTTGCCCGGCAAGTCCGTCGGCCTCTCCGGCGACTGCTACCCGGACATAGGCATAGGCGACATGCCTCATCTCTACATCTACAACTCAGACAATCCGCCAGAGGGAACCATCGCCAAGCGGCGCAGCTACGCCGTCCTGGTGGATCACATGCAAACCGTGATGACCGACTCAGATCTTTATGGAGAGCTGAAGGAGCTGGAGGACAAAATCGCCGAGTACAACCGGGCCAGGGTCTCAGACGGAGGAAGAGCGCATGCTCTGGAGCATATCATCCTCGGCCTCCTGGAGAAGAGCAACCTGGCCAAAGAGATTCGGCTTGAAAAATTGACTGCATCTGGAGCCAGCTTCGAGGAGATCCTGGAGCGGGCGCACGATAAGATCTCGCAGCTCTACAACACGCAAATACCGGACGGCATGCACATCTTCGGCCTTCTGCCCGAGGGCGAGAGACGCCGGGAGATGGTGCGAGCCATCCTGCGGCCTGAGGTCAGAAAGGCCGCGGCAGAACTGCTCGGCAAAGAGGTTACCACCAGGATGGAGGATCTGCAGGAGCTGGACATGCTCTCCAAGGATCTCATCTCTGCTATGATGCAGGACGATGCCGGCCATGAAGCCTTGACTGCCGTCCTGGTGGCTAGGGGACTGAAGTGGAGCGGCTCCCTCTCAGCTCTGCGGGATCGGGTGGAGGAACTCTGCCGGCGGCTGGAGGCTTCCCAAGAGATGCAAAGCCTCTTGCACGGATTCTCGGGAGGCTTCATCGAGCCGGGGCCGTCCGGCCTCATCACTAAAGGAAAGATCGAGGTCCTGCCCACGGGCCGAAACTTCTTCTCCCTGGACCCCGCAGCCGTTCCTACAGATGCTGCCTGGATGGTGGGAAGAAAGCTCGCCGATAGCCTTATTGAGAAGTATCAAAAGGAGCAGGGCCGCATTCCCGAGAACGTGGCCATGTTCTGGATGGCGGGGGATGCGATGTACGCCGATGGCGAGCAGATGGCGCAGATGTTCTATCTGATCGGCGTCCAGCCCGTCTGGAAGGGCGGACGGCTGAAGGGCTACCGGATCATCCCCCTGGATGAACTTGGCCGGCCCAGAATCGATCTGACAGTGCGGGTCAGCGGCATCATCCGCGACTGCTTCTACAACTGCATCGAGATCATGGACCAGGCCATAAAAGAGGTCGCGCTGCAAGAGGAGCCACCGGAGATGAATTTCTTGCGCAAGCACGATCTGGAGAACGGCTCCACCCCTCGCATCTATGCCAGCCGTCCGGGAACCTACGGCAATGGCGTCAGCCTGGCCGTCTACACCTCGGCCTGGAAGAAAGAGAAGGACCTCTCAGACGTCTTCATCTACTGGAACGGCTACGCCTACGGCAAAGGATTCTTTGGGGAGGAATCACAGGAAAGGCTTATCAAGCAGCTCAAAAGCGTCGACGTCACCTTCAACAAGACCACCACCGATGAGAAGGATCTCTTCGGATGCTGCTGCTACTTCGGCAATCACGGCGGCCTGACCATCGCCGCCCGGGAGGTCTCAGGAAAGGAAGTGGAGGCTTATTACGGAGACACCAGAGACGCAGATCACGTGGAGGTGCGCACCCTGGCAGACGAGGTCCGGCGCGTTGTGCGCACCAAGCTGCTCAATCCCAAGTGGATCGAGGGCATGAAGCGGCACGGCTACAAGGGTGCAGGCGACATCTCCAAGCGCGTGGGCAGAGTCTACGGCTGGGAGGCCACGACGCAGGAAGTGGACGACTGGATCTTCGACGACATCGCCAAGACCTTCATCATGGATGAGGAGAACCGCAAGTTCTTCCAGGAGAACAATCCCTGGGCCATGGAGGAGATGGGCAGAAGGCTGCTGGAGGCCGAGCAGAGGGGCCTGTGGAAGGCCGATCCGCAGGTGCTGGATGCTCTGAAATCGCTCTACCTGGAGATCGAAGGCTGGATGGAAGAGAGGATGGGCGATACGGGCGGCGAGTTCCAGGGAGGCTCCATAGATGTTCTGAACATGGATGACGTGAGCGCCTGGAAGGAGAGGATGGCCAAGGTCCTGAAGACATGAACCAAATTTTATCCCAATTAGCATCCCAGTCAAAGCTAGGAGCAGAGGGGGCTTATGCCATCCTCTGGTCCGATATGGTTGCCTTGCGGCGCAACCTGCGCAATTACCTGATAGCCACGGTGGTCAGTCCCCTGCTTTACATGGCAGCTTTCGGCTTTGGCCTGGGTGCGAATATCAAGATGGACGGCATGAGCTATCTGGAGTTCGTCGTGCCCGGCATCATCGCCATGACGGCCATGAACAGCAGCTTCAACGGCTCGGGAACCAGGCTCGTCGTCGATCAGATCCACTGGCGCAGCTTTGACGAGTCGCTAATGGCCCCCATCGGCCATCCTTCGCTCCTGCTGGGAAAAGCCCTGATTGGAGCCCTGCGGGGCAGCGTCAGCTCCATAGCTTTTCTGATAATGGCTTTCCTCATAAGGCCACAGCTTCATATTAGCCTGCTCTTCCTCTTCAGCCTGGCTTTGACCTGTCTGATCTTCTCTTTTCTGGGGGTGCTCTCTGCTCTATTGGCCCGCTCTTATGATGATATGATCATGTTCACCAGCATCATCATCACTCCCATGGCCTTCCTGGGAGGGACATTCTTCTCCCTGAATTATGTGCCGGAGGCCCTGAAGTACGCCCTCTATCTGCTGCCGCTCACCCATGCCAGCATCTGCCTGCGGGCGTCTATCCTCGGCCAGAACGTTCCCTATAACTCTCTTTCAGCCATGCTGGGATTTTTAGCTATCTTTGCCGGAGCATCCCTTCTCGTCTTGAGGAAAAAGGATGTGTAGTTTTTTTTGCACACAATCATAGTTATTCAATCCAGGTGTCCTAGTTTTTCGATAAGATCTCCACGTCGGAATGTAGCAGAGAGTTGTTGAAGTGAAACATCCGAATCGCCATACAGCATCTCTAGCGCCTTCTCCACATCAAAGACTGCTTGGTTAAAATATTCATCACCTTTCCGCTCAACCAGTAGCCTCGCTGTTTCATAACTTTGGTGCGTCAAACCGGCGATATTGCTGCCCAAGTCTTTCAACAGGTATTTTCCCATCTGCATTGATATGAAACAGGATGCATAGCTGATGAACTGCGGAGCGCCCTCTGGCGGCCTTTTTCTTTTGTTCTCGGCAATGCGATAGATCAGCGTTGCAATGATCGCCTGGGCGCCATTCAGGTCATTTGAGAATATGATGTCATACAGCTTTCCGAAATGCTCTCGGGCCAGGAATTTTGCCTGATGAGGCCTTCTTCTCCAGACAGATAAAATGGACTCCGCCGCCACTCCTGAGGTGATGTCTCTTGATTTTAATGATGTGTCGGTTCTTTTCCGCCGGTAGGAAAATCCCAACTGACTTATATCGGTCTCAAGGCGCTTCTGCCTTTCATCGTTGGCCCTTAGGTCGCGGAGGTCGACAGGATTTTGGCTGTTGGTGGCAAAGGTGATTTTCCGAACAAGATCTTCGTTGTCACTAGGGAGCTGGTAGAGACGGATCAGAACGTAGGCATCAGGCGGGAGATAACCTAATAGCGTCTCCTTCAGGGTCTTGAAGATGGTAATACAGGTCTGACCGCCGTTTATGATCTGGAGGTTCTCCACCCTCACCTGATAGTTCTCGCTTTGGAGTGCATTATAGGTGAACTTGTCACATGTCAGGGTGATTCCATTGTTGTAGAAATAGAAATTGCTGTTTTCTGCACCACTCAGGGTATCTCTTATTGCCTCGTTGACCCGGTTACCTTGTAATCCCAGATAGCGGCGAATATTCCGCTCCAGGAGCCGTTCGCCATGTCGCTCAATCAATGCAGCAACTTCAGCCACGGAGATCCTTCCCACGAGCACGCGGCTATAGTTAAGATCCTCAATGATGGCATCTCCTGCGAGCTGCAAAGCGTCATTTACTGGTTTTGCCCTTTGGAAAATCATCACCAAACGATCATGGTTGACATGCTCCCAGGTGACTTGATCTCCAAATCCTTCTTGTGAGATTGTTTGTTCTGCTGCCTCATTCCACTTCAGGCCGTTATTGCAGGCTAGCGCCCTCACTTGCGGGATGTAGCCATCGCGGATCATTGATCGAGCTGCTTCAACCTTTATCCTCAGACGTTCTCTCACATTTTCAAGATTCGAGGAGGGATCGAACAAGTGGCGTATGGCGTTGATAAGAGCCTTGATACCATTTTCAGGAAAATTTGAGGCGGATTCAAGTTTGCGACTGTATTTTCCCTGAAAAAGACTGACTGTGAACTCACCATCATGCTCTTCAGAGATATGGATGGCATCCACACCAAAGTCCTGTCCTCCTTCGACTAGGCAGTCAAATGCTTCCTCGTCGGACAGATCGAGCATCGTCATCACTGAGAGGTGGACGAAGGCCAGAGATTTCAGATGTTCCTCATCGGCGATTTTGAGTTCTTCCTTGGCTCGATCCCGAATTGCATCGCACACAGAATTGAGCCTCTGGTCAATGATTGCTGCGCTTATGTTCATATTCCACTCCCCATATTTTTCATCCCTTGCACAGCTTTTTTATCCTGCAAGATTAGGTGATGATCATTTATCCTGTCGCTCCTAACACACAAATACCACGGCAAGTTCTCCCGCAGGTCCTGCCGGTTGATGCCTGACAGGTAGATGATGGATGCTCTCTCAGCGGGCAGCTTTAATTCGTCGATCTTTCGGACCACCATGCAGCGAAGGCAAATGACTGAAAAGGTGCGCTTTTTTGGTAGTAGTTGCCGAGGACGACTAGCTCCAGTAGCTCTCCCTGCAAGCTGGGATCTTTTCAAGCACTCGATAATGGGCATTATCTGCCCTCCTCCAATTTGAACAGCTTTAGAGCGTTGTTAACGAGCCGCTTTGTGCGCTTATCGATACGATCTACAGTCCAATCCGTGCAATCGGCGAGATCCTCGTTGAGGTATAGGCCGTTCCTATATCCTACATACCATTCCTGCTGTGGATCTCTTAAGTCTCTTTTTTTTAATAAGCTTTTGTTACTCTGTTCACTGTTGAAGTTTGAAAGTGTTAGATTACCAATGCAGTCCACGTATTGAGACTGGAGTTCCATGGCCTTAGACTTAACTCCATTGGCGATCATTTTCACCCAAGGTTCAGGGATATTCTCGCCTTGAGGGAATATATGCTCTATTGTCCAAACATATTGCTTCTTCTTTTTCGCCCAGAGGTCACACTCAATTCTCTTGCGATCCATAACATTTTCCTCGATGGAACAAAGAATGAAGCGAACTGCGCTTGAATTCATGGAATAAACTGGGCCACTCAATTGCGTACGAAATTCGTCATCGCTTGAAGATTCTTCGATAAGCCTACTGGTGATCTTTTTCACAACATCTTCGCCAGTCAAACTATTTATGCCTTCCACAATTTCCATAAATAATCTATTCAAATCGCGGGTTGGAGGTACGTCTGTTAAGTTCCTCCTTACTGAAAACTTCACTAAAAATTGAATGATCTGAATTACATGCGTCTTATCGAGATTAAGACGTTTTTTCTCCATGAGCAAATAAAGGAGAAGAAGATATGATGGTGCTCCCTGAATTCGATCTAGATCCTTTAAGGGTTTAGCCAAAGATGAATCATCCTGAGACTTGCCAATGATTAACGAGTAGCATCTAGTTGCTTCGATGATATTATAGAGAAATCCTTTAGCATCGCTTTCTATGATTTTTTCATAGATATCCATGAGGTTTGAACGAGTTGCCACTGGAACACTCGGCGCACCTTTTAACTCGGTTCTAAAAGCGTTGTAATATTGTCTGAAGAACCGATCTTGAATCGCGTAATCATTTCCCAGATAGTCTATTACTTGATTCCAGTCTTTAGAATACATTTTGGCTGTGCCTGGTTCCATATCATTGAGTTTTGAGAGAAGTTTGCTCTTGATAAGATCAGTTGCTGTTAATGATTTACCTCTATGATTTAATGACTCGAAAAGCGTATAGGCATCTGAATGAGATGAGACTATTATTCTTACCATACTTGTATAAATAACTTTATTAAGTAAATTTAATATGGCTTTTATATCGCCTTCTGGTTGTCCATAAAGAAAATTAACTTCATCTTCAAAATAACGGTAAGCTTTGAACATATATCCTGTTTCCGCATGCTGGGCATCATGGGATGTTAA
Source organism: Methanothrix sp. (assembly GCA_026394565.1). Lineage (GTDB taxonomy): Archaea > Halobacteriota > Methanosarcinia > Methanotrichales > Methanotrichaceae > Methanothrix. Next base: position 31,189 of record JAPKYA010000021.1, read on the forward strand.
TACCCCTGCTTCAGCCAGTACCGCCCTGTAATCCCGTTGATTGTTGCTTTGATCCTGGAGTATCAAATGTGTTTTATTGGGGTCCTCCTTCAAGATTAATTTTCTCTTTGTGTCGCTTAGCTCATCAGTCAGATCGTCCTTTGAGTTATCCTTATGTTCCTTTAATTTTGAATAGATGGCAGCCAGAAGCAACGACAGTGAAGTCATTCGTTGCTGTCCGTCTACTAGCTCAAGCTGCTTGCTAGAATTGGATTCAGGGCTCTTATCGATGCATATTATTGATCCAAGAAAATATCCGTTATCGCTTTCCTGAATATCATCAAGCAGCTTTTCGCATTCCTCTTTTTTCCATGTATAGTTATTAGCTGATATGCTATTGGATGCGATCATGTCCTTCCTCTCCTTTTCTCTTCCAGCTTCAGGTGGCAATCGTTTATCCTGTCGCCCCCAACGTGGTGATACCACGGCGCGCTCTCCACATCCTTGCCCCGGTCCTTGTTCCAGTTGATGTTGGGCTTCTCCCGCAGCACTCCCGCGCCCCTGCGTCCCACGTCAGGCGCGCTCAGGAAGGGCCGGATGTTCAGCCGCACTTCGTCATTTAAATCCGGATTCCCCTCATTTCAACGACTTTGGAGAGTACTGCGTCCTAGCACAAAAACTGATTGCTTCGTCCCAATTGCTGACCAAAGCGATATGAATTATGGCAAAAAAATGGATATGCGTGTGGATCGTCGCCTCAAGTCAAGATGCTGGCTTGCTCTGGCGCCTTCCGTCCTAATTTTCTCTCATTTCTCTGGATACCCCAGCACGACCCCCTTAGGATAGGCAAGTCCCATGAACTGCTCAAGGTATTCTTTGTGGATCTTCAGAGGATCGATGTCCAGCTCAGGATGCAGCCACTTGGCATAGTAGGCGTCGCCCACAATGGCATCAGGTCCCCAGGCGATCTCCGTGCTGATCAAGTAGATCCGGTTATTCTTGACGGCATCCAGATTGCACCATCCGGGCCGGCCTTCGATGTAGCTCTTCAGTATCGCTGCAGCTTCATCAGTGCTGTTCCAGCCGGGATTTCCTTTGCTCGGAGCCAGGGACTTTATTATCACGTCCGGGTTCTCTTTCAATATCCATTCGCTGTCTAACTTGGGGTACTCTGGAAGGTCTGCTGCTATGTTTATGCCGCCAGTGAAATTGCATACCGAGTCGCCGCTGCTGCCCTTTCCGTAGCTTGAAATCTCAGAAATGGTATTTTTCGTGCCCCATTCCATGAAGAGCCGCGGCTTATCCTCTTTTTTTAATCTCTGCAACGTAATCCCTTATCGTTTTCTCATATCCATTGCGTCATTGTAGGTACTTATCAGCTTCCTCGTTCCTATTCAGGATAAATCCGAGGGTTTTCATCTCTGATCTCAGGATATTGTCTCTGTAAAAATCAAGCCCAAGTACAGCTATTCCCGCGGGTTTAATGCTTTCCTCTAATTTAGTCGCTCGATCGAGATTGGCGGAAGTTATGATGATGTCCGGCACAAGCCTGACAATGGCCTCGCTGTCGGGTGCGGACCAGGTTCCAACCGCCGGTTTTTCCGCCAGCACGGGATAGTAGTATTTGGAGGCTGTCGGTTTAGCCCTTGATCTTTCTCCGTTGGAGTAGCATTTTGAGAATTATTGAGAAAAGTATGAATTATTTCTCGAAATTGGCACCAATACTCCGTGGTTAATCTCCATTTTATTGCAATTTTCTTGATTTTCAGCTCATTTTTGGACAGCATCCGCTAACGATAACGTTTGCAAGCCTCTTGACATTAACC
>JAPKYA010000069.1 GCA_026394565.1 Methanothrix sp.
CAGCCCTGACGGCAGATTATTTCAAGTTGAATATGCCCGCGAGGCCGTGCGGAGAGGAACGACGGCTGTGGGCATCAAGTCAAAAGACGGCGTGGCTGTACTGGTAGACAAGAGGATCACCAGCAGGCTCATGGAGCCCAAATCCATTGAGAAGATCTTTCAGATAGACAATCACATCGGCGCCGCCACTTCAGGTCTGGTTGCTGACGCCAGAGTCCTGATCGACAGAGCCAGGGTAGAGAGCCAGATCAACCGGCTGGTCTACGACGAGCCCATTGGAGTCGAGGCTCTGGCCAAGAAGATCTGCGACTTCAAACAGCAATACACTCAGTACGGCGGAGTTCGGCCCTTTGGAACGGCGCTGCTCATCATCGGCGCAGAGGAGGATAGAACTCGTCTCTTTGAGACCGACCCGTCCGGCGCTTTATTGGAATACAAGGCCACTGGCATAGGAGCTGGCAGATCGGCAGTGATGGAGGTCTTCGAGGAAAAGTACAGAGAAGACCTGGTCATGGATGAGGCCGTGCTCTTGGGCCTGGAGGCGCTCTACAAGGCCGCGGAAGGCAAGGTAGAGGCAGCCACAACTGAGATTGGCATCATAAAACTGGGCGACAAGAAGTTTTACAAACTGACGGAGAAGGAAGTAGCCGCTTATGTGGAAAGGATGAAGGCTGCTGTAGCCGCAGGAAAAGTTGAGAAGGAAGAGTTGGGTGAGAAAAGAGAGGTATAGGAATGGTCAGACTGGATGACGCAGTTCCTGCCAGACTCAAGACCCACGGAACCACCTTTGAGGTTTTAGTGGATCCCGATGGAGCCTTGGCCCTGAAGCGGGGAGACAGTGTCAACCTGGAAGATATCCTGGCCGTAGAGGATATCTTCGAAAATGCCTCTCGCGGAGACAGAAGCCCGGAAGAAGATCTGCAAAAGGCCTTCGGCACGTTGGAAGTCCTGCCCATTGCCGAAATCATCATCAAGAAGGGCGAGATCAGCCTGACGGCTGAGCAGAGAAAGCAGTTCATCGAGAACAAACGACGGCAGGTCATCGAGGTCATAGCCCGAAATGCTATCAATCCCCAGACCAAAACTCCTCACCCGCCAGGAAGAATCGAGCAGGCCATGACCGAGGCCCGCGTCAATATCGACCCCACGAAATCCATCGATGAGCTGGTCAAGATCGCCATGAAGGCCATCCGGCCTCTCATACCCATAAGATTCGAGGAGGTTGAGGTGGCGGTAAAGATCCCTTCCGCGTATGCTCCCAAGGCTTACGGCGAAGTCGCAGCCTTCGGCAAGCTCACCCGGGAGGCCTGGCAGAACAATGGCTCTTGGATCGGTGTGGTCCAAATACCGGCGGGCATGCAAACGGAATTCTATGCCCTTATCAACCGGCTGACCAGAGGCGAAGCTGAGACGAAGCTTCTTAAGCATTGAGGATGGGAGTTAAAAGCGCATGGATCGCAAGGTGGTAGTACCAGGTGATCTTCTCTCTGAGGATGCCAAGAGGTCGGGCGAGGGGACGTATGTAAAGAATGGAAGCGTCTACTCCTTGCTATATGGTCTTGCGAACTTTAGGGATAAGATAAATGTCATACCCCTGGCGGGAAAGTATGTACCCGGACCGGGGGACAACGTCATAGGTGTGGTGAAGGATATAACCTTCTCCAATTGGATCGTGGATATAAACTCGCCCTACGACGGGCTGCTTCACATCTCTGAGTTCCCGAAAAGGATCGAATCGGACGAGATGTCCAAGCATTTGCGCATTGGCAGCTCTATCATGACCCGGGTGGCGGATGTAGATCCCACTATGAAGGTGGAGCTTACTTTGAACGACAAAAAGCTCGGCGAGATCAAGGCGGGCCAGGTCATCGAGATAAGCCATACAAGAGTTCCCAGGCTCATCGGCAAGGGCGGCTCCATGATCAGCATGCTGAAGAAAGAGGTAAACTGCAACATCTTCGTTGGCCAGAACGGAAGAATCTGGATCCACGGGGGTGCAGAGGATATGGATCTGGCTCTGAAGACCATAACTCTGATTGAGAGGGAAGCCCATACCAACGGTCTCACTGACAGGATTGTGGACTTCCTAAAAGCGGAGAAAGGGGCCAGAAGTTGATCGCTATGGATGAGACGGATATATCATTTTTCAAAGATGGACTGCGCCTGGATGGCCGAAGGGCGGATCAGCTCCGGCCTGTAAAAATAGAGGTGGGAGTCCTGGCCAGAGCAGACGGCTCATGCTACATCGAGATGGGTGGAAATAAGGTAATTGCTGCAGTATACGGGCCCAGGGAGGTACACCCCAGACACTTGCAGGAAGCAACCAGGGCCATTGTGCGCTACCGATATAATATGGCCTCCTTCTCAGTCGAAGAGAGAAAACGGCCGGGGCCGGACAGAAGGTCACACGAGCTTTCCAAGGTCAGCCGGGAGGCACTGGAGCCGGTCATAATGACCAGCTTCTTCCCTCGATCGGTCATAGACGTCTTTGTGGAGGTGCTTCAAGCAGATGCTGGAACCAGGACCGCCGGCATAAATGCAGCGGCAGTAGCTCTGGCAGATGCGGGAATTCCCATGAAGAGCATGATATCGTCCTGTGCTGCGGGGAAAGTGGCAGATACCATAGTTCTAGATCCCATGAAAGAGGAAGATAACTTCGGCCAGGCTGACCTGCCCATCGCCATGACTCCAAACGGAGACATCACCTTGTTGCAAATGGACGGCAGCCTCACCCCGGACGAGTTTCATAGAGCAGTGGAGATGGCCATGAATGGTGCCAGAGATATCTACGAGCTGCAAAGACTTGCACTGGTGAAGAAATATAGCCAGATGGTAGAACTGCCCGGGCGAGAGGAGGTGCATGTCTGTGACTAACGTCATCTCCGAGATAAAAAAGGACTTCATTTTCAACCTGCTGCTCAAAGGAGAGAGGGTGGATGGCCGGACCTTTGATCAGTACAGGGAGATATCCATCGAGAGGGATGTGATCCGCAAGGCGGAAGGCAGTGCGCTTGTTAAATTGGGCTCCAGCCAGGTGCTGGTGGGCGTGAAGATGCAGCCCGGAGAGCCCTTCCAGGATTCGCCCAATAGAGGTGTCATCATCACCAATGCCGAGCTGGTGCCGCTTGCCTCACCTTCCTTTGAGCCGGGCCCGCCCAATGAGGTGGGAATTGAGCTGGCGCGCGTCGTGGATCGCGGCGTGCGCGAATCCAAGGCCGTGGATCTGGAGGCGCTTTGCATTGTGCCCGGCAAGCAGGTCTGGATTATATTCATCGATGTGCATATCCTAGATGACTGCGGAAACATCCTCGACGCCGCATCGCTGGGCGCGATTGCTGCGCTGCTGTCCACCAAGGTGCCGGCCAGCCGCTTCGGCCTGGGCGAGGATTACATCCTGCCCATAAGAGACATTCCCATAGCTACGACGGCAATTGAGTTCAATGACGTCTTGATGTTTGATCCCGGTGTGGATGAAGAGGCCATTGCCAATACCAAGCTCACAATTATATCCACGATAAACGGCAATATCTGCGGCTCGCAGAAGAGCGGCACGGGAATGCTCAAACCTGAGCAGGTCTACCGCATCATTGATATAGCATGTGAGAAAGCGAAAGAAATCCGGGAAAAGTTTCTGGAAGCATAAACGGAAGTAAAGATCATGGCTAAGCAGACTACAAAAGGAAGGAAGAGCAGATCCGCAGCCCGGTTTGGTCCCAGGTACGGACGCAAATCGCGAAAGCTCGTGGCCGATTCGGAAGAGAAGAGCAAGGCTTCGTATGACTGCCCTTCGTGCAATAGGAATAGAGTAACAAGGACTAGTACTGCCATCTGGAGCTGCAGCAAATGCGGCTACACCTTTGCCGGCGGTTCTTTCCTGCCTGAGACCTCCCTGGGCCGCTCGGTGCTGAGGTCTCTCAAGAAGACTCTTGAGGCTGATTAGAAGATGGCTTATAAGTGCACCAGATGCAAGAAGACCGTGGAAGTTGATTACGAGTACAGCGGCATACGCTGTCCTTATTGTGGGCATAGGATCCTGATGAAGGAGCGGCCCACCACGGTCAAGAAGATGCAAGCCGTCTGATGTTCGTCACCACCTCGCGAGACCCGTCTGCAAAGGCAAGAAGGTTTGCCAGGGCTCTGGCTACGTTCCTTTCTCTGCCTTATGTGAATCGGGGGAAGCAAAAGCCGGGAGAGGACGAAACCTGGCTGGTGGTGGTAGAGGATCACGGCAATCCGGCCGGTCTGGTCAAGCGCTCCTCGGAAAAGATGGAGCATTTGAGCTTCAAGCTCTCAGGAGACACGCAGGCAGAACGGCTCAAGATAGTTGTGCCGAAGGTTGCCGGCAAGGGCATGGATGCTCACCCAATTGCACAGTTCTTTGAGTTGGAGTGGCTCGGCGAGGCCGCCCCGGCCCAGGGGCGCGTAATCTGGGTTGCATCTGGTAATATCGATTTCATAGATGAGGGCCAGGCCAAATTCAGGCTGAAGATATGAAGGGCTGTGCAGAGTTAGTATTTGTCAGCAATCATGCCCAAGAGATCTATCTGGCGCTTGCACCTGAACTTGACGACGAGCTGCACAGGTCCAATGTAATGCTGGGCCTGGAAGACGGTTCTATTCGATTGAAGATCCGGGGCGAGGATACAGTCTCTCTCCGGGCAGCCTTAAATACCTGGATAAGGTTGGTTAAGATCGCGTTTGAGATGGTGAGTTTATGAGTGGCGAATTGCCTCCGCAGATACAAAATCAGTTGGCTCAGCTCCAGCAGCTCCAGCAGCAGGCGCAGGCCGTTATGACTCAGAAGGGCCAGATCGAGGGTCTGATCAGAGAAACTGAGGCGGCGTTGAAGGAATTGGAGAAGAGCGCAGACGACGCTGTTATATACAAGAGCGTCGGGGAACTTCTATTTAAAGCTGATAAGCCAAAGCTGATAGAGGAGCTGAAAGAGAGAAAGGATATGATGGATATCCGGCAAAAGACCATGGCCAAGCAGGAAGAGCGCATTCAGGGCCGGTTCACTCAGCTTCAAGAGCAGCTTAAAATGTCAATAGGTCAGATGCCGCCCAAGGGCGGCTAAAACCATTGCGGGCCCGTGGCTTAGCCAGGATATAGCACCGGGCTTCTAACCCGGGGGTCGCGGGTTCGAATCCCGCCGGGCCCGCCTTATTATTACTATTATTATCATTTTAGGAGGAACTATGTGCGAACTTACAGTCTACATTTTGAAAGGCAATGCTCGCGAAAAGGCCATGGAGGGAGTTGTCAGGCTCATGGCCCATAACGGTAAGGTGCTTATGGAAGGCATCTTCGGGGATTCCATGGAAGTGGAAGGGCGGCTGGCCGATGTAGATATCATGTCCCAGTCGGCAAATATCATCGCGAATTAAGCAAGATGCTCACGGCTACAATGGCTCTCTATCGAGAACCTTCACCTCAATCAGGGTCCAGCACGTCCCGCAAAGCCTCTTGGGTCTCCTCTTCTCGCTCCATTTGGGCCACAAGCCTCTTTGCTGGACCCGGCAGGGCTTTTTGAATGGAGCGCAGCGGATCCTCCAGCCGATTTTGCCGGTCGAGCAGAAAGGATGAATTAATTGTAGGTTATACATACTCCTGGCAGTTAAGAGGCGCAAAGGTCAGACGTCTTCGTGTGTCCTCTGCATAACGCACTCCCAGGCGCTCGGCCCCCAGACCGTCACGTCAAAGCCCAAAGTGTCTCTCAGAATCGACCGTAGATCTTATGCGCTTGCTCTATGGTTGTGATATCTAGGATCTTAGCCATATTCTCGTCTTTATATATCTTGTAAAAAGCTGTGTAAGATCTTGAGATATGCAGGCGATAAATGTCTTTATGGCCCTTTCGGTGAATTAGTTCTTTGTCACCCTGGCTGGGGAACGGATCGTATGCAAGTGTTTTGCATTTTTCGATCAATATCCGCTGGCTTTTTGAAGGCAATGCGTTGATGAACTCCAAAGCTTTCTTCCCGATGACCAGATGGTAGGCTACCACGGGAACTCCACAAATTCGCCTTCTTCCTCAATTCGTTCCATATCTCGGAAAAAACGTGCCTTTTTCCTATCTTCGATCATCTCTTCTAGGAGCTGGGAATAGGTCTGTCCTGCCATCTTGAGGTCAGATAGCTCAACCCACACGGCCTCAGTCACAGGAATGCGTTTAATAGCAAGCATGAATAACATTGTAACGATTGTAAGTAAATAGATGTTTCCCTTATAGCCAGCCGCAGAACTCTGATTTTGCTGGAGCCTGGGTTATGCTCGCTGGGCATTTTAGAGATTTGCTTTTTCCTTATCCCCTATCCGCGCGTTGATCACCCTGTCCGACCTGGCCATTGCCTCCTTCGTTACTCCGTAGTGCTCCGCTGCCTCTTTCATGATCTGCTTGAAGCCCTCCAGATCCCCGGCGTCCGCTTTTTCGCAAAGCCGCATGCATTCAGCCACAAAGGTCTGCCGAACGGCTGCCGCCTTGGGATTCTTCTGAATGGAGGCATAAAGCTCAGGATTCTGGTCCAAAATTCGGCCCACGAAATCGATCATGATCTCGTAGACCGGGGACATGAACCTCCTAGACCTTTCCACATCGAAGTCCAGAGTATGCAGCGCCGCCCCGATGCCGATGTAGGCGAAGTGCGTGAGCGCTTGCACCACGGCCATGATCTCGTCGTGCTCTTCAGCATCCAGGATCTCCACATGCGCTCCGTCGGACTCAAAGAGCGACCTCATGATGGATTGCCACTTTCCCGTCTTTCCCTCTACAGGCGTGAAAATGATGGTCTGGCCGGCAAGAGACGCCATGGTGGGCCCGAACATGGGATGTGTGCCCAGAACCTCTACCCCTTTCGGGGCAAAGGTCTTCATGGCCTTCACCGGCCCTGACTTTATAGAGGTCACATCCATGATCAGGCTGCCGGGATGCATGTGAGGCGCAACCTCTCGGATGACCGCCTCCGTCTTCTCGATGAGCACGCTGACCAGGACGATGTCGCTGTTTTCGACCTCAGCCATCATGTCCTCGGCGAATCGCACGCCCAGCCGCTCTGCCACCTCCACCTTGCCGCTCGGCCCCCAGACAGCCACGTCAAAGTCCAACTCCTTAAAGTAGCGGGCAAACCAGGAACCAGTCTCGCCCGTGCCTCCCAAAATCAGTATGCTCACCATTATGCCCTCGCCCTCCACCTCGTTTGGTTATGAAAATGCCTTTAAGCTTCGTAAAGCTTTGCATTGATCACGAGGTCGGAAGATCATGGCTTCTTCGCGTCCTTCGCGTGAGATCCAGGGTATCACGCGAAGGCGCGAAATCCCGATGCATGTTATGACGCTATGACCGTTGGCAGATTCAAATTCCAACCCACAATTGATCCACTACCGCCGGTCCAGACAAACCACGATATTCATGAGCGTGAACTTGCTGCTGCCTGAGGGTCCCATGAGCGCTATGAACTTACTCGATTCGATCTCCAGGTTTATGCCCTTCTGCACTGGGTACTCGGCCTCACCGATTCGGTAGGTCTTCTCGATATCCTTCAGCTCTATCGCTTTGGAAATGTGTGTTCACCTTCTTTGGAATGCCTCTTTGCGGCAAGGCTGCAAGGATTTGCGTCTGAAGATCACTTCACCTCGGTATTCTCAAAGAGGTACGCCCCCAGGAACAGCATGGCAGCGCAGCAGATCGCCAGAACTGCCAAGTCCACGACAGGGGAAAGGGCGCTCGTGCCTATCAGGCTGTATCTCAAGCCGTCCACCCCATAGGTGAGGGGGTTGAGGTAGGCGAGGTCCCTTATCAGCCCAGGGAATCTCTCCAGAGGGAAGAGTGCCCCAGACAGGAAGAACAATGGAAATATGAGGAAGTTCATGATCAGGCTGAATCCGGACATATCTTTCATCTTGGAGGAGAAGGCCAGCCCGATGCCGATGAAGGTCGCGGCTACCAGAACCATGAATACCAGGGACAACAGGAATCCGTCAATGCTTGGCATCTTCATACCCATGAAAATCCCTGCAACAAGTATGATCAAGGCTTGAAGGATTCCTGTAGTCAAGCCTCCAGCTGTTCGCCCTAGGACTATGGCAATTCTGCTCACAGGGGCAACCATTATCTCTTTTAAGAAGCCGAACTCTCTGTCCCAGATGACAGAAAGGCCTGCAAAGGTGGCTGAGAATAGCAATGTCATACCTATGATCCCTGGGGTCAGGAAGCTGACGTAGCCTACACCAGAAGGAATGCCTGACATGGTTGTGCCTCCGCCAAATCCGATTCCCATGAAGGCCAGGAAGAAGAAGGGCGAAGCTATGGACCCAAAGACCCGGCTCTTCAGACGGAAGAAGCGCAGCATCTCTCGAAGCCAGATGCTGTAAATGGCATTAAGATCCTGTCTCATTTTCGCCTCCTGTGCATCATCATGGTTCCCATCAACCCAGATGCGCCTCCAGTCTCTCTTATCTTCCGGCCCGTATACTTGAGGAAAACGTCCTCCAGAGTGGGCTTATGAAGTCCAACGGAGGTTATTACCGCGCCGCACTTATTTGCCTCTTGCATGATCTCGGGAATCCTGGATTGGGCATGGTCCACCATCAGCTCGATGGTTCCGTTGACGATGACGATGGAATTGACCCATGGGAAGGATCGCAGGCATGACATCAATGCTTCCGCACCACTCTGAACCTCCAGGCTGACTGTGTCTGATCCAATCATATCTTTGAGGTTTGATGGAGTATCCAATGCCACGATCTTGCCGTTATCGATGATGGCCACGCGGTCGCAAAGGGCATCCGCCTCCTCCATGTAATGTGTGGTGAGGATGATGGTAACCCCCTTATCTTTGTTCATATTACGAAGGTACTGCCAGATATGCCGCCTGGTCTGGGCATCCAGTCCAAGAGTGGGCTCGTCCAAGAAGAGCACATGTGGATAATGCATCAGACCCCTGGCAATCTCCAGCCTTCGCTGCATGCCACCGGAGTAGTCTTCCATCTTGATGTCAGCCTTCTCAGCCAGATCCACCAATTCCAGAACTTCATCAATTCTCTCCTGGCGCAGGGGGCCATCCATTCCGTACATCCTGCCGTGAAAGTCCAGGTTTTCCCGGCCGGTCAGCATGCCATCCACAGCCGGGTCCTGAAAGACGACGCCGATCGAGGATCGCACCGCGTTCCTCTCCCTAGTCACGTCGTGACCCCATACACGGGCTTCACCCTCTGTTGGCATGAGCATGGTGGTGAGCATCTTGATGATGGTGCTTTTGCCGGCTCCATTGGCTCCCAGGAGACCGAAGAGCTCGCCCCTATTTATTTCCAGGTCTATGTGATCCACGGCGGTCATTTCGCCGAACCTTTTAGTCAGACCCTGCATGGAGATGGCTGCCTCGCCCTTGGACTGGCTAGGTTGAGGTCCGTCCATCGGTTCAATTCCATTTGTGATATTTTTCACCTTCTCAATTCGATGTCAATTGACTTACACGTAGTCAGTAATAAATGCGTGTCTTTCTCTCCCCTGGCAACCTAAATCTGCAGGATGAACCTGTAATCGCTAACTCCAAGCATTCTGCCCAGGAGATCCTCCATGGCCGCACGCATATTCTCAAGAAATTCTGAATCCTTATCATCCTCTTTTGAATTGGCTAAATCATCATTTTTCTGATAGAACATATGATTTGCAGACGCTATCAACACGAGCAGGAGATAGGAGGTCTCCAGTGGGCGTTCTACATGAAAACGATCATTCTTGCAACCCTGGACGATTACGTCCGCCATAACCGGGGCTATCTTGGCAAATGGCCTTACCCTCATCAGCTTTTTATGTAGCGTGGCATTTTTAGCCTGGTGGATATAGCCTATGATCTTTTTCCCGGATGCAGAGACGCTTAGAAAGCGATTGATCATGGAATTGAGTTTGGCTGCCTCATCCAGGTCGCTATTGTTTGCAATCCGAATAAAATCGCTTTCCATCAGAGTTATCTGTTTCTCCATCGCCGCCACCAAGACATCTTCCTTTGAGTCGAAGTAGTAGTAGAAAGCGCCCTGAGATACATTGGTCTCTTTTGTTATGTCGCTTACAGAGGTCTGATCGTAGCCCTGGGCTATAAACAGGCGCTCAGCCGTGTCTATCAGCTCTTTTCGTCTCTCTTCCGGTTCTTTTACAATCCTGCTCATCTTTGTCTCCTGCAGACTATGCACAAGTAAGTGACTTAGTCCTAGTCAGTATTGAGTATATAATTCCATCGAAGAGCTTCCCACCTAAAGAGGTATCCTAGCTGCCACCCTGGCAAAGCTATGCGCCGGCCGCAGAGCGGAAATGACTGCCGCAACTATTGTGACAGCAAAGCTGGCCAGGAATGCCTGGTGCATGCCAGACACGAAGGCCGCCAGAGGCGCGCCGCTCATGCCTCCCCCGTAGAGGAAGACATGGAACATGATAGCCTCAGGAATGCGGCTGAGCACCAGCGGGAAGACAATGGCGATGCTGAGCATCTGCCCAGTGCTCATGAGCATATAATTGATCCCTGCGGCAGTGCCTCTCTTTTCCGGGACAACTGAGGACATGATGGCATTGGAGGCGCAGGCGTAGGCGAAGAGCTTCTCTTGGAAGAGCCGAAAGTCCATCATGGGCTGCTCTGCCTTCCTCTCCACCACATAGAAGGCTGCGAGGCTCAACACGGCCAGGACGAAGAGGGCGTAGACATAGGCAACATCGATAAGTGGAAAGGCCACCAGCGAGGCTGCCAGGAGTAAGGTGGCTAAACCAACCGTGAATGTGACGCTTCCGGGCCAGTCGAAGTGCTGCTGGGAGGGCAGTGCCACCGGCTCGCGCAGCCGCAGAATGCCCCAGATGGTGCCGGCTACGCCCAGGGGCACATTGATCAGGAAGACCCAGCGCCAGTCGATGGCGGTGAGAATTCCGCCGATGACCGGTCCCATCAGAAAGCCGGCGGAGAAGGCAATTGTGTTAATTCCGAGGCCCAGACCCACTCGCCCCTTGCGAAAGGCGTCCGTCACAATGGCCGCGCTGTTGGTGAAGAGCAGCGCTCCGCCCACCCCCTGAATCATGCGGTAGACGACCAGATCCCAGCCCTGGAATTGGGGCTGGGAGAGGCCGCAGAGAAGCGAGCCTAAAGTGAAGACGGCAAAACCGGCGTTGTAAAGGTTCTTTCTGCCGAACATGTCTGCCAGCCTTCCCACTACCGGCACAAGTGCAGTGGTGATAAGCATGAAGCCCAGTATCACCCACATGATGATCATGAATCCGGCATGAAGCTGGGTCATGATGTCAGGCAGAGCGATAAGCAGGGCCGAGCCCTGAATGGATGCAAGCAACGCACCCACGGTGGTAACGGAAAGCGCGGTCCACTCATAGCCGCGCCAGTTGTCTGGATCTTTTTGCATGTAAGACGCTGCAAGCGCTGCCGACTAATTTGTATTTAACGGCCAAGGCAAGATAGCTGCTTTCTGATGTGGGCGCTCTAACTTCTTGATGAAGAAAGAACGCAGCGGAAATGTAATCCGGGCATCGTCAGCCCACATTTCGCGGGTGCGATCTGGGGAGACGGAAAAGAACAGCTCTGCATAACTAAAAAGATTCTTAGGAGGGTCTCATTCTATAATTTTTCTGAAGCTTATTGATGCCACCGTGAACATTACAATATCAAAAATAGCTATGGCTGCAACATCTGGTAAGAGATTAGTCAAATCTCCGCTGATCATCAGGCCTCTCACAGCATCTGCTGCGTAAGTCAAAGGATTGAAGATGGCGAAATACTGCAAAGCAGTGGGCATCAGCTTGATCGGATATAAGGCACTACTGGCAAAGAAAAGCGGCATGATTAGAGCCTGACCTATGCCCATGAATCGCTCCCTAGTTTTCATGATAGATGCCACAAAAATGGAGATAGCGGCAAAACCGCCTGAAACAAAGAATAGTATCAAAAATGCTGTAAAGAAGTATAAAGGATTAAGCACAAATTTGACTCCAAGAAGCATCGCAACCGGTATAATTATAAAAGCTTGAACAATTGCTCTTACACCTGATGCTATCGACCTGCCAATAACAGTAGCGTACCTAGAAGCGGGTGCGACGAGAAGCTTCTTTAAAATGCCTGTTTCTCTCTCCCAGACGATAGTTAGACCATAAAAGACCGATACAAATATGGTAGATTGCAGCAGCACGCCCGGAGTGATATAGTCAAGGTAAGGTATCACATCAGTAGGTATAGCTCTAACGTGACCCATGACCGTTCCATAAACAGCTAACCATAAAATTGGTTGAACGGCCCTTGTGTACAGTTCGGTTCTATCATGCTTGAGCCTCCTAAGCTCAAGTTCGATCATGGCAAACATTTCCCTTAAAGAATCCCTCATCAAAGTGATTCCTTCCCTTTCATGGCTTTACTGTCGATGCTACTCGTCAAATGCATAGTTCCGGCGTACTTTAAGAAGACATCATCTAAAGTTGGTCGGGCGGTTGATATCTTCTCTACGGATATGCCCTCTGTTCTCAGAACCTCCATAATATCAGGTAACGCGGTCTCGGCATCCACAACAAACTACGTTTAGTTCCGAATTATGGATAGCAACGTTGCTGACAAAATCCATACTTCTAATTATCTTCAAAACATTTTCATTAACACCATGATTCCTTAAATTAAATTGAATGACTTCTCTTCGGATAGAATGTTTAAGTTCACTGGCAGTGCCAAATTTGACCATCTTACCTTTATCCATTATAGCTATCTCGTCAGAGTAGTAGTCAGCCTCATCCATATAATGTGTATTAAAAAATATAGTTGTACCGTACTCCTTTCTAAAGGATGTAAGTTTCTCCCAAACAGCCTTTCTGGCAGAAGGATCGAGGCCGATAGTAGGTTCATCTAAAAACATAAGTTTAGGTTTGATAATCATTGCACACGCGATTTCGAGTCTCCTTATCATACCACCTGAATACGTCTTAACAAGGTTATTCGCAATTGCATCCAGACTCATGCTCTCCAGCGCTTCCCAAATAATTTTTTCCCTGTAGTTCGAAGGGATGCCATAGATTTTGGCATATATTAGAAGATTCTCAAAACCGATGATGTCGGTCCAAACGCTCGTTTCCTGTGGCACATAGCTGATACTCTTCCTGACCTCAGCATCATTCTTAACAACATCGAACCCAAAAATATAAGCCTCTCCAGATGTTGGCTTGAATTGAGTGGTCAGAATCCGCATCAACGTAGTTTTACCAGAACCATTAGGACCTAATAGCGCAAAAATATCCCCCGCGTTAACCGTGAAATCAACACCATCTAACGCTTTAACCTTTCCAGCGTAAATTTTTACAAGCTGTCTGACTTCAATCGCAAGCATCAAGCTAAATCGATCTCGATACTATTTAAGCCCTATATGAGCTGCGCCGCCGTCGTTTCACTACTGAGGGACCAAAGATAACCAGGCGCGCTCTATATGTCTGCCTCTAAATCTGATAAGCCAAAATTATTGTAGTTAGAGCACCGATCTCCTCGCTGGAGGCGGAGTTTCTGACCTCTGGAAACATGAAGTTCGACCTCATCGTAGTAGGCGCAGGACCCGCTGGGTCCATGGCTGCTAGGACCGCTGCCAATGCCGGGCTAAAGGTAGCCCTGCTGGAGAAAAGGCAGGAGATAGGAGAGCCCATAAGATGCGCAGGCGGTATTAGCAAGTCCAGCTTGGGCAAGCTTGTAAAGCCAGATCCGAAATGGATTGCCTCTGAGGTGAAAGGCGCTAGAATCTATGCACCAAACGGAACCAGAATCATGATGTCAGGGAACCAGGCCCAGAATGAGGCGGGATACATCTTGGATCGGGGGATCTTCGACAGGGCCCTGGCGACAGATGCAGCCCGTGCGGGCGCCGAGGTCTTCGTCAAGACCAGAGCAGTGGGATTGTTGAAGGGAGACGGTATGCCCTGTGGCATCTATGTTCAGAAGGAAGGTGAACTCTTGAAAATAGAGGCTCCTTTGGTCATCGGGGCCGATGGAATCGAATCCAAGGTGGGGCGCTGGGCTGGGATAGACACTGCCCTCAAACTCAAGGACATCGAAGTGTGCGTCCAGTTTCTGGTTCAAGACATAGGCATCGATGAGGACTATTGCGAGTTTTACCTAGGAAAGGAGATCGCACCTGGAGGATACGTCTGGTCGTTTCCTATGGGTTATAGGCTGGCAAACGTAGGTGTCTGCATTCAGGGTTCGAAGGCCACACCAGGATTGGCCGCAAGGCTGCTGGAAGATTTTATCAGGAAACGCATGCCAAATGCCAAGCTATTGGATTTAGTAGTCGGCGGAGTGCCGGCCTCTGGCCCTATCGAGACTACAATCTCAGATGGAGTTATGCTCGTGGGCGATGCCGCAAGGCAATCGGACCCATTAACCTATGCAGGAATCCTCAATGGCATGAAGGCGGGAGTGATGGCGGGAGAGATTGCAGCTAACGTTGTGCCAGATGGCGATGTTTGTAAAGTTGTGTTGGAGGCATACGAGGAGCGATGGAGAAACTATGTCGGAAAGGAGATTGGCAAGAATTACAAGCTAAAGTCGTTCTTCACAACGCTGACTGACCAAGATTTAAACAGCATCCTACACATGCTGGAAAGCCAAGACACTTCCAGGATGAATCTGGAGGGATTGGTCAAGCAGCTCTTTAGACTTAATCCCAGCCTGCTCTGGAAGATGAGATACTTGCTCTTTTGAGAGGCCAGAAATAGTTATATAGCATTTTCTTAAAATGCAGGTTGCACATACTGCATTATGTACCCCTGGGCCAGTATAAGACCCCAATAACAATTTTATAAATAAGCTTTCACCCTCGTAACCCCCCCCTGATGTTGCGCGGCGGATTCTGCAGCGCTTTTCTGATTTCGCTGATGCCGGTAATTCGATAACGGGCAATTGTCGAAAATTCATTCCATAAAGTATGGAACGATCAGATAGGCAAAAGTGATTTGGGTCTCGTCAAGAGAGAATGAAAACAAGATTAATTATTTGCATGTTATACATACACCTGACAGTTAACAGGCGCGAAAACAAAGGGGCAAGATTCCTGCAGGAGCATGACACAAGGCAGCGGGAGATCGATGCCGTCCGTAATCCTGAGAGGCGCAGGGACAAGAAGCCGCAGATCCCGCAGGTTGCTTTAGTCGCACCGCCCGGCCTTGGCTCCCGGGTCGGGCATCTTCGCCTGGTCCTCTGCCCCGCGAGGCGCGGGAGCTTGCGCCGCCGCCCGGACGGATCAAAGGCTCGAGCCCCTTGGTGCAACCCTGCAACACAGCCATTGAATCAGCCCAGCCTCAGAACACTGATTTTGCTGGCGCCAGCGCACCCCCAGGCGCTCGGCCACCTCCACCTTGCCGCTCGGCCCCCAGACCGCCACATCAAAGCCTTTATCCTTAAAGTAGCGGGCAAACCAGGAACCAGTCTCGCCCGTGCCTCCCAAAATCAGTATGCTCACCATTATGCCCTCGCCCTCCATCCCTTTTGGCTATGAAAATGCCTCTAAACTTAGTAAGGCTTTGCATGAGATCCAGGGAATCACGCAAAGGCGCGAAACCCCGATGAGAGATGGAATATTCTTGACTCACGCATTCCACTTCAGTCTTCTATTCCCCTCTCATCTCCGTCTGCCCCCGCGCCAGACGTATGGCCTCGTGCAGTTTTGCCTCCAGCAATCCCTTTGGCGGCAGCTCCACCAGATATTCAGCCACCCTGATCTCACCCCGGTCGAGCTGCAACAGCTCTATTTGCTCCCGGTTCTTCTCGCCGCACAGTATCAGGCCAATGGGCAGCTCCTCGCCCGGCCGGCGTTCGTACCTGTCCAGCCAGCGCAAATATAGCAGAAACCTCTCCAGTTCCCTCAGTATGGCCGCCTCTAAATCACGCTCGCTGTAGGTGTCCTCCAGCCCCAGGAAGTCCAGAAGATACGGATCCCGAAAGACCAGATCGGGCGTCATGAGGTCCTCTTCCTGCAAGGCCTCCAGTTCCTGCCTGGCCAGCTCCTCAGGCTTGCGGGAGATGGCGGTACGCTCGTAAAGCATGCCCTGCATCTTCCGACGCAGCGTTCGCACGCTCCAGCGTTCCACCCTTGTCATCTCGGCGTAAAACTGGCGTTGCAGAGGATTCTTGAGGTAGATGATTTCAATGAAATGGGACCAGGAGAGCTGTGCAGACAGTGTCTGCACTGTCCTCGCGTCTCCAAAGGTATCGGCTAGCCTGATCATATGAAATAGGTTGCGACGGCTGAATCCCTGGCCATATTCCGTGGTGAGAGTCTCGCTGAGGAGATTCACGATGCCTTTCTCCTGGCCCACAATCTTTCTTGCAGATATCTCCTCTCGTATCATCTTCCCGATCAGCCAGTAAAGACGCACAAGCTCTGAGTTCACCAATTGAGCGACGTGGGCCTTTGCCTGCTCTATGAGGGGCCGGATGCTGCCGACAAGCTCTTCTGAGACAATTGCGATTTCATCCTCACCAGATTTCTTCGTCTCATATCTCACCAGAGATTCCTCGCAGTCTACTTCCATTAGATGATATCTAAAGGTTGCTCAGAATATTTGAATTGCAGGCTGAACAGATACAGATGGCTAAATCCGCAATTACGGGCACTGTATCCTCAGCGCTTCCGCCTTCATCGCCCTAGCCTTCTGGCGGGCTTCTGCGGCGTCTATCTTCCTTGCGCTCCCCGAGGCGGCACGTCATGTCGTTCCTTGCGCCATCCATCCGGTAGGTGCAGGAGCCCTTCCGGCTCTCTTTGACCGAAATCTCCTTCAGGTCATCCAGCCTAAGGGCCTCGGCCTCTGCCAGGTCAGCGTCTCCCGCCCTCGTAGCCGCTGCGCCTCCCTGCGAGCCGCGGGTGCACGGGCTGCCTTCTGCAAGGGCCTTCCTGCGGTCGCCTGCGGCGGACCGGTGCATGCCATAGAATTATGGGAGACAAGCGCGCCAAAATTCACGAGTTGTTCATAGTACAGTATAACTTCCCCAAGATTGGCCTAAATCCTCGTCAGCCTAACTACTTGTTCATATAGTCTTGGTAAATCTTGGTTTACAATCAACGGATTGCAATAAATCGATCACAGTAAAAGCAAATAGAAACTTCACAATCCTTCGCGCAACATCAGGGTGTTGTGGGTCGGAAAGATATTTATAAAATAGTTCTCTGGCTGCGTAAATGCCAAAAATGACGGGATTGGTTCACAGGTTATACATACTTGCTTGAGCCTAGATTCATCGATCTACCTCAGCTTTTTAGGCTTTAGACAGGGGGATCAATTTGCAGTCGGCAAGCCATCCAACCTCATTTCATCTAAACGAAATGAGCCATTCAATGCATTTGCGGTTATTGAATAATTCCCTGATGGAAATCCAGCCGTGTTGATGTCGATGTTGAACCTGCCATTCACGATTATTTTCTTGACCAGGGTCATGGTTAGATCCACATGGGAAACGTTTTCAGCTACACTACCGAAGATTTTGACTTGATAGCTTCCAGGCGAAAGCAGATCGCTAGTAGTTGTGGCCATGCCATTCTTGTCTGCAAGGATCTGGGTGGTGATCCAAACTCTGGTGTGATTGATGCCGGTCTTGACTGGATCTTTTCGGAGGCCGATGTTGAGGTTCTTCACTCCACTTGCAGTTACAGTGAAGTTATTGGGCTTGCCGGGGATGTAGACGCCTGGGAGGCTGTAACTATAACCGGATTTGTTCGTGCTGGTCACGTTGAATGCTTCGATGGGCGGAATGTGGATGCTCGCGAGGTCGTAGCTGTAGCTGCCGGAGAAGACCAATACGGTGTCCTGAATGGTGAACTTCAAGAGGAGTTCGCCATAGCCTACACCAGTAAGCTGCTTTTCTCCTGATGTGTGATTCGTTGGAGTTGTAACGTTGCTTGCAATAGGGTAATATAGCCTAGGGTGGAAATCACATAAAGTAAGTCCACTATCAGAGGAGCCTGATGTCAATTTGAGATTACTAAGGTGTAATGATTCTTTTGGTCCACATGCAATTGTCGTGATATCAAAATTTAGGTGCATGATCTGAGATCCCGTAGAAAAGTTTTCGTGATCAATTGACCACGCTACCTCCTTATTATTTATATCATAAAGCGAGCCAGTAAGGCTATACTCACCAGGAGTATATACGTTTACTCCAACATTCATTGTTAGAAGATCGTAATCTGTAACGTGATCCGAATAATTTCCAGTTATTGTTGCACAGTAGGGCATAGCCACGCAATAATCAGATAGCACAAAATTTAATAAAATAATATATATAAAAAACAAATTTAACGCTAAATTAAAAAAATTTGTACATCTGCAATTCATGATATATGCCTCAATTCGTTTCCGCTTTCCCAGTTCCAGTACAAGGGGGACATGTTTCAACAGGTACTAGCTGATATTCCGTAGTAGGTACTCGAACATTTATAGCAATACAATATGTCAGTATACATATTGTAATAGTAATAACAATCCATACTATAACAGCAATTATTATCCACGTAATTACGCAGGCCGGAAGTACTTGCATTATCTGTAACTCTTTTGGATTTTTCTTAGCTCTTATGGCCAAGTCCTTAAGAGTCTGAGCCTCTTTCGACTTCGGGTCAAGCTGTATCGCTTTATTGAAAGACTCAATCGATTCATCATACTTGCCATCTTTAAGCAGGACTAAGCCTTTATTGATCCATACATTTACATTAGTTGGCTCTAGCTCGATGGCTTTATTGTTGCACTCTAATGCAGCATTATATTCACGCAATTCAGCTAAAGCAGCGCCTTTTGCTATCCATGCATTTACATTCGTTGAATCTATCTCGATAGCCTTATCGAAGCACTCGATGCTTTCATTGTATCTCTCCATGCTGATAAAAGCTGCGCCTTTACACATCCAGGCGGTTTCGGGATTTTGATTTGCCTTAATTAATGTATCGAAACAATCTATAGCCTCATTATATCTTGATAGTCTGAGCAAGGCCAGCCCTCGTATGGTCCAATCATTTGCGCTAGTTGGATCTGTTTTTAGTGCCTTGTCAGTAAACTCAACGCTTTCATTATATTTCCCAGATTCAAAAAGAGCAAGGGCCAGCGGGGTCAAAATATCTGTGGATGTTTTGTTTAGTTCTAAAGCTTTCTCAAAGCAATCTGCGGATTCATTGTACATCTTTGAATTTAGAAGGACCGTACCCTTAGCTTTATACGCATCTTCATAGTTACGATCCGATAAGATAGCCAAATCAAAACTTCTGATTGCCCATTTATATTTACCTAAACCGTAATATGCCATGCCCTTTCCGAGCCATGCGGGGGCATAATTTTGATCTTTAGCTAGGACTTCATCAAACTTCTTATTGGCTTCTGTATATGACCCATCGGACAATAATTTAGTAGCTTCGATCATTATTGATTCTGACTGAGATGAATATTGTATATTTGTCGCTGCATATGAGGGTGTTATTAGTGAAAATGCTAAAAGAACTGTTATTGACTTCCAAAGATCTATGAGATATGAGCTAATATTCGCACCGCCCAGGAAACAGATTATATGGTCATTAAACGTTGTATTTAATGTTATCTAAGCCCAAACATTCTCATGGGAGTTAACGAGGAATCATAGCTTAAAATCTTCCTGGAACCAATTGGTTGGTCTTCTGCAAGTTATACATAGTCAAAATATATAACATTTCGGGCCGGAATACTGGGCCAGCATATTTTTATAAATATGCTTTCGACCTCTAAAGGTCTGATAGTGCGCTCTGGATCTTATTTCATCTTTTGGCGCTATGAGTTGCGTTTTTTTGATAACGGGCAATTGTCGAAAATCCATTCCATAATGCATGGAATCATCAGATAGTCAAAGTGATTTGGGTCATATCCAAAGGGATGGAAAAGAGATGGAATCTTTGCAGATTATACATACTACAAAGAGCTAGGATAGCCTATGCGTGAAAACAGGGGTTAGTCCCGCAAGAGCATGACACAAGGCAGCAGGAGATCGATGACGCCCGAAATCCTGAGAGGCGCAGAGGCGAGAAGCCGCAGATCCTGCAGGACGTATTTCGTTGCATTGCTCGGAATTGACCCCAGCCATGTGCAACGTGCTTTTTTTCAACCCTCTCCAGCCTGCCTGGCCAGCAGAGCCTCTCGAACCGCCCTTTCCATCACATCCACGGGAGCCTCTTTGCCCGTCCAGATCTGAAGAGCCTTGGCCCCCTGATAGACCAGCATCATCACCCCATCCACGGCCACCGCCCCGGCGGCACGGGCATCCTGTAGCAGCTCTGTCTCCCGGTTGTAGACGATATCAAAGACTGCCTGATGGCTTTGCAGCAGCCTGCCCTCCAGCAGCCTGGGGTCTCCCTCGCGCATGCCCACCGAGGTGCAGTTTATTATTATGTCCGCCTGAGGGGCGAGCCTTCCGAGGTCGCAAAGGCAAAAACCCATGGCCCCCACCCGGGCAGCCAGCTCCTTTGCCCTCTTCGGGCTGCGGTTCGCGATGGAGATCACCGCTCCTTCCTGCACCAAGGTGTAGGCAATGGCCCGCGCTGCGCCTCCCGCACCAATTATCAGCACGCTTCTGCCCCTGATTTCGACACCGGCATCCTGCAATGCCAGGAGCGCGCCCCATCCGTCGGTATTGTAGCCCGCGATTGCCCGCGGCCCGGAGAAGCTCACTGTGTTCACCGCCCCAATGGCCTTCGCGAGAGGATCGAGCTGCAAGAAATCCAGCTCCAGCGCCTTTTCCTTCAGGGGAATGGTCAGATTCAGTCCGGAAAAACCCATGGCCGCGCCGCCCAGAAGGGCATCCTCCAGATCCTCTTTCTTTACGCGAAAGGCATGATAGCAGGCCTTTTCACCCAGCGCCCGCAGGGCAGCGTTTTGCATGGCGGGAGAGAGGCTGTGCTCAATTGGGTCGCCAAAGATGCCGAAGATCTTCATAAAATGATTTGCAGGATATACCAGAGAACCCCCCCCACCAGAGCGCCGAAGGCCGTCGCCACCAGATTCACGCCGTTGTTGCTCAAAATGCCCCGGTTTTGCAGCGTTGCCCCGAGAAGGCTGTCGAAGTTCGTGCCCAAGAATCCGCCTAAAGCAGCGATGACGATGCCAAGAGCGCCCGCCATTCCCATGCCTGTTGCCAATAGACCGATTATGATGGCTCCCGCAAGCGAAGCGGCTTCGCCCAAAGGCGTCACGCCACCATCCACGCCCGGCTCCGTCTCTTTAAGCGTGGTTATCATACGGGGTTTGGAGCGGCTGGTCTCGCCAATCTCGCTGGCCAGAGTGTCCCCGTTGGCTGTCGCCACAGAGGCAATGAAGGCAAAGATGAAGACATCATTGCCGTAAACACCGTAGCAGATGGCCAGAGCAAGAGGCACCAGGCTGTTGCTGTAGACGTTCTTGTAGCCGCGACGCCCTCCATGGGATTGCGCAATGCCAAGCTTATGCTTATGGGAATATCCATAGCGAGTAAAAGCTCCACCCAGCAAATAGAAGGCTAAGAGCAGGATAAACCAGGAGAGTCCGGCAAAGAGGATCACCAGCAGGCAGACTATGGTCTCGCTGAGCACTGCATCCGAGTCAGCAGCTTTTGCAAAGTAAGCCCCGATGCCCAGGACCAGGGCGAAGATGCAGATGAGCAGAATGCGCTGCAGCTCGGGCAGAGGATAGTCGAAGGAAAAAAGCCACATCACCATGGCAGTGCCGAAGGGCACTGTGAAGTCGCGCTCCTTGGAGGCATGGTGCAGAAAGGCTCCGGACAGCCCACCTAAGATGACCAGGAACAATATCCTCTCAGAGGAGAGGCTGCCCCCGGAGATCAGGCTCGCGACGGGATAGCCCAAGCACACATTGATGAGCAGATACATGATGCTGCCCGCCAGGGAATCGAACTTCCGAAAGGCCAGAGGGGCAAAGGTGGAGGCCACAAAGGAGATGGCTATGACATATTGCGGCAGATTGGTATCAGTGAGGGAAAGCGCCGGCCTCATGATAAGCAGCATGGCCAGGGATGCACAGAGCAGGCGAGAGCCGCGGTCCAGGAGGAATACGGCCGCCAGGGGAAGGACGGTGAAGGCTCCGGCATATGGCAGCAACAGGACCATCAGTCCGATGGCCATCCGGGCGATATCTTCCCGTTCCATGAAACTATAGGACAATTTTCATCGCAAAAATACTTTGCCTATGGAAGATACATTGAGACCTGACTATGATTTACCGCCTCTACGAGCGTCTCCTGCAAGAGCGGATCGCAAAAAGCAATCTGCCCGGCTGCGTGGCCGTTGTCCTCAGCTGCGGCGATCTATTCGATGACGGTCTGGTGCGCCTTTGCGAGCTGCTGGAATGGAGCAGGTCCATTGGTCTTACCTCCCTGGTGCTCTATGTAAACGATGATGCTCCTACGCTCCGGCGCAAAATTGCATCCGTTCTCGCGGCGGCTCCCGCCCAAATCAGCGTGCACACTGCAGAGGGCGCAGAGCAAACGGGCACCGGCGGCCCGCTCAAGGTAGTAATATCTCTGGGCTATGGAGGCAAGCGCGAGGTGGCAGAGGCATTCCGAGGACTTCTCCGGGATGTGGAAACGGGGCATATACATCCCGAGCAGATCGACGAAAAAACAATAGAATCGCATCTGCGATTTTCCCAGAAGCCCGACCTGGTGATAAGGGCGGGCGGAAAGAGACTGAGCGACTTCATGATATGGCAGGCGGCCTATTCAGAGCTTTACTTTACCGATGTCAACTGGCAGGAGCTGAGAAAGATCGATTTTCTGCGCGCCATAAGGGACTGCCAGCGAAGGGAGAGGCGCTTCGGCCGCTAGATCTTCTTAATGCAAAGAAACCGGGACGGGATCGTCTCCGAGATGACGATATCATCGTTCACACTCATCATCTTCACACCGGCCTCTTGCGCTGCGGCGGCATCCGCCTGGATCACTCTGGGATTGCCGGTGCGGAAAGTCGCCACATGCCAGGCCTTCTCAGCGGTGGTGGATAGATGAACGTACCTTTGCGATGCAGACTTAATGCCGATCTCCAGGATCCTGTCCGCCTCCTCTTCGCTTGCCCCGTAGTAGAGCAAAGGCAGTTTATTTTCCGGATGATCAAGCTCCACATCCACGGAATGGCCATATCTGGCTCTGACTTTGTCGTCTGCAATCTCGTATCTCTGCTTGGAATCGGACTGTACGAGCGCAATCACCAATTCTCTGCCGGCCCAGCGATGCCTGCTCGCTACCACCTGGCCGAGCTTGGTGAGATCAACCCAACCGCGGGAGTCCATATCCAGGCCCAGATCACCGGGAAAATGCCGAAGACCTCCGGCGACCAGCCGGCCGAGCTGCTCCGTCTTGGTCTCATCCAAAAGAAGCTGACCGGCAGAGCCGCACTCACAATGCTCTCCCCTGAAAAATCCGTGTTGAGGGCAACGCTTGATCATCAGTAGAACTCCTCTTTTCTTAGGGTGGGCTCTACGCATAGATATATCTGACTGACGGCCCATCCCGGAAGAGCAAAGTCTCAAATATGTTCGCTCTAAAATAAACCCTCATGCCCGATTCGAAGGATGTCGAGAGAAGGATATGCAAGATGCTCGATATGGGCGATGAGGAGCTATTGGCGGAAATGGAAACGTCTTTCCAACTCTCGGATGAGCGTCACCGGAGGATCAGCGATACCCTGGAGGAAATGATGCTGGAAGTAGACAGGCTCATCTCTCGCATCGGCGAGATTGAGGACGAGTCGCTCGAAGACGAGGGTTAGGGAGTCGAGTACAAGGTGAAATTAGTGGATAGCCTACCTGATATTCAAGCTTGCGAGCCTGATTATCCCTTCAATTTAACCAGAGTGGGAGTGACCGGTGTTAAAAAGCTGGTGAAAGTTGAGCGTGGCAACGATGAGAGGCCCGTGGTTCTCATATCCAATTTTGAGGTCTTCGTCGATCTTCCATCCGACCGCAAAGGTGCCAATCTCTCCCGCAACTTTGAGGTGATAGACGAGGTTTTAGAAGAGGCCATAAACCGCCCTGTCTATGAGATAGAGGAGCTTTGTGGAGAGATTGCCAAGAGACTCCTCTCCCGGCACGAGTACGCCTCCCGAGCGGAAGTGAAGATGAAAAGCGAGTACATCGTACGCAGACAGACGCCTGTGACAAAAGTCAACTGCCAGGAGGTAGTGGACATCTTTGCCGAGGCAGTGGCCAGGGCCGGGCCCACCGGATACGTGCGAAAGACAGTTGGGGCCGAGGTTTTGGGCATGACTGCCTGCCCCTGCGCCCAGGAGATCATGAAAGAACAGGTTCGCCAGGAGCTGGTCAAAGCTGGGCTCTCGGAACAGGTGGCCGCCGAACTCTCGGAGCGTCTGCCCATTGCCACGCATAATCAGCGCGGCCGGGGCAGCATCTCCGTAGAGGTTCATGATCGGCGCTGCGTTTCCATCGACAGGATCATTAAGATCATTGAAGAGTCCATGAGCTCCAGAGTCTTTGGGCTACTGAAGCGTCCCGACGAGGCCGTGGTAGTAAGGAGGGCGCACAGCAACCCAAAGTTCGTGGAGGATTGCGTTCGAACCATGGCCCAGAAGCTGGTGGAGGCATTTTCCGATCTTCCCGACGACGCCGCAGTGACCTTAAAGCAAATCAATGAGGAGAGCATTCACCAGCACAATGCCTTTGCGGAGAGAACGGCAAAGATGAGCGAGCTGCGTGCGGAATTAGCCGGCGTTAAAGGTATTGACGAATAAGGGACAGAAAATGACGGAAATTGAAAAAATTGCCGGCCCTCTCAGAGAGCTGCTCCGCGAGAGGGAGATCATTGCCAGGTGTGAGCTTCTCCTTCGCACCTACGATATTGTTCGATCCGCAAAATTAAGCGAACCGGAGCGATTGGAGCTGGAAAAAACGGTGGGCGAGAGAATTGCCCCCGGCATCTTTGCCAGCATCATGAGCCAAGAGCCCATATTCAACGACTTGCCCAAGCTTGATACCTACACCCAAATCGACGGCCGCATCTTCCATTTCCTGCACACCAAGAAATACAGCAAACAGGACTATGCCAATGCCAACAGTAAGCTTCTCAGAGATCTTCCTGAACTGAAGATCATCCTGCAGCAGTGCCTGGTGGATCGACTCAAGGATTTCATGAATGACGCCGGGTACACCCTCTCTGCACAGAGCCGGCAAGATTTGACTTTCTCAGCAGCAAAACGCACGGCAAAGGCGTTTGTAGCCACAAGCGTAAAGTCCCTGGATATCAATAATTACAATCCCGTGCCTGGGGCCGACTATATCATTCTGGCGGCCAGCAGCGAGACTTTAGAGCAGTTTGTGCAGTTCTTCCTGGAGTTTGGGGCCAAAGCCGAGGATAAAGGTCTTCAGATCTGGATAATGAATCTGGAGAAGGGCACCATAGATCCCTTTATAGGTTATACTACCGATCTGGATATCTACAATCAGTTTGACAATCCCCGTCTGGCGGAGATGGTGAGAAACAACTGGAGCCGGGGCAGTTATCAATAATATTATTACAAACTAATAGAAAGCAAGTATTAAATAGATAGAGCGTGCTAAAAAGAATGGAGAAAGGCAATTGCATAGCAAACCAATGGGGTGGGGTGAATGAAGCTTTATCTTACGTTATCGGTCATGTTTTTGGTCATGATTAACGTCGCTTTAGGTGCAGTTGGCGATGTAGGTGCATCGGATACAGATACAAATTATTACGTGCCCTACGAGAGTGGACTTTCAGGTCAGGCATCTTTGGGTCAGGCATCTTTAAGCCAGCCATCGTTATCAAGCCCGGATACGTCCTCGCAGGGGCAAGGATCCGTTTACCCTGCCCCCCAGATCGGAGGGCCGGTGCAAGAGCAATTAACGGCTGAGGAGCTGGGACTCTCCCTGCCGCAAATGGAGAGCTTTGCTCCTGATGAGAGCTTGGGCTTTGTGTCTGCCTCACCGTCGGGCAGTACGGCCCCGGTGGTATCAGCGCCTGTGCAGTCCTCAGTTCCGTCCTCTGTGCAGACTTCGGTTCAGCCTACAGTCCAGACCGCCATGCCCGGCTCCAGCATCTGGTATTATCCCAGTTCAGTGATTTCCGCCAACAGACTTTTTGTCCAGACTGCCTCAGGCTTTAGAACGGTAGCAGGATGCAGCTTCAGAGGCTATCTGCCCCTCTGGGCGGACATCAAATCAAGCGGCAACTTCTTTGTCTATGAATGGTATCCCGGGCAGTCCACTCCCTCTGTGCGATGGTGGGGCTGGACGGGGACGGGATGGAAAAAGGGCTGGTTTTGCGGAGATGTCCCGGGATGGCATATCCTCTGCTACAACAGCGGCATCTGGTCCAACTACATCTACATTTATGTATATCCCAGAGCGGCAACCATATCCGCGCCATCAGGCTACTCAAATCCTGCGGCAAGCATGACCGCAGCATCTTTGCCCTTGGGCGCGCCCATTCCTCCCAATCCAGGTACCGAGAGTCTTGTTCTGCCTGATTTCAACCAGTACAGGCCGATCACAGACCAATCTCAGAGCGGGTACAATTATCCTGCCCAGGAGAGCACCCAGCCTACTGCTTATCCCATCTATTCGGATCAAGCATCTTATCCCGGTGCAGCAAGCCTTCCCGGCCAGGCAAGCTCTTCTCGCATGACCTGCCCTACCTGTACCGGCTCCAGCGCGATTGCAGGCGGCGTTTCCAGCAGCTATCCCTATGCTAAGAGCTGCCCCACCTGCGCAGCTTCGTCAAGCCTTACCGCGCCTTACGGCTACGCTGCGCAAAGCTATCAGGCCGTCTATCCCCTGCCGTCCGTTTGCAGGTGCAATGAGTACTACGTGCAGAGCTGCCCGGGAAGGCTGGCAACTGTGGCTGGCGTATTCTGTGGAGGGTGGCTGCCTCTCTGGTCTAAAGTAAGCCGGCCGGGCACATACTGGTCCTTTGAGTGGACGGCTTGCAGCAGCGGGCCAAGCTATTACTGCCCTCCCGAGGTCAAGAACTTCGGCTACAAGAGTGCCGGATGGTACCTGACCTGGTTTAAGGGAAATAATCCCGGCTGGCACATACTCAGCTACCACTGCAGTGATTGGTCCAACTACATTTACGTCTATGTCTGGCCGGCAGACTAGTTCTTGGTGGACCCTTTCCTGCTTCTCATTTTTTTTTTGGGCGATCGGTTTAAATACAGTGAGCTTGAACGGTGTTCGGATTAATGTTACCTCGGAGGATGTTTATTGGCTAGAAGATCACAAAGAAAGGCTGAGAGCAGAAAGGCCAAGCAATGGTATAAAGTTGTAAGTCCGGAGATGTTCGGCAGAGTTCCCTTTGGCGAGACGATCGCCAACGATCCGGAGAGGATCGTGGGAAGGATCGTTGAGACCACCCTGGGAGACCTCACCAACAACTTCTCTAAGCAGAACACCAAGCTCAAGTTTAAGGTAGATCGTGTGGCCGGAGATTCGGCATACACTAAGTTCCTGGGCCATGAGATGACCACGGATTATGTGCGTTCCCTGGTCAAGAGAAGGACATCAAGAATCGATGCCATTGTGGACGTAACCACCACGGACGGCTACCAGGTCCGCATCAAGCCCAGTTGCTTCACAGTGAAGAGGGCGCGGGCCAATCAGGTCAAGAGCATCAGAGAGCTCTCCATGAGGGTCGTCTTAGAGAGGTCGAAGAGCCTGGACCTGAACCAGTTGATCCAGGAAGCCGTGGGAGGCAAGATCTCTTTGGATATCTACAAAGAGGCCAAGATGATCTATCCCCTCAGGCGCGTGGAAGTTCGCAAGACCGAGATCAAGTCCGAGCCTGTAATGGCAACGGCAGCGCCTTCTCCCATACCGGAAGCTCCAACAGCCCAATCTTAGTCTCACACGCCAAGCTCTAGCGCCTTTCTTGCTGCAAAGCTGGAAGGGCGCGGTTAAGGATTTTTTAGTAGCATCTAGCTTTGCTTTTAAAAAAGAGTTTTCCAGCATTTCCAGAAACGAGAGAATGAAATATATTCATGAAGATTCTCTAGGTCTGTTATGAAATGGGTATTATTAATTGCATTATGTCTTGTGCTCTTTTGCGCGGGGTGCCTGGAGCAGAAAGACAGCTCTGCCCAGAGCGGCACGAATTCCGGGGAGAAAAGCGCAGAAAAGCTAACTGTGACCATAACCTCACCCAAAGCGGGAGAGATCTTGCAGGGAAACAAAGATGTCAGCTTTGATGCCGTGGTAAGTGCAGGCA
Source organism: Methanothrix sp. (assembly GCA_026394565.1). Lineage (GTDB taxonomy): Archaea > Halobacteriota > Methanosarcinia > Methanotrichales > Methanotrichaceae > Methanothrix. The sequence continues at coordinate 28,242 of JAPKYA010000069.1, forward strand.
AGGCGCCGCTTAGCTACCGCTGGAGTTCGAACATCGACGGAGAACTCTCGACCAGCCGCAAATTTATGCAAAATCCCTCCCGGCTGAGCAAAGGCGGCCAAGTGATCATCTTGGAGGTCACTGATGCGGCAGGCAACTCCGCTCAGGGCAGCGTCTTGATCGAGGTGATGTAAGAATTTGAATTGAGATGAAAAAAGGTTGGACGCAAAAGTATTATAATGCTCTCCGGCGAAGTTGAAACGGCATGACAGACGTCCCTGATATTCCCCTGGAGCAGATCCAGCAGCGTGTGGTGGCCATGTGGATGGGCAGCTTCTACGGCAGCAGCGGCTATGTGGCCCGCAAGCTGGGCAAGAAGGGCCTGCGCGAGTTTCAGGACATCGGTGCCCGCCAGGTGGCGGCCACCTTCAAGCAATTGGGCCTGGCCGAGCCTAAAGATATGGCCCTGGCCATGGCAACCAACGACAAGAACCTCTTCGGAAGCGTTGTGGAGGTAATGGAAGGGGACGGCTTTGTGGAGATCAAACGTCATCGCTGCGGGTTGATGGAAGGCGCCAAATCCTTTGCCCGCGTGGGGGCCAGCTTGATCGCCAAGGAGCACTGCAAGACCTGCGTGGAAAGCCATTGGAGAAAGGTATTCTCAGACCTGAAGATGAAGCTCGATGTGGAGAATACAGAAGACGGATGCATCATGAGGATCTCTCGGACATAGGCTACAGCCGGACAGGGTTTACGGCGCTGCCTTCGTAACATATTACCGCAAAGTATATAATCGCTATAGTTTATATCGTCATTTGCCGTAGAGTGGGCGGCATTCCGTGTCTGGGAAGAGATATGCACATGTTTGAGAAAAAATTTTAAATTAGTAATTGCAGCCGTTTTAATTGCCTTGATAGCACCTGTTCTTGCAGAATCACCGTCCGACGCGATAAAGCCTAATCGTGATGCTGTCAACAATTCGATCAACAGGACCATAATAAATCCAATGGACCCGGGATACGTTTGGGGAAACCCGCTTGCCATCGATCTAACCAACTTGAATCCCGGAATTTTTGAGAACGCCGCATTCAAAAAAAATCCAGGAGGCTTGATGTCGGATATGTTCACAACGAGCATCAATGACTTCAGGAACGCTGACCCGAAAGCAGGTGCCAGCAATGCCACCAGGAAAGCGGCAAAGGTGGGGCTGGTTCATTGGCCCTAAAATAGCGCATGGGGCCATGCAGGTTTTATGATGATGCTGTTTCGGCTTGCCCTCGATCGGTCTGTCTTAAAGTCAGCATTGATGAAATCGAAGCACGCCGGAATAGCTTGAAGATGGAATGGATTTCTAGAAAATGGGGCGAATGGTGAAATGGCTCGAAGGCCAGGTCCCACCAGTTCCCTTCAAGGGAATCGAGTCTCCCGGCTGGATGGCCCAGGCGTCCAGCCAGACGCGCAGGCCGTCCTGCTTCAGGCGCTCGGCCAGAGCATGGACGATCTCCCTGTCCTTGGAGCTGTAGCTCAGAAAGACGTCGTATTCGAACTCACTGCTCATCGCCTGGTCGCCCTCACATCTGCCCCGCAAATTTTGCTTTGCGCCTTATTCACTTTCTTGGTCAAATTGCTTACGGTGGCAGATACGTGGCCTTCCATTTACATGGGGAAAGGATTTGGCTTATTGATGCTGCAATAATAGTATTATCACTGCTGTGTTGCATAATCTATTTATCGTTAGAAAAATAAATACCATATCATGACATATGAAGACAATAGAGATTGGCCCAAATATAATGAGATTCTGGTGAAAAGAGGTGAATTCTATCTCGATATGAACTGTGTTAATA
>JAPKYA010000004.1 GCA_026394565.1 Methanothrix sp.
CGGCAAGGTCTGGCTTTTCGTGTCTGCACTCTTCCTGCTCGGAGCTGGAATGGAGGTGCTCATCTTCAAGTACTTCACCAAGATCCCGGACTTCGTACTGTTCTGGGTCAACATGGTCTCGGCCATCCTGGATAATGCGACACTTACTGCAGCCGAGATCTCTCCCGCCATGAGCCAGAGCCAGATCAACGCTGCTCTGTATGGACTGCTTATCTCCGGCGGCATGCTGATCCCGGGAAACATCCCCAACATCATCTCTGCCGGCAAGCTGGGAATTACCAGCAGCGAGTGGGCAAAGCTGGGTGTTCCAATGGGACTGGCGCTGAACGCCATTTACTTCGTAGTAGTATTCGTCATGGGAATCAATCCCATCCTGGGACTATAAAGCGGTGCCTCGGCATCGCTTTAAACTCCTTTTTTGTGCCTCTGAGAAGAAACAGAAATATGAATTGCGGGTTAGAAGGTGAACGAATATGTATGCAGGAGTCGAAATAGCGTTGATTCCCATATTTGTGGCCGTGCTATTAGGTCCACTATTGATCAAAAGAATTGAACGCAACCTTGAGGCGTTCTTATTTCTAATGGGCGCATGCGCCGTTGCAGTCTCAAGATCCTGGCATATAGGTATCGTCGAGGAAGCGGCCCAGGAACCCGTAGTCGTGGGCATAGTGCTATCTGTGTTGCTGGCCGGATTGATAGCGCACTACATTAGGCCCAACTTCTTGCGGAGCATAAACGCCATCCTCTTAGATAGGATCACTATGAAAGTGATATTCTTGGAGATTGTCGTTGTGCTAGGACTATTAGCGGCAATTATCACACCAATACTCTCGTTCTTTGTGCTTGTGGAAGCAGTGAATCATCTGCCCCTCACTCGCAAGACGAGGGCGAAAATTACAGTATTGGGATGTCTATCCATTTTTCTAGGGGCTGCATTGGCTCTGGTAGATGGGCCATCCTCAGCGATAGCTATTACAAAAATGCAGGGTGCACTTCCTTCCCAGGGCTTCTTGCCATTGGAAATGCAAAGCCTGTACATAATTTTGAGCATTCTGGTACTTGGCTTGATCAGCATGTTCTTCGCGGAGGAGAAGGTAAACGCTATGGAGATGCGGACTTATGAAAAAGTGTTCGCCCATAAAAGCATAGCAATTTGGAGTGCAAGAGTGTGCATGTTTACAGGAGCACTCCTTCTTATTGGTGTGGCGTTCGGAGTCAACATCTGAGGAGAATGAATTGCGAATTTCAGAAAGCAAAGGTGAACGAATATGTATGCAGGAATAGAGACCACGAGCGTGATAACCTCTATAGCAGCATTGACAAGCTGGGGTTTATCTTTCGCCGGGGTCAACAAATATCTAAGATCGCATTCAACCCATGACGACAATGGGTTTTACATGCTTTTCTCCATATTTGTGAGTCTAGCAGTAGCAATAGCAGTCGCAGCCGGAAGCAGGCTCATGATGGTGCAGACCGCCTCGTCAGGCATGGGTTTGGTGACAACAGCGAACATTATTCTAGCCGTAGCAGTAATGATAATCTGGGGCATATCCTTCCTGGGGGTAACCAGGCATCTGAAATCCCATTCCACTAAAAAAGACAATGGGTTTATAATGCTCCTCTCGGCTGCAGCGAGTCTCGTCGTGGCTATAGCGGCAGCAGCCGCCGGAAGCAGGTTGTTGATGGTACAGACAGCTCCGTCAGACATGGATTTGCTGACCACGGCCAACATCACTTTGGCAATAGCAGTTGCGGCAATCTGGGGAATATCATTCGTCGGCATAACCAGGCATCTCAAATCCCATTCCACTCAAACTGACAATGGGTTTTATGTGCTCCTCTCGGCCGCAGCGAGTCTCGTCGTGGCAATAGCTGCTGCCGCCATCGGAAGCAGAATCTCTATGCTCCAGACCTCTCCGGTCAACCTGGGGCTGGGCATAACTCCTGTCGACATTGGCTTGGGAGTAGTAGCCCTCGCAGTGTTGATTGGTCCATTCACTGTGAAAAAGATCGAGCATAACCTCGAGGCATTTTTATTCGTGATGGGAGTGCTTTCCGTCACGATAGCCAGCGTCTGGGAGATGAAGCTGGTGGAAGAGGCCGTCATGGAGCCGGTCGTAAAGGGCATCGTGCCCGCCGTGCTGGTGGCGGGGATGGCTTTTCACTACGGCAGGAGCCGCGCTCAGAGCGCAATGAGCTATATCCTGGATCATGTATCCCTTAAAGCGGTTGCCTTCGTGATGATCGTCGGCCTGGGATTGATGTCCAGCATCATCACGGCTATTATCGCAGCGCTTCTGCTGGTGGAACTGGTCAACTGCATGCCTCTGGAGCGCAAGGATAAGATAAACCTGGTAATAATTGCCTGCTTCGCCATTGGTCTAGGGGCAGTGCTTACCCCGCTGGGGGAGCCGCTCTCAACCATTGCCATATCGAAGCTGCAGGGCCCGCCTTATAACGCCGGCTTCTTCTTCCTCTTCGATAAATTGGCATTGTATATAATTCCGGGCGTTTTGGCCATGGGCGTGCTGGGCTTCTTCTTCACAAGGAAGGCCGTCAAGCAGGAGTGCATAACAATCGCAGAGGACTCTGAAACCCTCAGAGACGTAGGAGTCAGGGCAGTGAAGGTTTATATCTTTGTGATGGCCTTGCTGCTGCTGGGAGCCGGCATGAAGATCATCATAGATAAGTACTTCACTGTGATACCTTCTGAGGTTCTCTTCTGGGTGAACATGTTATCGGCCATCCTCGACAACGCGACATTAACTGCCGCCGAGATTGCCCCCAGCCTGTCTCTAGGCCAGATCACCGCGGCGTTGATGGGTCTTTTAATCGCCGGTGGCATGCTGGTTCCAGGCAACATTCCCAATATCATCTCCGCGAACAAGCTTGGCATCACATCCAAGGAGTGGGCTCGCCTGGGCGTACCTCTGGGCTTAGTACTGATGCTGGTCTACTTCGTGTGGATCTTCTACATACCCTTCGGCCCGTTAGCGGGCTGAATTTTTTAGGGTAGCTTTATTTTTATTTTGAATGTCTGGAAAAGGTCTCAAATAGTATGTTATTTATGATTAATAGTTAACAATAGCTCTAATCGCCCTCACCAAAACCATTTAATATGGGAAAAGCCTACTAACTAGCTTAATCTATGATAGAAAAAATTGCCTTAAATTTGCTGGCAACGGAGAGTTAACTACATGCTACATATGACTCCATTAGAGGGAACTCCACTCAAAGCAGTGCTCACCGCAATGGTAGTTGTGCTAGGGCTCTTTGCATGGATCCTTTCACCGGTATTGGCCCTCTTAGTGCTTATCGGAATGGCGGGGCTCTTGCCCATTGAGCGCAGAGCGCGCACAAGCCTTGTGATAATTGGATGTCTTTCCATCGGTCTAGGGGCTGCTTTGGCAACGGGTGATTTGCCGATCTCCCAGATAGCCGCTCTGAAACTGCAGGGCTCGCCATATCAAGCGGCCATCTCTGGCATGGTTTGACCACTAATTCTAGGCTTACATTAGGCATCTTTTTTATTGCCATCCCTTCTTTAAGGGGCAAGGTGTGAATTTGTGAGGCCGTAAGTTGCGGCCTGCAAAAGCATGTGGATACTTATATGATTATATAGAAATAGCACCGTCGACTATCATTGTGAGCTCGCAAACCACGCATATAGTTGGAATAGAAAATAGATGAAGCTGAAAATGAGCACTACAATGACCAATAGGTTCTCTTGAATGCTCTCCTTTCGAGTCTTACTTTCGATGTGTAGTTCGTGCTTGTCAGCCATCTCGTCTCCTCTGTATTACCTCCTGCCCCGCCGCTACTTCATCCTGCCCCTCTAGTCCATATAAGGGCAATAATAAAAACAATCCAAATAACCAGCATGCTTATTCCAAGCGATGCTCCTGCAAGCACTAATCCCTCATCAGCATCCACATATATCACTCCTTAATAACTGCATCTAATACAGTGGTTACATATATCCAAAGAGTTATAAGTGCCATCAGGATATAACCCAATGATTGATATCGCATTTTATCACCATTAATTGCTTCGATTAGATAGCTCTTTCGGCTTCAACTTTCTCATCCATGTTCTGCTTTTAATTATTGTACGCTATATTGGTATGGACGTTCTTTCTCCTTTGTATCCCCTCCTTTCGCTTCTTAGGTTTCTGGCATTTATGGAATTCAATTTTCTACAGGAGGGTCTAGAGATGGGTTCTCCTATTGAACTCCATCTCTTTTGTGCCTGACTTGCCAATTCTATTTTCCAACCTCCCATTAGATATTTTCAGCTAGTGAAAATCCACCCATATGCCAACTGCACAATCAAATACAAGGCCAGGAATAAGAGTGCCAGCATCACTGAGACCCCAATGAACACTCTTTCCTCCTTTTCTTCCCCATACGCAGTGAAATCGGCAGCTATCCTCTTAATATTGCCGTCCATCCAGGTTGAGAAGCTGGTTAACGGCCCTTTTACGAACCAGATGAACTTTCCTCCTGCAAGTCTCAATGGCCAATCAGTGTCGAGGCTGATTGTGTTCCGCTCTGGCGGGTATATTCCGGATTTGATGAGGAGGAAGAAAGCAAACGAAGCAAACAATAGCAATTGGAGTGATTCTATAACATGAGGCGCTGTGTATGCTTCAAAATCAACCGGGTACGGAAGGAGTTGATAGAGGGGATAGGGATACAGGCCGATAAAGATGCATAGGAATGCCATTATCCCCATGCCCAATAGCATATTGAGTGGTGGATCCTTTACCCTCAAGCCGGAGTCATGGCCAAAGAAGGTGAAGAAGGGAACCTTTATGCCCGCATGCTCGAATACACCGGCTGAAGCAAGCTGCAAAAGAACATATATTATAGCCAGACCTCCCAATGCAGATGCCTGAACGATCATTGCTTTGGTCGTAAAACCGGAAAACAGAGGGAATGCCGAAATAGATGCCGCTCCCACTAAGCAGAAAACGGTAGTTAACGGCATGCTCTTATATAATCCGCCAAGCTCAGTAATTTTTGCAGTCCCCGTCCTAAAAAGCACACTTCCCACGCTCATAAAGAGCAGCGACTTATAGATGATATGGGCAAAGGCATGAGCGGTAGCACCATTAAGAGAAAGAGGTATGCCCATTCCTATGCCGCAGAGCATGAATCCCACCTGATTGATGAGGCTGTAGGAGAGGACCCTCCTTAAGTTATTCTCCAGGACGGCATAGAATATGGGATACACAACCATGATCGCTCCCAGCCACATCAGAGGACCAAATCCCGCGAAGCCCCTCGCCAAAACATATACTGCAGACTTGGTCGTAAAGATGCTCAAATATACCGAGCCAGTAACTGTTGACTCCGGATAAGCATCTGGTAACCAAGCGTGCAGAGGAGGAACACCGGCATTTAATATAAAACCAATGAAAATTAATAATGATGGTAGAAGTGTATTGCCTGAACCCCAGCTGATGGCATTAAAGGCTATTGTGCCCGTAGCCGCAATATACATGACAATGCCTGCCAGCAGGGTTATGCCCCCGGCGATGTGCCACATGATATATCTAAGCCCGGCACTATGAGCCTTATCCGTCGCTCCATGCCAGATAACGAGCAGGGAGGCAATCGACATAATCTCCCAGAAGAAATATAGACTTATCAGGTCGCCGGCGAAAACTATTCCCAGCGCACTCCCCGCATATACTAGCTGGGACATGTGTTCAGTGCTGCTTTTTACGTGAAGCGAGTAAATCATGACTGGGACAGAGGCAAGGGTAAATGCCAGTGCAAATAAAAAGCTCAGTTTGTCCACCCTTCCGAAAACGAGTTCGTATTCCAAAAAGGGTAGACGCCAAGCTGAGAAAGGAATTTCTCCAAATACACCCGTATACATGAGTATAACGTCTATAAGCGCTACCAAAGGAGGAATAATCAAATATGCCTTCTTCCATTTGCCTTTAAAAAACGGTACGAGTAAGGCTCCAATGATCAATATAAGCCCTGGGTGCAGCCAGCCAATCATCCGTTTCACACCCCCTTCTTCTTATAGTAGTCCTCATCTTTCGAGAGCCAAAGACGCAATCCTTTGGCCGCATAAATAAGAAATGTGAATGCAGCGAAACCGAATATCGCATAGAATGCAGTCACTTCTTGCCACGCGAACTCGGTTGGCCACTGGATGAATAAACCAGCTATTACCATTACAATTAGGGTGAAAGCAACGATTGCGAGGAATAGGTCTCCGTGCCGGTGACGTGGCTCTGCGGTTCCGAGAAAGAGAAAAACGTATCCAATGATGCCCACTATGGCGAGAACTGCTAGCATTATATCCATTTTCGTCATCTCCTTATCATATAAATAATTATCATAATATACCTAAGGCTACTGATACCACAAATGCAAAGTATAACAGAGATACCACCAGCAATACCCAGCCGAGCATTTCAGAGGGAAAGCCATAATAGGTATGCCAAAAGTACTCGCCGCCCTCCCTCGTTTCCCTCTCTTCTTTAATATTTTCCATCGATCTCCCTCCTGACATCCTATATTCGTCTCTCATTTTACTTTTATCAGCCAGACATCTTCCTTTCCTGCGCCATAGGACTCTGTGACACCGGTTATGATGTATCCGCCGTCTTGCGTCTCTTGAACGGAGTTGCCCCAGTCGCTGCTAGAGCCGCCAAACGTTTCATTCCACAGCTCGTTTCCCTTCGCATCGGTCTTTATCAACCAGACACGGCCCCGGTCAGAGGTGCTAAAAAGCTGGGAATAACTTTTGACACCTCCCGTAGATATTGTGCTGTAACCAGTGATAATATAACCATCATCACTCGTCTGCTGGACAGAGGCACCCGAATCAAAACCTGCGCCCCCGAAGGTTTTGTCCCATTCTTTGTCCCCCTTCGAGTCAGTCTTTATCAGCCAGACATCTCCTTTTCCTGCACCAAAGGACTCTGTCAAACCGGTAATGATATACCCGCCTTCTTTCGTTTCCTGGACCGATAAACCCAAATCCTTATTCGGTCCACCGAAGGTCTTGAGCCAATCCCAGTTCCCCTTCGCATCGGTCTTTATCAGCCATACGTCCTCTTTGCCGGCCCCCGAAGACGGCGTATAACCTGTGATGATGTAGCCGCCGTCTTTGGTCAGCTGGACCCAGGCGGCCTCAGAATCTGCTTTGCCAGTGGCTAAATTCCACTCAATATTTCCCAGAGAATCGATCTTGATGATCCAGGCCTTTTTGCCGTCGGTAAATGATGTGTAACCTGCAATGATGTAACCGCCATCTTTGCTCTGCTGCACCGAGAATCCCAGATCCTCATCGGACCATCCATAGGTTCTGTCCCACTCGATGTTCCCTTTCGAATCAGTTTTAATGACCCAAACATCATAATTGCCAATAATCCAAAAGGACTTCTTCCCTCCTGCTATGATGTAACCGCCATCATTCGTCTGCTGGACGGAAAAGCCCAACTCCTTTCCTAAACCGCCGAAGGTTCTATCCCATTCCTTGGTTCCATTTGCATCGGTTTTTATAAGCCAGAGATCACCTCGGTAGGGAGCTTTTATGAGCCAGGAAAACGGTGCATCGGCACCGTAAGACGATGTATAACCTGTAATGATGTAACCGCCATCCTTTGTCTGTTGGCCATAGGTGCCTACGTCGTCACTGGAACCGCCGAAGGTTCTGTTCCATTCCTCCTGAGGAATTCGGCTGCCGAGAGATACATTAAGCTGGCCGGCCAGAGCCGTATCAGTATCAGAGATGGCAGATGCTAAAGGCATTACTATCAACAGCGACAACATTTGAATGACCAATCTTTCCATAATCATGCCACCTCCACATCTTCAAATTAATACTATCTCTTCTTTTTGCTGCATTCTCTTTGGGATCGTCTCTCGGATCCGTTCCTTATCTTTCTGACATAAAATTCTTCATTTTATTCTTCATACACCTCCGAATAGCTGGGATACAGCCATTTTTGCCAGGTCAAATATGTAGAACATGTTGGGATATATGAAAAATACCAGGGAGAAGATCGCGGTTATCGTCAGGGGGATGACCACCAGAAGTGGGGCCTCCTTTATCTTTATTTCTCCAATTGCGCCTATTTCATCCGCCGGCTTCTTGAAGAACGCGGTTAGTATTATGGGGAAGAAATAAACTATGTCCAGCAATGAGCTAATCAGGATGACTGCTAAAAAAATCATTCCATAGGGAGAACCCACTGCCCATGCGCCCATGCAGAGATATAATTTACTGATGAAACCGCAAACCGGTGGGATTCCAGCCATGCCTATGGCAGCCACGCTGAAAGCGAGCATAGTAACAGGCATTCTTCTCCCGATGCCTGCCATCTCGCTTATTTTCGTCTTCCCCGTGGCCACCAGTATGGCGCCGGCACAAAGGAAGAGGGTTATCTTCATGTATCCGTGGAAGGGTATGTGCAACATGGCCCCTTGTATGCTCTCCTTGTTAAGCAATGCCGCACCTAAAATTATGTAGGATAGCTGGCTTATGGTGGAGTAGGCGAGCCTCCTCTTGAGGTTGTCCTGGGAGATGGCGAAGAAGGAGGCAACGATCATGGTGAAGCCGGCGATGCCAGCCAGGATCAGCCAGAGCCCCAGCTCTTGCATCAGGTCCATGCCTATGACGTAGCCCACTATGCGCACTATTCCGAAGACTCCGGCCTTGACCACCGCCACAGCGTGCAATAATGCGCTCACGGGCGAAGGTGCGATCATCGCCGTGGGCAGCCAGGAATGGAAGGGCATCCACGCCGCCTTCATAAATCCTAGAAGGAAGGCGAAGAATAGCACGGTTATTATCATTGGTGAGGCTGTAGCTAGGGCTTTTATCCCGCCTGGGGTGAAATCCGTAGTGCCTGCCAGGTAGTAGGTGATCATGATCCCGAAGAGGAGGAAGGCCCCTGCGGGCATCAGATAGGCCAGATACTTATGCCCTGCCCGCAGCGCCTCCGGTGTCTGCTCATGAATTACCAGGGGATAGGTAGAGACAGTTATTATCTCAAAAAAAATGAACATGGTAACTAGATTTGCTGATAGCGCAACCCCCACTGCTCCCATTATGGCGAAGCAGAATGCGAAGTAGTATCTCGTCTGAGCATGCTCTTTAAGTGTTCGCATGTATCCGATAGAGTAAATGGAGACCAGGATCCAGAGGGAGGATGCCGTTATGGCGAAGATCTCCCCAAAGGCATCGACTTTGAATCCAATATAAATATTCTTGAACATCGACTGGAATAAGGTGAATTCTATCGTCTCACCTTTTACTATCAGCGGTGCCATGGACAGGACGAGCAGGAACATTGCTACGCTTCCGGCTATTGTCCATGCCTCTCTTATGTTGGGATGGTTCCTGGATGGCAGTATTAAGGCTGCTGCTATCGCCGGGCACAGAATAGCAAACAATGGCGTCATTAGCTCCATTAGAGCGTCACCCCCATTCTCAAATTCGATAAGATGTGATTGATCAAAGGCAATGGAATATCTGTGAGCCAGACGATGCCCATGATGATACAAAGAGATGCGAGGATCAGTATAGGTGCAACCATGCTGAGCGGGAGAGATTTGCCCTTTTCTTTGACCTCTATCGCATTCTCTGTCTCCTTGTGCTTCACAAAGTACATTTGATCAATAACCCTCCAGAAGTATACCAGGTTTAGGAGGCCGCTTAGCAGCAATACGGCAACGAAGGGGTATTGAGCGGCATCCAGGGAGGCATAAATCAAGAACAGTTTGGAGGTAAATCCCGCAGTAAGCGGAATTCCTATCATGGAGAGTGCGGCAATAGTAAAGGCTGCACAGACATGCGGCATCTTTTTTCCCAGGCCCCCAAAGTCCCTTATGTCCTTTAGGCCCTCTTGCTGACTGATAGCGCCGGCGCACATGAAGAGACAGCCTTTGCCTATGGCGTGATTCAGTATGTGAGCCGCGGCGCCAACCAGCCCCCAGGGTGATAAGGGGGACAGTCCCACTCCTAAGAGTATGTACCCCATTTGTGATACTGAGGAGTAGGCCAGCATCCTCTTCAGATTTCTCTGCTTTATGGCCCAGATTGAACCTGCCAATATGGCGATTGCCGCAACCCAGCATATTAACAAATCAAGACCGATATAATGCCTTATGAATTCCAATGTGAAGACTGAGTAAAACATCCTTATGAGAATGTAAAACATAACCTTCACATGCACTGAGGCCATCATTGAGCTAATAGTGGACGGAGCATAGGTATACACATCGGGCTGCCATAAATGAAGTGGGAATATATACGCCTTTATCATAACTCCCACCACAATCATGGCAAAGGCCATCTGAACTGCTTTATTGTCATATACGAGTGGCAGCAAAAGCCTCATATCAGCGAAATTGAGCGTTCCGGTGACGGAGTAAAGCCAACAAACTCCAAAGATGTAGAGGCAAGCGCCAATAGAGCCCATTATCACATAATTATAAGCCGGTCTTAGTGCCCTTCCACCGGCTACAGCTATCAATGCGTAAGCCGTCAGAGAGGCGATCTCCAGCCAGATGAACATATTGAACAGGTCACCAGTAACGGTTATGCCGTACAACCCGGCGGCCATGAGCTGAACAAGGGTATAGAAGGTGACATGCTTCCTCTCCTCTATCTCATGCCTTACGTTACCTCTCGAATATATTAATCCTAATATGACCATTGATATAACTATGACCAGCAGGTAGGCATTCATGGCATCTATAACGTACTCTATGCCCCAGGGCGGCCTCCACCCCCCCTGCCAGTAGCGGATAGGTCCCACAGTGAGGACGTGATTCAATATGAACAGGGATAGGATAAGGAAGAAGGAATTCATGGCCAGAGACATGAAGAACGGTAGCCTCCGGTTAAGATACCCCGTAAGTAGCATAGTGTAGGCAAGGAACATGGATAGCCCAACTATGAGAACCGGGAATTGCTCAACTAGATCCATACCTCAAATCACCCCCGCTCTCTCAAATTCCATCTCTTTTTGTATTATTTCGTCTTCTTCTATGGTCCCGTATTTTTGGTATATCCTTATCACAATGGCAAGGGCGACTGCTGTTGTCGCTGCGCTCACCACGATCCCTGTGAGCATGAGCACATGGGGCAGGGGATTGGCATATATGTATCCTTTCTCCGCAGCTTCTGTCCATAAAATGGGTGGAGTTTGCGTTTTCAATCCCCATGTGGTCAATATATTCCTTCCAACATCTCCGAGTGATACGACCCATAAGAAAAATGCGGTTTGAAATATACTTAGTCCAATGAGTTTCTTGACTAAATTCTCCTTTACTATCGTTGCAGTGAGACCTATAATAATGATGAGTATGGCGATCCAGAAGTTATATTTTTCAAGGACATGCACAGTTATCCATTCCATCATTCTTCACCACCTTCCATCTCATCATCCTCTTTCCACGCCAGATCAAAATATTGCGAGACGAAGGCGGCCATCACTGTCAACCCTATGCCCACAGATACCATATATCCTACCAAAAATGACCGCGCCCCTGCAACTCCCACGAAATCGGTCACGGGCCAAAATGCAGGCATGTTCAGCCACTGCGCAGTAGCCAGGCTGAAAAGGACACATATCCAGCCGGCTCCATTATAGAGAAACAGCCCGAGGCTCTTGAATAAAGCATTCACAGACTCCGGCATCTTCTCTCTGCCTTTCTCATGGCCAAAGACTGTTATGTAAAGGATATAAGCGGATGCAAGTATTGTTCCACCCTGGAATCCCCCTCCCGTACCGCCCGTTCCTATCATCACATACAGCCCAAATAATAAGATCAGGGGGAACATCAAATTCGTAGTCACTTCTATTATGACGTTCCGTTTGTATGTTTTTCTCACCGGGGTCATAGTCTTCCTCGCCTCCTCAGCAGCAAAATAACACCAATAGCACCGGTGAGGATGACGGTCTCCTCGCCCATTGTATCATAACCTCTGTAATCCGCAAGGCCTGAGGTAACTGCGTTTATCATAAACGTCTCCTCTTCCGTCTTCTCCATGACCCTAACCGGCCAGTTGTATCTGTAGACGGTCAGATTTCCATCCGATTCTTTAATAAAATAATATTGTTGAAATTCGTTATAATATATTTCTCCCTCCTTGATGAGAACATCCCAGCCCCCTTCCGACATCCGTCCGCCCTCTAACGATCCCTTTTCGATCCATTTGATCTCGTAATTCCCTTCTTCCAGGGTTGGATAATTCTCATCCTGGCAACCTTCGCAGGTAGGGCCTTTAATAAATCCCATCTTTTCTATTTTATTTTTGATTTCTGCCGGGAGAACGCCTGCATTTAAATCCTCCACCAAGCCATCTGCATTGACGTTAAATAACTTAATATATTTATTTACAGCAGAGTTCTCATCACCGAACGCGGGGATATCCTCAACTGCGTATAGGGATACCGCTATCAGAAGTATGGCAGTGATGAGCCCGGCATAAGTCAGGGGTTTCATTGTTGGGAGGCTCATTTTTTCTCCCACCTCGGCACCCTCGATAAACAGGCCATCATCAGGGCGGTTGAGGCACCGGCTCCTACCGCCGCCTCGGTGAACGCCACATCGGTTGCGCCCAACTGCAGCCACACATTTGCCATTATAAAGCTATAAGCGCCAGTCAGGACTATGGCCGCCAAGAGGTCCTTCACCCATAAGGCCGCTATGCCTACTATAAGAAGGAATAACAATAATAATAAGTCAATAGGAACTATCATATCTCTCGCCTCCCTACTCTTCCATGAAGACATACCCCACTTTTTTTTGCATGGTCTGGTCCACTGTTAGAGAATCTGCAGGCCCCTTGGCAATGGCGTGGACTATGTACCTCCCCCTCTCCGGCTCCACGTCTATGGTTATCGTCCCCGGAGTCAGGGTGATGGAATCTGCAAATGCGACCAGGGCAAAGTCGCTTCTTAGTGTTGTATCAAACTCGATTATTTGTGGGTCTACCTCCAGTATGCCAAAGACACGCTTTGCCACGTCAATGGTGGCCAGATAAATTTGCCATAACTCCCATCCCACATATGGAATGAACCTTCGCGTCTTTAAGAGGACCTTCTCACCTCTGCCCGGCACAAAAATCTCGTAGGTGAGAAAAGTAACGATTAATGCAGCTAATATGCCTCTTGATACTTTGGAGAGATCGTAAGGCTCGGGAAGATAAATCGTCCAGGCTGATAAGAGCAACCAGAAGATGAACATGATGCAAAAAGTCAGAGCAATGGAAAATGTCCTGTGATCTTCTACCATTTCTGTCATCTCCATCACATCCTCTTGTCGCCCTTCTTCCACACCGGCAAACCGGTAACATACGCAGCTTTCATCAAGGCATGCGTGCTCGCTGGACCCGCGAGCAAATAGAAAGCCGATACCAGTAGAAGCTTTATGGTAATAAAGGTAAATCCTTCATAGATCATACAGCCCAGTATAATTAGGATCTGTCCGAGGGTATCGCACTTCCCTGTGGCGTGCAGCCTGGTATAAAAATCAGGGAACTTCAACAGCCCCACTGTTCCAGTTATCATGATTAAGGATCCTGCCGCCAAAAATATTGTCGAGATCACGTCTATCGCGAGCATAGTTCTCCTCTTTCTGCATACTTGGCAATAATTATAGTTCCAATAAACGCAATTACAGCATACATGAGTGCGATGTCGATGAAATGTGGCCTTTCGATGATATAGCCCACCACGATCAAGAGCACAATCGCTTTTGTGCCTATCACATTGGCAGCTACGATGCGGTTGAACGTCCCTGGTCCATAGATCACTCTGTACGAGCACACTAAGATTGTGCTCGCAATTATAATTCCAACTACGAGAAATGGAAGGATCATCACCATTAATGTTTATAATCCTTATATATGCCAGTTTCGCTCGGCAAAAACACAATCTGTATATTCATTTGAAAGAAAATATATACCGGACTTATTGATTTAATCAATTATAAGCATTAATTGTTATGTTTTTATTAGTCAATTGAGTCACAAAGGTTTTCCAGTTACTGCCATGATATGGAGCCTGCTATAGTCGAATTTCAAGGAGTTAGCTATTACCGTCATTAACACAATAAATTCAACTTATCACACAGAAATGAATACAATGGAATTCAATGATAGCAAAGAGAGACTGATTTACCTCTGCACAGATCTTCCCGAATATTGAGATAAAGAACTAATTATAAATATAATGATATGGATAATTTCCCATTCATACATTAGAATATAATGCTCTGCGGGCATATAGCGGATTTAGGGGCTATACAAATTTAATTCCATAATTGGATCGCGAATAGGGGTGAACTGAATGGATAATTCGTCTTTTCGGCAGCCATAGATCACCAGATCTCTATTTCCTAATGCATTTTACATAGATCCTGTAGCCCAGGAGATTGAGCCTTGGCCGCCCGGGCAGGACACGGCGCTCCAGAAAGCTAGAGAGCCTCTCCTGAAAATAGCCAGGATCGATGATCGGTCGCCAGCGGCTCAGGAAGAGGTAGCCCTGGCAGGGCTTGAAGTCAAAGCCGCGGCAAGCGAGGACGGCAAAGCCAGCCCTCTCCAGCGCTCTCTGAAACTCCGCAGGCGAGACGTATTCAGGCGGATTTATCGGTTCTCGAAAGAGATGCTTCCTGATCAGGGTGTAGTGGGAGATGCGGGAAAAGAAGTCCACCACCAGGACTCCTTCCGGTTTTAAAACGCGATAAAATTCCTGCAGGGCCTTTGCTGCCGCCTCTGTATTGGGCAGGCAGGTGAGAACGCCGCTGCTTACTACCCGGTCGAAGGACAGATCCCTGAAGGGCAGACTGGTCACAGAGCCCTGCAAAAAGCCGGCCCTATCATCTTCTGCTGCCCGAAGAGCCGCCCGCCCCAGCATGTTGCCTGAGAAATCCATGCCGATGATCTGCAAGGCCGCCCTTTCCCCCAAGGCTTTATTGTTTTCATTTTTCAGGGCTCTTAGGAGCAGGTTTCCATTGCCGCATCCCGCATCCAAAACCCGGCCCTTTGCCCCGGAAAAACAGAACCTAGCTACCTCATTCTCAAAATCGCCCATCATCTTCAATATGAAATCAGGTGTGTCGTCAGGCAGGTCGCGCGCCAGCTTGAGGTCCATCTCGTCTCCGCATCTCTTCTGACTCTCCCAGAACTCCAACTCCTCCTTTTGCAGGCGGCAGTCCATTTCCAAGGACCTCTTCACGAGGCGATCGTTGTGAGGTGAGAATTATTAATAGTTTGCCAGGAATAGAGTATGGATCTATGATCTCAAGCGCTTTTGCCATGGGGGCATACTTTGTGCTCTTCGCCGTTGTGCACAGCTTGCTGGCCGACCCCAGATTCAAGAGACGGGCGAGAGGCGCGCTAGGCATTGCCTTTGATCGCTGGCAACGGCTGGCCTACAATCTGCTGGCCTTCAACATCCTGGCCACGGTCTATTTTTACCTGGGTGCTCGGCACGAGGAGAGGTCGCTGCAAGAGGAGTTCGGAGAGGAGTATGAGGACTACAAAAAGAGGGTGCCCATGTTCTTGCCGCGGCTGAGATGCTAGGGCGAAATGCAGGAACTCATGAGAAGGCATTCTAGACCAGGGATTCCCATACCGCTTTCTGCAGCATGGCCACCACAGGCAGTCTTATAATTACGGCCAGCCTCTCGCCCCCCATTGTGCCAATGACTATGGAGGAGCGGTCGTCGGCAATCATCAGGCCGTCTATGCTGTTGCTGGTGCCGTCGATGATGTGGTCTTTGAAGAACCTCTCCGCCCCTTCTTTCATCTCCTGGACCTCGAAGCCCAGACCCACGAACTTCTCTTTCCTGTCGACCTTGATCCGCAAGCCTGGCACTTTTTTCATTTCAGCTTTATGCTCAATCAAGAGATCCGGGCTGCGGCAGAAGACGATCAGCTCCCGCTCAACCTTGCTGAGAAAATCCCGGATTCGGTTATTTATGCCCCACTCGCTGCGAACGCACCAGACCGGAGAGCTGCCGTGCGCCTCCAGGTTGAGGCTTAAAAGCTCGCTGGTGGATCGGTCGATGCAAGCCACCAGCTCATCTCTCAGCTTTTCCATGACCCTATCCGGTTCCACGGCCCGGTAGTAGGTGGGCGATCCCTGCACAAACTCCACAAAGCCCTTGCTGCCCAGATCTCTCAAGATGTCGTAAATCCTGGTTCTGGGAACTCCGCTCAGCTCGTGCACCTCTCTGGCATTAGCCTCGCCCATGCCTACTAGTGTGGCATATGCTTTGGCCTCATATTCCGTAAGTCCCAGCTTTCGCAAGCCCTCTACTATTTCTTCTTGCATTGTAACTCATTTAGTTACAACAAAGTTAAATAGATTGTTGTGGCATCGTTATTGGTTTTGCATCCATTAGGGCGGATTTGAATGAATAACAAATTCATGGGCGATCGCTGCCGATATGCCCTCTTTGCAGGCTTGTCGTGTATCCTTGTTTTGGCACTGCTCACGGTCTGCCTTCCCTCTTCGCAGGCCATCGAGGCCGGAGCGCCCATCCCTCCGGAGGAGTTCGGGGACGACTACTACAAGGTATACGGAACTCCCAATCTAACCCTCTCCCTGGAACGCTCCCATGTCGATCAGGGGGAGGAGACATCTCTCTTTTTAACGCTGACCAACCGGGGGCGCATAACCTCTTTCCAAGTCAACGAGGAGCCGGGTGCCAATAAAAGAGAGGAGATTCTCGCCGCGCAAAAAGAGCAGGAGCTGGAAAAGCAGAGAACTGTGGCCCAGGATGTCTCTCTCCTCCTTTTAGCCGAGAACGAGAGCGCCATAGACATAAAGCGTGCTGCGGCCTTTCCCGGCAACATCCGGGAGGGGCAGAGCTCCGGCAGACTGGAGTTTCCCATTGAGGCTTACAAGAACACAAAGCCCGGCCAATACCGGCTTGACGCCGTTGTCAATTACACCTACCAGAGGGACGTGGCCGTGAAAGGTGACGAAGACCACCCGGAGAGCCCGGATGTGTTCTACTGGTACGATAGCCTCAGCCAGATCATTCC
>JAPKYA010000029.1 GCA_026394565.1 Methanothrix sp.
TCAAAACAGTCGGCATTCTGGTGCGATACGTCCTGCCCTATACTTCCACTCACATATTAATGCTAGATACTACTACTATTTATAATTTTACTATATTGGCTCAGTTTAAATCTATATCCACACGATATTGAGCATGTTCATCAATAGCAACAAGTACGCAACATGTGCCGTTGCGAACATATTCATAATGCTCCTTCTTCGGACTGCCAGGTTTCATAGGTACAGGCACTAAAACATCGCCGATCAGTTGGCAAGGCCTCTCGTCGAAACAGACCATCGGATGCCTTGGATCATGTGGCTGCTCATATAGAGTCAATACATTTTCCATGTTCCAGATATATTCGCTTGTCATGCTCCCTATGCACCATCGCTGTTTGAGCCATGGCTTTATCTCATTTTTTTTAATGCTCTGCAAACGCTCATTCCTGAGATAGAGTCAACTTCCCCCAGCTCAACAAGCTTGTCAGCCAATAAATTCATCGTCCATCTCGATCTTCCTTCCGGCGGATTTGAGCAAGCAAGGCCAGTCAGTTTAGCTTCAACTCGCGCATCTATCTTTGGAGGCGCACCACTACGAGGTTTTTCTGTTAATGCAAATTCCAGACCACCCTCGCAGTATCTCTTTCTTATCCTCACGGTTGTCGTTCTGCTCACCTTTAAGGCATTTCCGATCTCAGCATCGGATTGACCTTCGTCGGCCAGGAGCAGTATTCTTGCACGAGTCAAGCTTCTTGCGGACGATTCTCCATAACGGATGTACCGATTCAGCCCGTCTCGTTCTTCCTCGTTCAATTTCACACAGAATACTGTTTTTCTTGCCATAATCTATATTATGGACATTTTATAAGATTTAATACTTTCGTTATGGTGCACTAGTTCAATGCGATTGTATAAAAATTTATCTAAGGAGCTTCCATTGAAATTTAGCTTTTCTTTTTGATCCACGCAAGTTATACCTGGTCGATTATATAACATTTCAGGCCTGCTTAAAAGCACTAGATATTTTTATAAACATGTTCCCGACCTCATAAGGTCTCTGGTGTTGCGCGGAGGATTCTATAGCGCTTTTCTGATTTCGCTGATGCCGGTAATTCGATAACGGGCAATTGTCGAAAATTCATTCCATAACGTATAGAATGGTCAGATAGCAAAAGTAATTTAGGTCTTGTCTGGAGTGGGATGAAGAAAGATGTAATCTTTGCAGGTTATACGTACTTAAAGAACCAAAATAGCCGGTGTATTGCGGTTTAGCCCTGACGCAGGGACAAGAAGCCGCAAGATCCCGCAGGGCGCTTTCATCGCACTGCCCCGTTCTTGACCCCAGGCCAGGCATCTTCGTCCATCCTCTGCCCGCGAGGCGCGTGTGCTTGGCCGCCGTCCGGGCTGATCAGGGCTGCAGGATCTCACGCGAAGGCGCGAAGACGCGAAGTCACGATGAGAGAAGGACATCTCTTGAACGAAATTCTGGAACCTAAGTTGCAGGAAAAGAGTTTATTGCCAAGAGCCCAGAGCCAATAGCCATGTACCTGTCCCGTGAGGAAGAAGGCATTTATCAGGGCGAGCAAGGCGAGACCCTGCGCCGCATGATGGAGATCCTTGTGGCGCTGGGCGACATTTACGGCGCAGAGAAGCTCGTGCCCGTGAGATCGGTGCAGATCGCGGGAGTATCCTACAAGAACATCGGCGAAGCGGGCCTGGAGTGGATCTCCGACCTGCAGGGCAAAGTGATGGTGCCCAGCATCCTCAACCCGGCGGGCATGGACCTGTGCCGCTGGAAGGAGATGGGCATTGGGGAAGAATTTGCCCGTAAGCAGCAGCAGACCATCGAAGCCTATCGAAAACTGGGCGTCACCATCGACTGTACCTGCACTCCTTATCAGATTTATGACGGCCTGGCCGCCAAAGGCGATCACCTGGCCTGGAGCGAGTCCTCCGCCGTCTCCTACGCCAATTCAGTGATCGGGGCTTGCACCAATCGCGAGGGGGGGCCGTCTGCTCTGGCGGCGGCGCTGGTGGGAAAGACGGCTCTTTACGGCTACCATCTGGATGAGAATCGACTGCCTACCCACCTGGTGGAGGTTCGGGCGGATCTGAGGGGCTCGGACTACGGGGCTCTGGGATTTTTGGTGGGCAGAATCGTCAAGGACGGCGTGCCCTTTTTCCGGCTGCCGGGCCGCCGGCCCGCCCCGGATGAGCTCAAGGCCCTGGGCGCGGCCATGGCTGCCAGCGGCTCCGTGGCCCTTTACTACGTAGAAAATGTCACGCCTAAGCCGCCCGGCCCCTGGCGGGTGGAGGAGAAGATCGGTTTCGACAGAAAGGAGATCGATGAGGTCTATGCGAAGTATCCGGGAAGCGGTGCGGACGTGGTGGCTCTAGGCTGCCCCCACTGCTCGGCTGAGGAGCTGGAGAAGATTGCTGGGCTGCTACGGGGCGAAAAGGTGCAAAAGGAGCTATGGGTCTGCACCGCCCGCAAAATCGCAGATCTGCATCCCCATCTGGTGGCGGCCATTGAGGAGAGCGGGGCGCAGGTCTTTTGCGATACCTGCATGGTCGTCTCTCCTGCTACGGAACGCTTTGGTAAGATGATGGTTAATTCCGGCAAGGCGCTGGTCTACCTGCCCGGATTGGCCGGCGTTCAAGCTGGTCTTGGAAGTCTGGAAGAGTGCATTGATGTAGCTCTGGGGGGGCGGTAAGAATGGAGATAAAATGCCACAAAGTTGCCTCCGGTCAGGCCAGTGGCCCGGCTCTGGTGACAAAGGATGCCATCTCATTTTTGGGCAATGTCGATGCAAAGACGGGCATGGTAGTCGATCCGGCGCACGAGCTTTTCGGCCAGTGCATCGCCAGAAAGGTGCTCATCTTTCCCGGTGGCAAGGGCTCCACGGTGGGCTCCTACGTCATCTATCAGCTTAAAAAGAGAGATCTTGCGCCCGTGGCCATGATCAATATCCGCTCCGAGCCCATTGTGGCGATAGGAGCCATCATCAGCGGCATTCCCCTGGTGGACAGAGTGACGGAGGAGATTTTGCGGGTAAAGAACGGCACTTTTGTCGAGGTCGATGCCGACCTGGGGGTCATAAAGATATCCCAGTCGATTGCAAAGTGAAAAGGACATGAAATATTCAAGTCGCTCTCCTATCGACCTGTTCTGCTCAAAAAAATATAATCTGATAATTTTTCTTTTGGATATTGTCCTAATAGTTCGATCAAATCTGAAGATTCTTGAACATTCTTAGAATTAAAATACCCAGGTAATTTATCATTCTTAAAGCGACTCATGAACTCCTCATCATAGATAATCGCTTGGATTAACTCTGGCCATTGCAGGGAAATTACTGCCCATTTTGCCAATAGATCCAATTGAATATTATTTTCCTTCAGCAACATCCTGCGATCCGCTATATAAGATTGCAGTTTAAATAAATTTATAAATCTCTTGACTTTCCTCGGATTCGAATCAAGATATTTTAATACTCCGCTAATTGCCTTTTCTACTTCCACTGAGTTCTCCCAGGAATTCGCGAACGCCCTTTTGCGGGCCTCTTCCTTGATGGATGAATCGGTATCTGGCATTGATTTCTCTGCCGCGTCATTAGCTCTCTCCCTGGATTTTCCTTCGCGTATCTTTTGTTCCAGATATTCGGTGTATTCTTGTATCTTCTTCTCGTTTTTCTCCGGTTGATTCGTCATTTCGGGCTTGTCTGGTCTTCTTCGAATAGAATCCGCATAGAATTCCATCAACTTTTCATCTATCTTGGGAATGAAGAATTTTATCTGAATGATCTTCTCCAGGAATCGCTGTCCTAACAAGTAGCCGGTTGAATCTCCTGATTCTTTGTAGCAATCTTTCAATTTTTCATATTTGGCCTCTATGCTGCTGGCAACTGCTTTGCCATCCATCCCGAGGATAAAGACGCAATTCTTCGCATCCAATAAGAGATTTATAGCCTCAATAATATCGGCAGATTGTGGAGGCGTGCACCGATCAAGGTCATCGATGAACACCACGAGGGGATAATCCGTTTTTTCGTATATCATTAGCTTTTCTTCTTGCTTATGATCTGAAGACCATAGCTGCTTGAGGCGGGCCATTGAGAATGGCGAAGGAGCTTCGTTTTCTATCTCTGCTACGAATTCATAATCACTAATGCCTTCGCCTTTCAATACCACTTTGGTTCTTTTATTGTTAAGTCTTAGATAAATGGATTTTTTATCTTTAGATGCTTTGATGGTCCTATTATCATCGATCTTTTCAAATTTTGCAGAATATATCCAATCAATCTGACGTTTCTGCCACAGGAAATCAATGAGTTTATCGTTATCCGTTCCGGGAACCCCATCCCAACTGAAAACGCACCTTCTTCTTACTATCATATTCACTACGCGATTAAATTCTTTGCTGAAATTTGCGAGGAATCCAATTCTTTGCTCATAGTCATTCTTTTGAATATATCTATCCATTTTTAAATCTAAAGGTCCAAGAAAATCTTTAAAAAATGTAACTCCTAATATAAACAGAAGAATAACATAAGCTAAGCCCTTTTGGTTGACCAATTTTTCATAATTAAGATCTACAATGATGTTATTTCCAAACATTAATTGCAGGGATTGATAATGCAGAATTGTGAGGAGAATCAAACCAAGTATAATTAAAAGGATAATTTCTATAATAAGCAATGCAATCATCTTTTTATTAATTTTCTGTAGATAAAAAAGGAATCTTTCCCGGAGTCCAATTTTGGAAGATGTCTGTGAGAGGATTTCTAGAACCAATGCTGACCACAATGATTCCTCTTGATCATATTTCCATGCGTTAAACCATACTGTAGGATAGCTTGATTTCAAACGGTCCTTGATCATCCCCATTAACGTTGATTTTCCCATTCCCCATGCTGCATCGATACCTATTATGAGTGGTTCACTTGAACTCTTATTCCTGATAAAATCAGTAAATGCGTCAGCATAATCCGAAAACTTAAGGAGATCTATTTCAGCAGTATCCGCTAACAGTCGCGCTGCAATGGAGATTTCAGATCCGCCTGAATAGAGCTTGCGGCCACGATCGGTTAAGATCTTATCAATTGGTGCTTTGAGCTCTTCGATAAGTGGCTGAAAGATTTCGAGATCTATCAGCTGCGTGCGAAAGTCTTTGTCCAGCAAACACAAGCCAATGATAGCCAAACGACCGTCAAGCATAGGCAATGCTATCGAACTCTCGCTTCCTTGACTGGACTGGGTCGGCTCTTTATCGCTGGAAAATATGAAGAGCGTCTGGATATCATTAATCCAATCCATTGCCAGCCTTTTTTCATGAGTATCTTTTAGTTTTATATTGGCAACTCTGCCTCTTGCATAATCGGTGGCATGCTGGCTAAAGATCGCCTTGGCCAGGTCGACAGCGGTAATCTCTTTGCTTTGCCCCAGCTTTTCAATTGCATTTATGACGGACGAGCTCATCTTCATTTCAATGTCCCTCCATCATTATTCCATCTCATTGATTCTAGATCTCTGAACATCTCTGCCTGCATAACGCTTATCGTGAGCATGGCTCTGGAATTTGCGGATGACTTGAAGGATTCTGATAAGGCCCTGTAAGCTATCTCAATAGGCAATTTCCCATCATCAGTACCGAGAAGCGGGGCTGATACTCTTAATATTGATGGATTTTTATTCGTGAATTCTCCAAGGCTATTTCCTATTGTCTTTATCACTTCCGCAGTTGTAGGAGAGTCGTCGCCGCTTACCGTAGCTGCAAACGCTATATATTTTGCAGTAAGCATTTTATTATCATATGGCAAAAATACAACTTTTCCAAGCGCGTATTGCCCTTTTGGAACTGAAATCTTATATTGTTCAAGCCTTTCAGCCACGAAATGCGTTACCTCGCCGTATGTATCGCATGGCAATACAATCAAATCTGATTGGTCTTCAAATGAGTCACCCCGTCGAAATATAACAATGGGTGCCATTAATCATTATATATCATCTATTGCATATAGCAATTTTGGTTGATTGCGTGCGACTATGTGATCTATCCGCTCAGGAAGGAGGTCTATTGCGCCTGTCGCCATGATCAACATCCGCTCCGAGCCCATTGTGGCGGTAGGGGCCATCATCATCTGCATTCCCCTGGTGGACGGAGTAGCGAAGGAGATTTTGCGGGTAAAGGACGGCACTTTGATCGAGGTCGATGCTGATCAGGGGCGGATCAGGATTTCCGAGCCGATTGGACCGGCGGAAAGCCGCTAACAGCTTTTTCGTTTTTCTCCCGCTTTTCTTTCGCACCACCCCCAGCTCTAGTACCCCTTCTCCGTCCTGGTCATATTGTTGTAGAACTTGAACTTGTCTTTGTCCTTGTCCTGCATCAAGACATAGCCGATCTTTCTGTCATCCACGTGCTCTGCATACTCCTCTTTGGCGTCGTCCCGGCAGGAGGGGCAAGCGCCGCGAGGAATGGAGACGCAAAAGGCGCTGTTCAAAATGCCGTAGCCGCGCTGGGCCGATGTGGAAATGGTCATGTAGCCGGCGCAGTCCGGGCAGAGGCGAACTACCTCTTCCTGGTCCTCGTTGATCATGTCCGTGTCGTAGAAGACGCGCTTCTTGCGGCGGTAGAAGTCGCCCAAGCCATCCAGCGCCTGCGCTACCAGTTCGTCCCTCTGCTCCCAGATCTTTTGCACTTGCCCCACGGTGTGCTCGATCTCTCGCTTCATCTCCACCGATTGGACGAAGCGACCGGGCACATAGTCCGGCTCCCTGACATGCGAATAATCCAGCCCGGCCATGGCCTGGATGATGCCCGTGTTCACGTAGGGCAGGGCCGTCTCCACGGCGTAGCCTCCCTCCAGGACGCACAGGTCGGGAGCCAGCTTTTCATTGAGCCGGGCGTAGCCGTTGGCAGAGAAGCGCATGTTGGCCAGCGGATCGGTGTAGTGGTTGTCCTGGCCGGCCGAGTTCAGGATCAAATCTGGCTTGAACTCATCCAAGACGGGCAGAATGAGGTTATCCAAAACGTAGTGAATGCCCTCGTCCGTGGTACCGGGCGGCAGGGGGACGTTCAGGGTGCGGGCCAGCGCCTGCGGTCCGCCCATTTCGTTCACAAAGCCCGAGCCGGGATAGAGGGTGTGACCGTCCTGATGGAAGGATAGGCAGAGCACATCCGGGTCGTGCCAGAAGATCTCCTGGGTTCCGTCGCCGTGGTGCACATCGGTATCGATGACGGCGATCCTCTTATGGCCGTACTTGGTTCTCAGGTACTCGACCAGGATGGCCATGTTGTTGATATTGCAAAAGCCGCGATTGCCGTGCACCACACGCATGCTGTGGTGGCCCGGCGGCCTGACCAGCGCAAAGCCGTTTCGAATCTCGCCCTTCTCCAGGGCATCGGCCAGAGTCAGAGTGCTGCCGGCAGCGATGAGGTGCGCCTGTGTCACCTGCGTCTCCACGTCGGGTACGCAGAAATGGGCGCGAGCGACGTCCTTTTTCTCGGCCAGGCGGGGCTTGTACTCCTCGATTGAGGGAAGGTCCATCAGCCCCTCCTCGAAGATCTGGTCGCGGGTGTAGAGCAGCCGCTCCTCTCGCTCCGGGTGAGTGGGCGAGATGGCCCAGTCGAAGGCAGGGAAGAAGATGAGGCCCGTCTTGCCGGACTTGCCTTTGGAGGACATTTTCAGCACCTCCCCCAGGAGGGCAGAAGGCCTGCCGGAATTTCCATTCGCACGTCCATCAGCCGCCCCACGGTTGACCAGCCTCGAATCATATTGAAAACCTCGCTGTAAGTAACTTCTGCCTCGCCTGCGTACTCGCCGATGCCCAGGCGCTCCGCCCGCTCCGCCAAAAGCCGCCGGGCCAGCCGCTCGGCATCCTCAGGAGCCATCTTTTGGTCTGTCACCCGGCCCGTGATACCCTCTTCGGCCACGCTGAACTCTCCTTTTTCCGTGTCGATGTGCAGGTTCAGGGTTAAGGTGGGCCGGGCCACGGCAGCCCCGATGGCATTGGCCACGGGTGCATACTGGGGAACAATGGCCGCGGCTTTGAGCCGGGCGGCTACCAGCGGCACGAGTGGGGGAGCGCCTCCGCCCACGCCTACAACGCTTCTAGCGGAAAGCAACTCTCTTTTCATGATCTCCCAGATACGATAAGCCGGCTCCTGCTCCCATTCCCGGAACATCTCATTTACCTCAAAGACGATCTTGTCCACCACGGCATCGACGACCGTTTGGGCGGCCTCCTTGGTGGTGCAGCCCAGGCCCTGGGCCACGATCTGCATAGCTTTTTCCGCCTTGGCGGCGTCGCCGATCTGGGAAAGCCCTAAAACTCGCAGGGCATCGGTGGGCGTGGGACCATTCCCGCCCATGCAGATCGGCGGTCCGTCCCTGTGCGGCCCGACTGCCAGGCTGCCGCAGCAGACGGTAACGGCGCTGTCGCCGCCGATGGCCATCGACTTGACGGCAAAGGCCCGCACGTGGGTGAGAAGTGAGCCCACCCGCGCTCCCTTGGCGGAGAGGAGGGGCTTGCCGGAGAGGATGAGAGCAAGGTCGGTGGTGGTTCCGCCGATGTCCACGACCACGTTGCTTTGGCCCGGATCCGTCAGCGCCAGCACGCCCATAATGCTGGCGGCGGGCCCGGAGAAGATGGTCTCTACAGGCATTTGCACAGATTTGTCCAGGGGCAGAGTGCCGCCGTCCGCCTTGAGGATGTAGACGGGTGCCGAGATCTTGCGCTCCTTCAGAGCTGCAGCCACATCTTTGGCAAAATGCTCATAGCTGTCTTTGGTGGCGGCCGTGAGCATGGTAGTCGCAGCCCGGCGGGGGAAGTTGAGCTGGCCGGATACTCTGTGCCCCAGCACAATATTGCTGCCAGGCAGCGCTGCGACCAGGATCTCTCCCACCAACAGCTCGTGGGCATGATTTCTCTGGCAGAATTTTCCGACCACGGCCACGCGGGAAAGGCCCTGGGCCCTGATCTGGGAGGCGGCCTCTTTGATCTGGGGCTCACGCAGCCGATCGATCTCTTTGCCCCGGAAATCTATAGCACCGTCCAAGATGATGCTTTTGCCCAGAGCGTAGTCCCTGGGGTTGGTTCCCGGTCCCGGTATGAGCACCAAAGCCACTGGATCGGTCTTGCCCTCTGCGATCATATTAGTAATCAGAGTGGTGCTCAGGACCACTCGCTCGATCTTGCCGGTATCGATGCCCTGCACCAGCTCGTCCAAGGCCTCAAGCAGGCACTTCAACAGGTTATCGTGATTTGTCGGCACATATGCGGTCTTGACCACCTTATTGCCGTCCACGACAACGGCGTCAGTGGTGGTGCCGCCCACATCAATTCCTATAAGCATTTCATCTCGCCTTTCGATATGCGCTAAGATAAAGAGGTATATCGGCTTTGTGGTCTCAGAGAATCCCAGCCATTTCAGAGGTTGGATGAAGCATGCCCCGCTGTTATTTCTCATTGACCAACGATATGTTAGGCAAAAAAACTGTTTCAAAATATATTCTCAGACTGGGACTACAGTCTGCGACGAAAGCCTAGATGACCGCGACTTTTCGTTGTTGGAGAAGCAGGATGATCCTGCCTTCCTCCTTTTGCCCGCTCCCTAAGGATCAGGTCCTGGTCTGCAGATCTCATTCGGATACTGTGAATGTCTTGTCACTTCCAGAAGTCTTATCTCCAATTGGCTGCAGTATCAATTTTTGGGAGGCGACTGTAAATGCTGGCTGGTAATAAATCTGTGAGTCTCGATAAATACGTCATATTTTGTTTTGCGTGTGGTTATGATTACATAAACCATATTAGTTGCTTTTCGGAGGGATCTTTGGCAGGATTTTTAGACTTTTACCCGAGGGGTAAGGTTCCTGCATCTCGCATGTCTGGTGATACGTTTTGTTTGAACTATGAAATCGATAGATATCAGGATATTATTGAGATGCTCAGATACGAGAAGCCGATATATGTAAGTGTATCTTGGAATGAAAGTAATGCTATTGTCAAAGGGCACGTGACCACTAGCCGAGAACCCATCGGCGAGCAAGAAGGACCGGGTGTGCCGGCTTAAAGTATTCACTTTCAATCCTTTTTTCCGTCACGCAATAATTTCCAGAACAGTCCGTATGTAATTTTTTTCTAGATTTCCTCCGCAAGCCTTTTCGTGAGAGCAGTCAATGAAGCCCCCGGAGGGCAAGGAATTGGAGGCACAGGAACTGGAACCGGCGCAGGCGCAGCCACAAGCACCCGCAAAGATCATCGAGCTGATGGAGAAGTTCGAGTGTGATCAGGATATCTATCGATCCAGCCAGTACAATGAGACTGAGCTTCGAACGGAGTTCATCAATCCCTTTTTTGAGGCGCTGGGGTGGGATGTCTACCACAAGCAGGAATGCCGGGCCGATAAGAGAGAGGTCAAAGAAGAGGATGCGGTCGATGTCGAGGGTAAGATCAAGAATCCCGACTACAGCTTTCGCCTGTTTGACAAGAGGAAATTTTTCGTCGAGGTGAAGAGGCCATCCATAAATATCGAATCAGGCGTCTATCCTGCCTACCAGATAAGGCGCTATGCCTGGTCTGCGGACCTTGCCATCTCCATTCTCACCGACTTTGAAGAGTTCTCGGTCTACTACTGCCGGGCGCGCCCCTCCAAGGATGATAAATCCACGAAATCGCGGCTCCTGTATTTCCGGTACGATCAATATGCAGAAAAGTGGCGGGAGATTGCCGCCCTCTTTTCCAGGGAGGCGGTGCTGAACGGTTCGCTCGATCAGTATGTGCAGTCTCTGCCGCAAAAGCGGGGCGACAAAAGAGTGGACGCTGCCCTTTTGGATGACATCTCAGAGTGGCGGGAGATGCTGGCCAAAAGCATAGCGCGGCACAATCCACTGCTGGACACGGTAAGCCTCAACTATGCCGTTCAAACCATCATCGATCGAATCATATTTCTACGCATCTGCGAGGATCGGGGCATCGAGAGATACATGAGCCTCAAGGACCTGCTGAGCGGGGAGCGGGTCTATCCCAGGCTGTGCGAGCTGTTCTTGCAGGCGGACGATCGCTACAACTCAGGGATCTTTCATTTCGGCAAGGAGCCGGGCCGGGATAATCCCGATACCATCACGCCGGGGCTGGTGATCGATGACGATACCCTGAAGAATATAATCAAGCGCCTTTACTTCCCTGAGAGTCCTTACGAGTTCTCAGTGCTTCCCGCCGAAATCTTAGGCCAGATTTACGAGCAGTTTCTGGGCAAGGTCATCCGCTTGGATGAGGGCCACAATGCCCTGGTCGAGGACAAGCCGGAGGTGAAGAAGGCGGGTGGAGTCAAGTACACGCCTGCCTACATCGTCGAATACATTGTGCAAAATACCATTGCTCCGCTGCTGGAAGGAAAGACGCTGCAAGAGGCTGCAAGCCTGCGGGTGCTCGACCCCGCCTGCGGATCGGGCTCTTTTCTTATTGTGGCCTATCAGCATCTTCTGGACTGGCATAAGGAATGGTACATACTAAATCTGGTGCCATTGATGGAGAGCGGCAGGATGTCGGAGATCGAGAAGCTCCTGCCTGCGGCCCGGGCGACGGGCAAGAAGGGGCGCATCCGGGAGCCGGAGCTGCCAGTTTACCAGGGGAAGGGCGAGGAATGGAAGCTGACCACGGCGGAGCGCAAAAGAATTTTGCTGAACAACATCTTCGGGGTGGACATCGACCGGCAGGCGGTGGAGGTGACCAAGCTCTCTCTTCTTCTGAAAGTACTGGAGGGCGAGAATGAGGAGACGATATCCAAGCAGCTCAAGCTCTTTGCGGAAAGGGCGCTGCCCGACTTGAGCCGGAACATCAAGTGCGGCAACTCGCTCGTCGGCTGGGACATTCTGAAGGACAATCCGGGCCTGGGGCCGGAGGAGATTGCGAGGATTAATCCCTTTGATTGGGAAAGGGAGTTTGCTGAGGTCTTTTTGAAGGGCGGGTTTGATGTGATTATAGGGAATCCACCTTACATTCGTATTCAAATGATGAAAGAATGGGCTCCGTTAGAAGTCGAGAGATACAAGCAAAAATATGCATCAGCCAGCGCGGGGAATTACGATATTTATGTAGTATTTGTCGAGCGTGGTTTAAACCTCCTAAATAGAATTGGTCGCTTAGGATTTATTCTGCCGCATAAATTCTTCAATGCCAAGTATGGGCAATCATTGAGGGCCTTGCTCACAGAAGGTAAATATATTTCAGAAATTGTTCACTTTGGAGATAAACAGATCTTTGAAGGGGCAACAACCTATACAAACCTCCTTTTCCTGGATAAATCTGGTTCGGAGGAGTTCCGGTTCGTGAAGGTTGAAGATATCTCGGCTTGGCGTAATGCAAAGAAAGCAGATGGAACGATCATTCCATCCAACAACGCAACAGAACATGAATGGAATTTTGCAACGGGTTCGAGTCTTGAGTTGCTTGATAAATTAAGCAGAAATCCAACAAAATTGCTTAATGCAGCCTCAAGAATAGCACAAGGAATCCGGACAAGTGCGAATGAAATATACGTTATGGAAATGATTTCAAATTCATCGGATGGTAAAATAGCAATTGTTAAATCAAAATTATTAGATAAAAATTTTGAAATTGAAAGAGATGTTATATCCCGATTCCTGCAAGGACGCGAAATAAAACCATATAACATTTTGCCTTCTAGCAGAGTAGTAATAATCCCCTACGATGCGGAAAATGGGCGAATGAAATTTATAGGCAAAGACGAAATGCAAAATAGATATCCTAAAACCTATGAATATCTTTTGGAAAATAAAATTAAATTGGAGGAACGAGAGCACGGAAAGATGAAAGGTGATTCATGGTACGCTTATGTATATCCAAAGAATTTGGAGGTAATGAAAGCCTGCAAAATTCTTGTTCCGGACATTGCCAATAGAGGTTCTTTTGCATTGGACGAGCTTGGTGAATACTCGTTCACAAGTGGATATGGAATCATTTTAAAAAGCGACTTGAAAGAATCTGTAAAATTTATTTTGGGCTTATTGAACAGCAAAGTCTTGGATTTTTATCTGAAAAGAATTAGCACAACGATGAGAGGCGGGTTCTTTAGGTATTTTGCTCAGTACCTGGAACAGCTTCCCATTCGCACCATCGATTTCTCAGACCCAACCGACGTCGCCCGCCACGACCGCATGATCTCCCTGGTGGAGAGAATGCTCGCCTTGCATAAACAGCTCCCCGAAGCTGCCACGCCTCACGAAAAGACGGCCCTGGAGCGGCAGATCGAGGCCACGGACGGGCAGATCGACGCGCTGGTCTACGAGCTTTATGGGCTGACGGAGGAAGAGATTAGGATCGTTGAGGGATCACAGGCTAGCAAATGAACCGGCGAAAACTATATTATTGAAAAATGCCTAACACTGATTGAGGAAATGAATGGCAGAATATGTGGTCGGGCAGATCTACGATTCGGACAAGAATCAGTTGCCTTACGGCGGCGCTGTGGATATCAACGGCAGGATCGTCTGGGCAGTTACTGAGGAAGAAGATAAGGCGACGAAGGAAAGAATAGAGAAGGCTTTTGGCAAGAAATGAATCACGTTGCCATTGACGCTGATATCTTCTTTTATTCTGTTAGCACTGACAAGAAAGATCGAAAATCACAGCTTGCAACCGGCCTGCTCGATCACATCGATAATCACCCCACGCTAGAGCTTTGTGTCCCATTCTCAGTACTTGCGGAGACTGTTTTTAAGAGTCTGACTCGCGAAAAAGAGGTGTGCGATCCTCATAAAATGGAGACGATCGCCTCTTTGATTGAGCTATGGAGGAAACTTGATATCAGATTCCTACCGCCCACAAATAGGGTTGCTGAAATCTGCTGGCATCTGGTGGACGAATGCAAAGATCGATTGCAGCCAACAGATAGGACTCATCTTGGTTATGCCCTGGCGTACAATATGAATTACCTCATAACCACCGACAAAATTCTTCTACACTATCAGGTTCCGGATGGCTTTCAGCTCAAAATTGTCTCGCTGAAAGATGCTCGGGAAACGATAGGTCTTCGATAGAACTGATTGATTCTGCAGCCCACAAGACGTCGCCCGCCATGATCACATAGCTCTCCAGGTGGAGAGAATGCTCGCCCTGCATAAACAGCTCCCCGAGGCCCGCACGCCTCACGAAAAAACGGCCCTGGCAAGCGGCCTGATCGAGGCCACGGACGGGCAACTCGACGCGCTGGTCTACGAGCTGTACGCTCTGACTGAGGAGGAGATCAGGATTGTGCAGAAGGCGAGCAAGTAGTTTTATATTCTTTTCCAGCATTTAGGATACGGGCAATAAAATGGCGATAGAAGTTGAGCTTCCACGAGAGATAGAGTTATCGATAAAGGCCAACAAAGATTTGGATGCATTAGTGCGAAAAAGGATAGAACGGGATATTCTAGAAGATATAAAAAATGACATATTCATTTCAAAAATTTTTGACACGCTCTTAGAAAGAAGCGATCTTTCTGAAGATGACGTAAATAAATTAGACCACAAGATGAAGCGGGAAATAATGGAGATATTGGGATGGAGATAGTGCTGGATACGAATATCCTGATATCTTCTCTCTTAAGGAATGGTTTGACCAGAGATATAATATCCGTATCGCCTTTCAAAATGTATACTGTTTTATATGCTAAAATTGAAATGGAAAAACATAAAAATGAATTGTTATGCAAGTCAAAGCTGGACGAAAAATCCTTTGATTATTTGAAGGATTTTATCTTCAGCAAAATCAGTTTTATCCCTCTTGAAGACTTGGCCCCCATCAAAGATAGGGCAATTGAAGTTATGTCTGAAATTGATATCGATGACTCTCCATTCCTGGCTCTGGCAATGTCCTTAAACTGTCCGATCTGGAGCAATGACGGACATTTCAAGAGGTAGGATGTCGTCAAAGCTTTTACCACAAGAGAACTGATGAATCTATTATAATTACGAAATTGAGCTTCGATAGACAACATCTCTTGGTCTCCCTGGTGGAGAGAATGCTCTCCTTACATAAACAGCTCCCGAAAGCCGGCACGCCTCACGAGAAGACGGCCCTGCAAGCGACCGGATCGAGGCCACGGACGGGCAGATCGACAGGCTGGTAGTAAGCTTCACTTTGAAGTAAAATCTGCTTTTTTCCCGTACCATATCTCATTCCACGAGCTCTTCGCCAACGATCCTGTGCTCGCCCTCACTGTCGTGCACGATGCACTCGCCGCTCTTCCCTGCCTCGCCCCTCTCGAAGTCCCGGTATATCTCCAGCAAGGCGATGGCCTCCTGGATCTCGAAAAGGTAGCGCAAAATGAGCCGCTCTGCCATCTTGTCCGCTTCGTCGGACTCGATCTTCCCCCCCAGGCCCCGGCACTCCGAGCACATCAATACGCCGTTATCTAAGTAGAATGGGTAGGTGCTGCAGAGCATGGGCCGGGCAAGATAGACGGAGCAGCGGCCATTCTGATAAAACCGGCAGGATCCGCCCTCTTTTTTTAGCCGCCACTCCAGGGTATGAAAGCTGCCGTCTTTGTCCCACTCACCCTCTTCGGGTGGGCTGACGACGTCTAGCCACCCCAGGCCTGTGGCTGTCAGGATGCGTCTTATCTCCAGAGGAAAGACGACCACGCTGTGGTCCTCTCCCCGGCAGCATTCCCCGCACTGCAGACAGTGAAATCCATACTCCCGTATCCGAGCCGCCAGCTTTGTCGGGGAGAGCTTTTTCCCCTCCAGAAAAGCCCCTTTAAGCTCAGCAATCCTACCTTCTCGATCGTTTCTCCCGGCGCGATCTTCTCTCTTCGCGCCGTCGCCTTTTTCGTTCATCTCTTGCATAGAGCAATGAAATTGTCTAAAAGCTCCTGACCGTGCTCGGTGTGTACTACCTCGGGATGCCACTGCACGCCGAAGAGCGGCCTTGTCAGGTGCTTCATGGCCTCTATCTCGCAGACGTTCGACCTGGCCAGGATCTCGAAATCCTCGGGAAGCTCCGACACCTGGTCCATGTGCGAGGCCCAGGTCTTGAACTTTTGCGGCAGGCCCAACAGAATGCCGTCTTCCTTGAGAACCTCTACTTCCACCTCAGCGTAGCCGCCCATGCTGCCGGGAACCACTTTCCCGCCAAAGGTGGTGCCCATCAGTTGCATGCCCAGGCAAATTCCCAGGATAGGGATATCCAGATCCCGCAGATAATCCGCGCAGCGCCCGGCGCGCTCAAGAGTTGGCCCTCCCCCCAGGATCAGGCCATTGGCGTCGATCTTCTCCGGCGGCGTCTGGTTGGAGATGAGGTCTGTATCCACCTTCTCCCTGATGGCGCGCCTGATGAGATGATTGAACTGTCCATAGTTGTTGACTACAAGTATTCGCATTGCCTCATCTTGCAGCGGATTATGATGATATATTTTTTGGCGATAGGGTTATATGAAAAATGATCTAAGGTTATATGTATGATGCAACCTTTTGATAGCGTACTGATTGGAGAGGCATTGGTGGGAGAGGGGCCGGAGATCGCCCATATCGATCTCGTAATTGGGCCTAAAGGCAGCTACGTCGAGCAGGCATTTGTCAGTGCCCTGGCCTCGCCTGCCAAGGGGCATACTCTCTTGCTGGCGGTACTGGAGCCCAACCTGCCAGCCAAGCCCTCCACCCTCATGGTAAACAAGGTTACCATCAAAGGAGCCGGGCAGGCCATACCTATATTCGGCCCCGCCCAAGCGGCTGTGGCCAAGGCAGTAATGGACTGCGTAGCAGAAGGGACCCTGCCCCAGGAGCTGGCCGAGGAGCTGATGATAAACTATCAGGCTACAAAACTGGCCATAGAGCGTGCCGCAGCTAAAAATCCCAAGGTATCGGAGATACTGGCCAAAAAGGATTCCGCGAAGCATCCCTTTGCCTAGAGGGATTATTGCAGAGAAATAAATATGCTTATGGCAGTCCATATCCAATATCGAATTCACAGAGGATTCACATGAGGTTGCCAATGGCGATGATGTGCTAACAAGCCTTCAATGTGAAAAAAAGATTCATAAATGCCTGGCCTAGCTTTTGGTCATGAAATTTTCAAGCGCGAGTGGGATAGTGAAAAATGGAGAGTGAGGATATGCAAAAACCGGATAGCAAGAGCAAAAATAAGAATAGATTCAAGCGAAAGTACAGAGACATATTTCTCGTCTTTGCAGTTTTAATGATAACAGGTGTGCTCCTGGCCATATCAGCCTCAGCACAATTCGATCAGCAGCCGCCGGGAGCTTCCGGCCAGGGGGATTTCGCCACAACGGATAACATGGGCGGAGTAGGCACCAACCAGCAGCCCATGCTCACCGACCTTGAGAGCGACAAGCCCAGTCCCCAGGAAGCAGGCAGTTCCATAAAATGGACGGCCAAAGCAGAGGACACGGAAAATGACCCCATGTCCTTCATGTTCCGGCTAAAAGGACCATCCATGGGAGACATATGGGAGCCGGTAAGATCATGGTCCGAGGGAAAATCCTGGAAATGGGATACCTCTGCCGGAGATGCCGGAAATTACCAGATAAGCGTCTTAGTTAGGGATGAAATGCATGCTGGACCCGATTTTGCTCCGAATGAGAAAATAGTTGACTTTAAGTTGACGGCCCCACCGGCACCTGCAGAAGCCCGGGCGCAGCCAACCGCTGAGTTACCCATTGTGACGGCCCAGGAGCAAACCTATGTGCCGCCCGTAGAGGAGCAGCCCACCCAAACGCAGCCGATGGCGCAGCCACAGGAAACAAAGCCTGCCAATCTGGCACCTGTCATGACCGGCCTGACCTCTGCACCCGCCAGCCCCCAGGAAGCCGGTACAGCTGTAACCTGGGTCGCGGAAGCCAGTGACCAGGAAAGCGACGGCTTGCAGTACCTGTTCCTCCTGGACGATCAGCCGGCGACCGAATGGCAAAATCTGAATCAATGGACCTGGGCTGCCTCCGTCAATGAAATCGGAGCTCACAGCATAGAGGCGAGAGTTAGGGACGGAGCACATAATCCGGAGGGCGACTCGTCCAAAACTGCAAGCTTCACCATAAACAAGCCCAATGAAAAGCCGGTAATTTCCGAATTGGCAGCAGATAAGGCCAGCCCCCAGGAGACGGGCTGCATTGTAACCTGGACGGCCTTGGCCAGTGATGCCGAGAATAATCCAATTTTATATAGGTTCTTCTTAAACGGGCTTCCCACAACCGATTGGCAGCCCAATAAACAATGGGTCTGGACTGCAGCCGAGGGCGAAGCCCAGGTTGAGGTCCAGGTTAGAGACGGCAAACATGCCGAGCAAGACGGATTTGATGACAAAAAGAGCGCGACATTTGTTATAAATGCACCTAATCAGAAGCCCACGATCATCAATTTCAGCCCAGACAAGCTCAGCCCCCAGGAGACAGGTTCGACTATCACCTGGACTGTAGAATTCATGGATGCCGAGGGCGATCCTCTGCAATTCCTGTTCTCCTTGGACGGACAGGTAATGCAGGACTGGTCGGAAAGCCCAGTCTGGATCTGGACCGCGACCAAAGAGCAGGTTGGACAGCATGCAGTCGAGGCCAAGGTCAGGGATGGAAAGCACAATGCTGAAGGAGACAGCTCGAAGAGCGCCAATTTCGAGATAGTTCTGCCGCCCAACGATGCGCCGGCCATGAGCAGTCTCGCCGCAGACAAAGAGAGCCCGCAGGTGACGGGAACCGCTGTAACCTGGACGGCAGCAGCGTCTGATGTCCAGAACGACCCTCTGCAATACCAGTTCTTCTTGGACGGACAGGTAATGCAGGACTGGTCGGAGAGCCCAGTCTGGATCTGGACCGCGACCAAAGAGCAGGTTGGACAGCATGCCATCGAGGCCAAGGTCAAGGATGGAAAGCACAGTGCCGAAGGAGACAGCTCGAAGAGCGCCAATTTCGAGATAGTTCTGCCGCCCAACGATGCACCGGTCATAAGCAGCTTGACCGCGGACAGAGAGAGCCCGCAGACTCTGGGAACAACAGTCACCTGGACGGCAAAGGCAGAAGATGCTCAATCCGATCCGATCTCATATCGCTTCCTGGTCAACGGCACGCCTGCCACAGAATGGCAATCTGAGAACCAGTGGACCTGGACAGCCATGCTGCCCGGCAGCAGCCAGATCTTGGTGCAGGTTAAAGACGGCCTGCATGAGGGACCGCAGGGCGAGGGCGGCAACATGAGCCGCGAGTTTTCCATAATTGCTCCTGCGCCCGCACCGGTGCAAGAGCCCGCGAAAATCGAGGTCGTCCCGGCTGAAGTCGTACCGATCAAGCTCAACGAATCACCAGCTCTTGCCGCCTTAACCGCGGATAAAGAGAGTCCGCAAATCTTGGGAACGGCAGTAACCTTCACGGCGCAGGCCGGCGATCCGGAATCCGATCCAATCTCATATCGATTCCTGGTCAACGGCACGCCCGCCACAGACTGGCAATCAGAGAACCTGTGGATCTGGACGGCCCCAGAGCCCGGCAGCAGCCAGATCTTGGTGCAGGTTAAAGACGGCCTGCACGATGGACCGCAGGGCGAGGGCGGCAACATGAGCCGCGAGTTTTCCATAATTGCTCCTGCGCCCGAAATAAAGCCAGTGCAAGAGCCTATCCCGGAGACTGTGGCACCACCTGTGGTAGAGAACATAACCACACCAGTAGCACCGGAGAATGTGACGCCGCAGCAGCCCGTCAATGAGACAGAAGCTGTGATAATTGCCCCGGAAACAGTGGTACCTCCTGCGGCAGAGAACCTGACCACACCCATAGCACCGGAAAATGTGACGCCGCAGCAGCCTGCCAATGAGACGAAGCCTGCAGAGCCTGCGATTCCCCCGGCAGAAAACCGGACACCCGTCTTGAATTCTCTGACGGCGGATGTCACCAGCCCCCAGATTCCCGGTACCGCCGTAACCTGGACTGCCGACGCCACAGATGCCGACTCTGATCCGTTGCTCTTCCGCTTTTTCCTGAGTGGAACGGCAACCAGCGGAGCCTGGCAACCTGTGACCGGGTGGAGCGATGCCAAGACCTGGACGGAGAAGACATCCGCTACGGATGTTGGCGAAAACCAAATCAAAGTTCAGGTAAGAGACGGCAAGCACGCGGCTGAAGATGGCTTTGATAGCGAGGTTGTAGCCTTCTTCACCATCAGCGAGCCGGCCATGAACATCTCCGGCGCTGCTTATGATGATAAGAACGGCAACGGCCTCTTAGATAGCGGCGAGGCCCTTTCCGGCTGGTCGATCCAGCTTGTCAAACCTGATAACAGCCAGGTCAGCACCATCACCAAAGACGATGGGTCTTATCGCTTCGAGAAGTTGAAGCCCGGAAGCTACACCATCAGCGAGGCATTGCCATTGCCGTCCGGCTGGATCAAGACGATTCCCCAAGAGGATGCTTACTCAGTGGAATTGAAAGACGTTGATGCTACGGACAAGAACTTTGCCAATAAGCTGTCATCCTACAGCATATCGGGCATGAAGTATAACGACCTCAACGGCAATGGAGCCAACGACGGCGAGCCGGGAATGGAAGGTTGGACGATCCAGCTCTCCAAAGAGGGCAGCACTGTCAATAGCACCACGACCGGGAAAGATGGCTCCTATAAATTCGTGGACCTGATGCCGGGCAGCTACTCGGTGAAGGAGATCGAGCTGTCCGGCTGGGCCAGAACCGCACCTCAAGAGGGATCCTATTCTGTTATGCTGGTGGATGCCGATGCGACAGGCAAAGACTTCGGCAACCACGGATCCTGGTCCATCTCCGGAGCCAACTTCAACGACCTGAATGGAAACGGAGCAAAGGATGGAGATGAGACTGCTCTTGCCGGCTGGAACATTCAGCTCGCCCAAAACGGCAATATCATCAATGCCACTACCACCGGCCAGGACGGATCCTACGCCTTCAAGAACCTCGCACCAGGAAAATACACGGTAAGCGAAGTCGCCCAGGAAGGCTGGACTCAGACTCTGCCCCAGGGATCTTATTCCGTCGATCTCCTGGATGCGGACATCTCCGGAAAGGATTTCGGCAACAAGGGCAACCTGTCCATCACCGGCAAAAAGTTCTATGACGCCAACGGCAATGGAGTGCAAGACGAGGACGAGCCCGGACTTCCCGGACAGGAGGTCAAGCTGGTAGAGAACGGCAAAGAGATTGCCACAGTGACCACGGGCCAGGACGGAACCTATACCTTCAGCAACCTGGTGCCTGGAACTTATGAGGTGGACGACCCCATACAGGTCATAGTGACCACGCAGGTCCATTTAGTGGTGAACGTTCCGGCAGTCAGCCCCAATATTATCTCCGGAATGAAGTTCAACGATCTGAACGGCAATGGAGCAAAGGACACTGGAGAACCTGGTGTCCCCAATTGGGGAATCGATCTGGTGTATGTGGTGCCGGGACCGGCTCCTGATATCCTGCTGGCACAGGTCAATACAGATGCCAACGGAGCCTACAAGTTCATCAACATCCCGCCCGGCAGCTACGAGATCAAGGAGCTGGCCAGACAGGGCTGGACTGCGACCACACCAGCGGTTCGAGCAGTTCACATCCCGGGCAGCTCCAGCAACCAAAACTTCGGCAACAAGCTGGCCACACAGCCGTCTTTAGGCTCGATCTTTGGAATGAAGTTCAATGACCTCAATGGAAATGGTGCCAAGGACGGCGGCGAGGCGGGGCTCCCCGGCTGGACCATCCAGCTCAAAAATGCCACCAGCCTGGCCGTGATCAGTACCACAGACACCGGTCCGGACGGCTCCTATGCCTTCCTGAACATCACTCCCGGAAACTATGTTGTGAGCGAGGCCGCATTGGCCGGCTGGACTCAGACCAAGCCGCCTGCCGGTCCGGGTGGACAGGTTTACTCCTTTGCTCTGGCAGCAGGAGAGAACAAGCAGGGAATCGACTTTGGCAATCGCAACAATAACCTGCCGCCTATCAACCCCACGCTGGTCTCGAACCTGGCCAGCCCGCGGATGGTGGGCACCCCTGTAATCTGGACGGCTGGAGCCACCGATCCGGAAGGAGATGTTCTGCAGTTCAGATTCTTCGTGCGCGGACCGGCGCCGTCCTCGGCGGTAAGGGCTGACACCGGATACTCCACGAACAACGTCTGGACCTGGAGCACAGTCGGGTATGCGCCTGGAACCTATCAGATCGAGGTCTGGATAAGAGACGGCAATCATGCCGGATCGGCAGGCTTCGACATCAAGAAGGCGGCCTCCTTCGCAATTACCAGCGCCAACCTGCCGCCGATAGTGAACGTGCTGTTCTCAGATCGGCCGGCTCCTCAGTTCGTGGGAAGCTGGATCAAATGGACAGCTCTGGCCACTGATCCTGAGGGCGATCCCCTGCAGTACAAGTTCTATCTGCGCGGGCCATCTACCAACGGATTTTGGATGGACCAGACCGGCTGGGGCAATAACAACCGCTGGATCTGGAGAACCAATCCCATGGATGTCGGCTACAGCCAGGTGCTGGTGGCTGTTAGGGACGGCCATCATGCCGGACCGGCTGGCTCAGACGACTATGAAATAGCTCCCTTCGCCATCATCAACCAGAACCTGCCGCCGGTTATCACCAGCCTGGCCAGCAATGTAAATAGCCCGCAGCCCATAGGAGCCACTGTAATGTGGAGAGCGTCTTCCATGGATCCGGAAGGAAACCCTGTGTTCTACAGGTACTGGCTGAAGGGACCGACTACCGGAGGATTGTGGAGGCTGGCGAGGGATTGGTCCACCGACCCGACCTGGGTATGGCCCACCTCACCTGCTGACGCAGGAACCAGCGAGATTCAGGTGCAGGTGCGGGACGGACTGCACTCCAGCCCGGCCGGATGGGATGACGATGCAGGGGCCCTGTTCACAGTGCTGCGGCCAAACCAGCCGCCCACTCTCATCTCCCTGAAGCCGGACAGGCCCAGTGCCCAAATCGCAGGCACGCCTATAAAGTGGATGGCAACAGCCTCTGATCCGGATAGAGAGCCGGTGTTCTACAAATTCTGGCTGAAGGGCCCGTCGACCGCTGGCGCCTGGAAGATCGTGCAGGATTGGTCGACAAAGAGCCAGTGGACCTGGACCAATTCCGGCAGCGACGGAGGGGCTTATACCGTCTTTGTCTATGTCCGGGATGGAAAGCATAATCCAGCCACCGGTTATGATAGCGCACTGGGAGCAGCGTATCAGCTCACACCCAATCAGCCGCCCAGGCTGACGGCTCTGGTGCCGGACAAGAGAAGCCCGCAAAGTGCCGGGACGACAGTGAAATGGACGGCAACGGCCACTGATGCCAACAGAGAGCCTATGCTCTACCGGTTCTGGCTGAAGGGCCCGTCTACCGCAAACGCCTGGAAGGTAGTGGCGGATTGGTCGACAAACAACCAGTGGATCTGGACCAATTCCGGCAGCGACGGAGGGGATTACACCGTCTTTGTCTACGTGCGGGATGGAAAGCATAATCCGGCTACCGGCTACGATAGCGCACTGGGAGCGCTATATCAGCTCACCGCCAATGAGCCGCCAAAGCTGACGACTCTGGCGCCGGACAGGCCAAGCCCGCAAAGTGCCGGTACATCAATAAAATGGACGGCAACGGCCACTGATGCCAATAGAGATCCAATGCTCTATCAGTTCTGGCTGAGGGGCCCGTCGACCGCAGGCGCCTGGAAGGTAATGCAGGATTGGTCGACAATGAATCAGTGGACCTGGACCAATGCACCAACCGATGCCGGCAGCTACAGGGTTTATGTCTACGCCCGAGACGGCAAGCACGCCCCGGCAACTGCCTATGACAGCGCTGTAGGCCAGGACTACGTGCTCAAAAATCTGGTGGTGAGCACGAGGGTGGCAGTCATAGGAAGACCCAGGTGAGATATGCTTGAGATGGAGCAAAAGGTCCTGCCCATCTCATCTCATTTTCCAATAGGTTTAAATCCAACGGAATTCAGGGGGAGAAACTATGATGAAATATGCGATTGCTGTAGCTGTGCTCTTAATGCTGGCCGGCACCGGCCTGGCAACGATGTGGCTTTACGATGACCCCATGTTCTTCCAGATGAACTACCCTGCAAAGGCAGCCTCCTTCAAAGCTGCGGACATATCAATTCTGGAAATCTTAGATGCTCCCTATTTCCCACTCCTGGGCCAGAGCTTCTACTCCAGCGCCATCCCGGTCAAGCTCAGCAACAGCACCAATACAGTCCAGATCGGCAGCAAAGCTCCTGGATCTATGTCTCCCACCCCGGTAACCTTTGGCGGACATCTGGAAAATAACCTGAAGTATGCGCAGAGCAAGTCCTCACTGAGGATAGGTTCGCAAGGTTCCTGGAGCGCTTTGAACGTTCCGGGTGCGCTTTAAAATTTTTTATTTCATTTCATTCGACTCTCGGACGATTAGAGTGCCCAGGGTTATGGCTATGGCCAATATTGTGAAGGCATAGACCGCACCGTCAACTCCATGCTGATCTGCCGTCATTCCAGCAATAAGCGGCCCCAGCACCACACCGCTCATGCGCGCGGTATTGAATATGCCGTAAACCTCTCCGCGCCGGGCGTTGCTGGTGGTATCAGCGATTAGCGCTGCGGCTGCCGGGCTTGCCATGCCCAGCCCCATTCCGAGGCCGGCGAAAAGGAATGCGACAGAGATCATGGCATCCGCCAGGGGAAGAGCAGCAAAACTGACGGCTCCTGCCAGGCAACCGGCGAAGATGAGTTTTTTTCTTGTTCCCCGGTCGGCCTGGCGACCGAAGTAGATATTGAAAAGGGCTGTGCTGCCTCCGTAAACCAGATAGATTATCCCTACATCCGCGGCATTAAAGCCCAGACCGGCAGCGAAGCCTGGCAGCATGGTGAAGTTGAAGCCGCCCACCACGCCCGCCCAGAGGACAACGCAGGAGCAGGCCAGAAATGTGAGCCGATAGCCGGGAGCGATGAGCCCTTCCTTTCCCCTGGCAGGAAGCAGGCCCATCTTTACCCTTATCTCCTCCGGCTCTTTTACCCTGAAATAGACAACAAAAAACGATGCTCCGCCCAGAAGAGCCCACAAATAAAAAGGTGCATTCAGCCCCATAAAGTCGTAGAGCACTCCGCCAATGAGGGGGCCTAAGGCCAAGGCTGAGAAGAATGCGGCATTGTACCTGCCCATGGCCGCCCCTCTGTTTTTCGCTTCTGCCCGATCGACAATCAGTGCCATGGCAATGGGCCAGACAGCTGATGCCCCCAGTCCCCCCAATGCTCTGATGAACAGGAGTGAATTTGCGCTCTTCGCATAGATGTATAGGAGCGGCAAAAAGGAGAAGGTGGCCAGGCCCAAAAGCAAGATCTTCTTTCGCCCCATCTGATCGGATAGTCGTCCAATGGGTATCTGAGTGAGAAGCTGCACCGCCCCATAGATGGAGACAATAAATCCGAGCATGGTGTAAGATGCGCCCAGATCCATGACATAGCGAGGAAAAAAAGGCGCCACCAGAGAGAATCCCAGGACGGCGACGAAGACTGCCAGGTAAAGGGGCGCAAGCGAGCCGGAATCTTTGAGTGAGGGCATTGATCTCTAGAACTTCAGCTCCATGCCAAGGATCGTCTGGGTATAAGTCACTCCATTGATCTCTCTCACGCTCAGAACAGCCCGGTTCAGGTCGGATATGCTCTCCACATCGACTATGGCGATGAAGTCCCGCTCTCCGTAGACCGGTACAACCTCCCGAATGCCCTTGATGCCCTCCAGGCAATCGTGGACCGCCTTCTCCGTTCCCGGCTCAACGTTTATCATTATGAAGCCTTTCAAGATCTATCCCCCAAAAATTATCTATTCATTCTTTTTTGATAATATCACTCTTTCCCCTGAAGGCCTCTCTGAAGATTCCTCTGAAGAGCTATATCCGGAGGGGCTCTCTCTTGTGGTACAGGGATGCCTC
Source organism: Methanothrix sp. (assembly GCA_026394565.1). GTDB lineage: Archaea > Halobacteriota > Methanosarcinia > Methanotrichales > Methanotrichaceae > Methanothrix. The sequence goes on from JAPKYA010000029.1 coordinate 25,912, forward strand.
TCTGCTCCATCAGCTCCTTTACCATTGCAATCTCATCTTCTAAGCGCTCCAATGACATTTCCTCTCTGGCCAGATAGAGGCAACTCAAAGCCTCCACCAGCCGACCCAATGCCGTCAGTACCGCTGCAGTGGCTTCCATGTCAAAAGCATCTCCTCCCTTCTGGAGCACGCTGTCATAAACCTGGAGCGCCTCTTCCAGCCTCTTTTGGCTTCTCAGCAAAAAGCCCTTATTCCTCAGAGCATCCAGATTTTCCGGGTCTATGGCCAGGCATCGATCGTAGCTTTGCAGGGCCTCTTCATAGCGGCCCAGACCATAGAGGGCCACGCCCTGGTTGTTCCAGGCTTCCGGAATATTCTGGTTCAGAGCCAGCACTCGCTCAAAGATATCTAAAGCCTCATCATACTTCTTCTGCTTGACCTTGTCCATGCCTCTGTGCAGCAGCACCGTCTCTTTGTTGTTCATAGCCGCCTCACATATATCCCTGGATAGCTGCCGGCTCGCCTCCCTTCCCAGCAATGGCAGAACCCTGGGATCCCGCTCCCGGCCTCTTGATCTCTCCGAAAACCTTCTCATAGTCTTTGATGTGCTCCACCAGCCAGTTGGCCAGTTCCTTGGCCGCCAGAGGTGAGAGAATGATCTCCGTATCGATCTTTCTTTCCATGACGGTCACGCTCTTGCCGTCCTCTACAACTGTTTTGGGCGAGTCGTTGTAATAGGCAATGCGAAAGTCGTAGGGACTGTGGCCTCCGATGGCGCCGATGGCATAGACCTGCCTGAAATCGGAGCTTTTCAAGATCTCCACTTTTAATTCCATGTTTGCGGAATAGGGCTCCAACTTAAAAAAGATGATGATTATCGAAATGTATTTAGGTGACTTAGCTTCTTGTGTTGCCGATACTATGATTGGGGTCTTAGGGTTAGAAGACGGTACGAGGGTGGAAGGTACCGGTTTTGGTGCGCCCGGCGTGGTCTCGGGTGAACTGGTCTTTACTACCGTTATGTCAGGTTACGAGGAGGCATTAACAGACCCCTCTTACCACGGACAGATGCTCATGTTCACTTATCCTCTACAGGGCAATTACGGCATAAGCGGTGAGGATTTTCAATCCGACCGGATGTGGCCCCGCGCCATGGTCAGCCGGGAGTACTGGGACAGGCCGACACATCATCGCCATGCCAGAACGCTCAATCAATTCCTTATCGATGAGGGCAAGCCTGGGCTATGCAACGTGGATACTCGCATGCTCACTTTGAAGGTAAGAGAGCTTGGCGTAATGAGGGCAACGCTTGCCATTGGTGAAAGGAGTGACGTGCAAGACCTGGATGTGGTGGCAATGGCCAGATCGGGGATCGATATCTCCGCGCAAGATCTGCTGGGGGATGTGACTTGCAAATCACCCTACCACATATTGGGCCAAGGCCCCCGCATGACGGTGCTGGATTTGGGCATTAAGAGGAACATTTTAAAAAGCCTCTCCTGCCGCGGATTCGACATAACCGTGCTTCCCGCTCATGCCGACATCTCTCTGATCGAGGCGGCAAGGCCGCAGGCCCTCTTCGTCTCCAATGGACCCGGCGATCCCGAGAGGGCCAAGGAGGCCATCTCTGCAGTCAAGCACTTTGCCGGACAGATTCCCGTATTTGGAATATGCCTGGGACATCAGATCATATCTTTGGCCCTGGGTGCCCAGACCTTCAAGCTCAAGTTCGGCCACCATGGAGGCAATCAGCCCGTCAAAGACCTGGAAAAGAAGATAGTCTACATCACCTCTCAGAATCACAACTTCGCAGTCCGGCCCGGCTCTGTGGAGGGCACGGACCTGGAGATCACCCAACTCAATGCCAACGACGGCACAGTCGAGGGCATAAAGAGCGACAAGCTCAATGTTCTGGCGGTCCAGTACCACCCAGAAGCCAATCCCGGACCGCTCTGCACTGAAGACCCATTCTTCGGATCGGTCTTGAGAATAATGAATGGCCTGACAGGCGTTGCCGGGAGGCGATAGAGATGCCCAAACGAAATGATATTCATAAGGTCCTTCTCATCGGATCGGGGCCCATTCAGATAGGCCAGGCTGCAGAATTTGATTTCTCCGGCTCTCAGGCCTGCAAATCTCTGCGCGAAGAGGGAATAGAGGTCGTCCTGGTCAACTCCAATCCAGCCACCATCATGACCGATCCGGACACCGCCGATAAGGTCTACATTGAGCCTTTAGTGCCGGAGATTGTGGCCAAGATCATCGAGAAGGAGAGGCCGGACGGAATTATCGCCGGCATCGGCGGCCAGACGGGACTGAACATCACATCCGAGCTGGCAGAGATGGGCGTTTTAGAGAAATTCAATGTCGAGGTTCTGGGGACGTCCGTCAAGTCCATTCGGGAGGCAGAGGATCGCGACCTCTTCAAGAAGGCCATGCAGCGTGTGGGCGAGCCTGTGCCGAAGAGCAAAGCGGTCAACACTCTCGAGGGAGCTCTGGCCGTCATGGAAGAGCTGGGACTGCCGCTGGTAGTTCGGCCCGCCTACACATTGGGCGGCTCGGGGGGAGGCATTGCCAGGACACGCGAGGAGCTGCTCTCCATCTGCGAGCTGGGGCTGAAGAGGTCTCGCATCAACCAGGTCCTGCTGGAGGAGAGCCTGGGAGGCTGGATTGAGCTGGAGTACGAGGTGATGAGGGATGCGAACAATACCTGCATCACCATCTGCAACATGGAGAATATGGACCCCATGGGCATTCACACTGGGGAATCCATTGTGGTCACGCCCATCCAGACCCTGTGCGATAAGGAGATCCAGATGCTGCGCAGCTCCGCCATCAACATCATCCGCGCTTTAGGAATTGAGGGCGGCTGCAACATCCAGTTCGCGGTTAAGAGGGGGGAGTACCGGGTCATAGAGGTCAATCCCCGCGTCTCCCGCTCTTCTGCCCTCGCCTCCAAGGCCACAGGCTACCCCATTGCCCGGGTCACCGCCAAGATCGCCATCGGCATGACACTAGATGAGATCAGAAACGATGTGACCAAAGAGACGCCCGCCTCCTTCGAGCCCACCGTGGATTATGTGGTGATCAAGATTCCCCGCTGGCCCTTCGACAAATTCGTGAAAGCCAACAAGACCCTCACCACGGCCATGAAATCCACAGGCGAGGTCATGGCCATTGGACGCAGCTACGAGGAGGCCCTCATGAAGGCCATTCGTTCCCTGGATATAGATAAAGATCTGGGGTACGCTGGAAAGTACACAGTCTGGACGGATGGGGAGATAAGAAGCCTCCTGGAAAATCCCACTGACGAGCGGCTCTTTGCCATCTACCAGGCCCTGAAGAGGGGCATGTCCTCAGAGGAGATCTCTAAAATTACGGGCATTGAGCCCTACTTCCTCTACAGGATGGAGAACATCATTGCCGTGGAAGAGGAGATTGCCGCGGAGCTTGATGCACAGACCCTGAGGAAGGCCAAGCGCACCGGCTTTACCGATGAGCAGATAGCCGGCATCGTGGGCAAAAGCCGGGAAGAGATAACCGATATGCGTATCTCGCTGGGCATCATTCCCACTTACAAGATGGTGGATACCTGTGCCGCCGAGTTTGAGGCCAAGACGCCTTACTACTACTCCACCTACGACACGCAGTGCGAGCTGGTTCCCTCAGACAAAAAGAAGGTGCTTATCCTGGGCTCGGGCCCCATCAGGATCGGCCAGGGAATCGAGTTTGACTATTGCACAGTTCATGCCGTGATGGCGCTGCGGGAGCAGGGCATCGAGGCGCACATCGTCAACAACAATCCTGAGACCGTATCCACCGATTACGACACCTCGGACAAGCTCTTCTTTGAGCCGGTTACTTTAGAGGACGTCATGAACATCCTGGAGAAGGAGCAGCACTACGGCGTGCTGGTGCAGTTCGGCGGCCAGACTGCCATAAACCTGGCCATCCCCCTGGAAAAGGAGATCGCGCGCCGCGGCCTGAAGACAAAGATCCTGGGCACCAGTCCGGACAGCATTGACCTGGCAGAGGACAGGGAGAGGTTCAATGCACTCATGGACCAGTTGAACATCCCTCAGCCCAATGCCGGCATCTCTTTCTCGCCTGCCGAGGCCAAGGCCGTGGCCGCCAGGATCGGCTATCCCGTTCTGGTCCGACCCAGCTACGTTCTGGGAGGACGGGCCATGGAGATCGTCTACGACGAGGCGGGCCTGGAGGTCTACATGCGCGAAGCGGTGCGCGTCTCCCGTGAGCATCCCGTTCTCATCGACGATTTCCTGCAAAACGCTGTGGAGATCGATGTGGACGCTGTCTGCGACGGTAATGATGTTCTGATCGGCGCCATTATGGAGCACATCGAGGAGGCAGGAATTCATTCGGGCGACAGCGCCTGCATGATTCCGCCCCAGACCCTGCCCGGTGTGGTTTTAGAAGTAGTGAGGGACTATGTGCGAAAGATCGCCCTGGGCCTTAAGGTCGTAGGAATTGTAAACCTGCAGATGGCTTACAAGGACGGCATAGTCTATGTGCTGGAGGCCAATCCCAGGTCGAGTCGCACCATACCCTTCGTCTCCAAAGCCGTGGGCCTGCCCCTGGCCAAGATTGCCGCCAACGTCATGATTGGGAAATCCTTGCGTGAGCAGGGCAACCTCCTGGAGCCCAGGACGCCTTACGTATCCGTCAAGGAGGTGCTCCTGCCCTTTGATAAATTGCCGGGCGCAGATGTTCTGCTGGGGCCGGAGATGAGGTCTACGGGCGAGGTCATGGGCATAGACTACAAGCTGGGCCTGGCCTTCTTCAAGGCGGAGCTGTCTGCAGACAATCCGCTGCCTCTGGAGGGAATGGTCTTCATCTCCGTCAAGGATGAGGACAAGGCGGCTGTGGCCGTGGCCGCCAAGAAGCTGCATGAGGCTGGGCTCTCCATCATTGCCACGGACAGCACAGCCGAGTACCTGCGCCGCTCGGGCCTGCCTGTTGTGAAGGTGAATAAGATCTACAACGGCAGCCCCAATATCATGGACTACATCAAGATCGGCGAGGTGAAGCTGATCATCAACACGCCCACCACCAAGGAGTCGGTCAAGGACGGCTTCCAGATCCGGAGAAGCGCCGTGGACTACCACATCCCTTACATCACCACCATCCAGGCGGCGCAGGCGGCGGCAGATGCCATTCTCATGGCCAAGAAGGACCAGATAACCATCAAGGCGCTGGATGAGTATCACAAAGAGGTCTACTACAATTGAAATTTGGATAGGGCCGGGCACGATGCCGGCCCTATCCAAATTTCATTGTCGCTAATCCCAAGTCGGACCGAAGACTTTATCTGCGAGAACGAGACAGGGAAGGTGCTTGCGGGCCCGTGGTCTAGCTGGTTATGACGTCGCCTTGACATGGCGGAGGTCATGCGTTCGAATCGCGTCGGGCCCACTTGAGCCCAAGTAGCTCAGTTGGGAGAGCGTCAGACTGAAGATCTGAATGTCCCCGGTTCGAGTCCGGGTTTGGGCATATCGAGTCCGGGTTTGGGCATATTATAGTTTAGTAAGTTTTTTATATGTTGCCACGCCTTGATATCCAGGGCACATTATTCTTATGCTAAAGGATGAATTGCAGTCGCCGTCTTGAGACTGTTAGCAAAAAGAGCGAATTGGAGTTAAAAATGCAGGCTGATGATGGATCGCGAGTGCAGTGGTGCGACCATCCACACTGCCTGTGCCGGTAGGTGAATTGGGTTCTTAGTGAACGCTCCCCGTCCTAAAGGGCGGGGCTTCTATCGCTTTTGCGAACAGACTGCATCCCCAGTCTGAGAATGTTGATTGCTGCATTGAGATCTCTGTCCATAGTCAAGCCACATTCCGAGCAGTTATGGACTCTTTCAGAGAGATCCTTTTTGACTATCATGCCGCACCTGGAACACATCTGAGATGTGTACTTGGGATCTACCAGGACAACCTTAGAGCCAGCGTATGCTGCTTTGCTCTCGGTTGCTTTTACCAGCATTCCCCATGCAACGTCCGAGATGGATTTTGCCAGGTGATGATTCTTGAGCATGTTCTGAATATCAAGATCTTCAAAGACTATTACGCCGAAACGGTTTACCAATTGGCGACTAACCTGATTGGAGAAATCGGTTCTCCGGTCTCCGATTCTTTCATGAATTCTGGTCACCGTTTTGGACGCTTTTCGTCTGAGAGAAGAT
>JAPKYA010000056.1 GCA_026394565.1 Methanothrix sp.
AGGCAGGCTCTCTCTGGCCTTGCGTTTTGCCGGGCATGAGGCGGTGGTCATCCGCGGCAGAGCCGAGCGGCCTTCTTACATCTCCATAAACGATGACGTTGTGAAGATCAAGGACGCCACCTCCATCTGGGGCATCGATGCCCAGACTACGGGCGTGATCCTGCGCGATCGCGAGCCTGGTGTAGGCCGGCGGTCCATTATCCGCATCGGTCCAGCCGGGGAAGCCAGAGTCAGATACGCGGGCGTGGTGGTGGACACCTACCGCCACTTCGGACGGCTGGGTTTAGGGGCGGTCTTCGGCTCCAAGAAGCTTAAGGCCCTGGTGATCTCAGGAACGGAGACGGTTAACGTTCCGGATGTCAAGCGCTACAAAGAGGTCTACAATCGCCTCTACAAGACAGCGGTGCAGACGGATGTCATGGAGAAGTACCATGACATCGGCACCTCCGTGAACATAAACGTCCTCAACTGGCTCAAGGGTCTGCCCACTAAAAACTTCCTTCTCTCCAGCTTTCCACAAGGCGAAAAGATCAGCGGCGAGAGTTTCGCGGAAAACCAGCTCTTTCGCAGGCTCTCATGCGCCGGATGCCCCATCGGCTGTGTGCATATCGCCGCTTTAAAGACGGCCTTTTCCACTCATCATGAATTCGAGGTAAGAAAGGTCTCTTACGACTACGAGCCCATCTATTCCCTGGGCTCGAACCTCGGCGTCGGCTCAGCCGAGGGCGTCCTGCAACTGATCGATGTCTGCGAGAGGCTGGGCCTGGATGTCATGTCTGCGGGAGTGATTCTCTCCTGGGCCACCGAGGCTCTGGAAAAGGGGCTCATCACCAGCAAAGAGACCCAAGATGTAAAGCTACAGTGGAACGGCGTGGAAGGCTACATTCAGGCCTTAGAGAACATTGTCAAAGCGCCCAATGAATTCTATGCCGCCCTCGGCCGGGGTGTGGACTATGCCGCGAAAAAGTACGGCGGTATGGAGTATGCCATGGCAATAGGCGGAAACGAGGTCTCAGGCTACCACACCGGGCCGGCATCCATTGTGGGCCAATTGGTGGGCGTGCGCCACTCTCATCTGGACAACGGCGGATACGCCATCGATCAGAAGGCGATTAAAAAGCCCATGGACCTGGAAGCAATGGTGGAGGAGATCATCAAGGAGGACAACTCCCGCGGCGTCTTCAACTCCCTGGTGGGCTGTTTGTTTGCCCGCGGAGTTTACACGGAGGAAAATATCATCGACTCTTTGGGAGCGGTGGGCATTGTCAAAACAAAGGAAGATCTGCAGGATCTGGGCAAGAGGATCTTCGAAGAAAAATATAAATTCAAAGTACAGGAGGGGTTCGACCTCTCCCGCGCCCGCATTCCCAAAAGGTTCTACGAGACAGAATCCGCTGCAGGATTGGTGACGCCCGAAACCGTGGTGGAGATGCTCAGGCTCTATCGAAGGAAGAGAGGGTGGAGCTAGCTACTCTGCATTTCCTTCCGCGGGCATGGGCTTAGCCCTTTCCCTCTTTTTTGAGGTCTTCGTGGATTTCTTGGCCCTTGTCGCCGCCTTCTTCGGCTCCATTTTGATTTCTTCCAGAGCATTTTCCGGCAGCTCTTTCCTGTGATCCCTGATCAGGCCCTTCCTTTCCATCCTCTCCTTGATCATCCTCTTCACCTCATCGCCTCCTACTGAGAAGACCTCGCCGATCAGCTCCAGGGCCACATCCAGCTCCCTGCCCACCAGCGGGTCGCTGGACGCGCAGCGACCTGCCAGATCGCTTAGATGATCAAGGGGTTTGTCTACCAGCTCCGAGGAGTATTTGTCCGGCTCCTCCCGGTAGATCTTGAGCATGCCGAAGATGTAAGGATAAAGGGGCGTTGCCGGACTTAGCCGGTAGAAGGTGTTGGTCTTCTTCTTGGCCTCATCGCGGGGCGAGGGTAAAATTCTGCGCTCCACGCTGACCATTCCCATCCGCTCCAGCTTGTCCAGCTTGTTCATGAGAGTGGTCTGGTTCCAGAAGGGCCCGCCCCCCGTGGGTCCATTCTCCCGCCAGATCTGATTCAACTGGACAAAGCCCCCCTTTCGCTTCAGGTAGATCAAAAGAGAGGCCAGGGGAGCCTGATCGCGTTGCAGGGCAGTGTAACGGATGAACTCATCCAACATGCATGCACCTGGTGTGTGCAACTCTAAAGCATTTTCGCTTTCTTTACAAAGCATTTTTATGCCTTTGTCCCCCCTTCGTTCAAGGGAGTCACAATGCAAGCCATAATTCTCGCCGCGGGCGAAGGAAGCCGCATGCGTCCCTTGACCGCGAAGATGCCCAAGGTGATGCTGCCCGTAGCCGGCAAGCCTCTGCTGGAGCATATCATCCTGCGGGCTCGCGCCGCAGGCGCAAATCGTTTCGTCCTTGTGGTAGGATACGGGGCCGATGCCGTGCGCTCTTACTTCGGGGACGGTGGCCGCCTGGATCTATGCATAGACTACGCCGTTCAGGATAAGCAGCTCGGCACCGGCCACGCTCTGATGGCCGCAGAGAGCCGGGCGGAGGATCGCTTCCTGGTTCTAAACGGAGATGTGCTGCCTGATGAGGAAGCCCTGGGAGAGCTGGCCCGCGGCGGCCTTGCCGTCTCGGCCATCAATGTCGCCGATCCAAAAAGATATGGGGTTTTCACAGAGGAGAACGGTTACTTTAAATCGGTGGTTGAGAAGAGCAAAAATCCCCCCACCAACCTGGCCAATGCCGGCATCTACCTTTTAGAGAGGAGCATCTTCGAAGCGCTGCGAAGAGCACCGCTCTCCGTGCGGGGCGAGTATGAGCTGACCGATGGTCTCAACCTGCTCGCCGCCAGGGAGAAGATCCGGATTGTGGAGCTTAAGAGCTGGCTGGAGATCGGCAGGCCCTGGGATATTCTGGCCGCAAATGAGATTTTGCTTAAAGACCTCGAACCCCAGATGAAGGGCGAGGTTGAGCCCGGCGCGATCCTGAAAGGAAATATTTCCATCGGCCGAGGAACAGTTGTTCGCTCCGGAGCCTACATCGTGGGCCCGGTCCTGATCGGCGAGGAATGTGACATCGGACCCAACTGCTACATCCGGCCGACGACATGCCTGGGCGACAAAGTGCGGATAGGAAACGCAGTGGAGGTTAAAAACAGCGCCATCATGAGCTGCAGCAAGATCGGGCACCTCTCATACGTGGGTGACAGCGTTATCGGAGAGAGCTGCAACTTCGGAGCGGGAACCGTTTGTTCCAATCTGCGTCACGACAAGGGCAACATAAAATCGTACAGCAAAGGCGAGCGAGTGGATAGCGGCAGGCGCAAACTGGGCGTGATCATGGGCGAAGGGGTGATGACCGGAATCAATACATCGATCTACCCGGGCACGGTCATCCAGTCGGGATTCAGGGGACTGCCCGCTGCCGTTCACAAGGGCTTGGTCTTTTCCAAATAACAAACCTTTTCAAGGCAAAGGATGATAATGTTGAGAATCACAGCTTCGAGGAGAACTTGATGAGAGACTTTATTCCCATAGCCAAGCCAATCATTGGCGATGAAGAGATAAAAGCTGTAGGAGAGGTGCTGAAAAGCGGCATGCTCGCTCAGGGCGAGAGTGTCAAGCGGTTTGAAGATGAATTCGCCAGCTACCTGGGCGTGAAAAATGCCATAGCAGTAAACAACGGCACCGTCTCCCTGGATCTGGCCGTCAAGGCCCTGGGACTGAAGGCAGGAGACGAGGTCGTAACTCCCGCCTTCACCTTCATTGCTACTGCGAACTGCGCCCTCTATCAGGGTCTACGCCCCGTCTTCGCAGATGTGGACAAAAGGACTTTCAATATCGATCCAGAGGATCTGCAAAAGAGAATAACTCCCCGCACCAGGGCTGTGATCGGCGTTCACCTCTACGGCCAGCCCTTCGACCTGGCGGCGGTGCAGGAGATCTGCCAGGATAGGGCAATTGCCCTGATAGAGGACTGCGCTCAGGCCCACGGAGCAGAATATCAGGGCAAGAAGGTGGGCTCATTTTCTACAGGCTGCTTCTCCTTCTATCCCACCAAGAACATGACTACGGGCGAGGGAGGCATGATCACCACCAACGATGATGCTCTGGCCGCCCGTCTGCGCCTGCTGAGAAGCCACGGGGATACAGGAAAGTACAACCACGTTTCTTTAGGCTACAACTACAGGATGATGAATATACAGGGGGCCCTCGGTTTGGTGCAACTTAAAAGGCTGGAGGAGTTCACGGCCAAGAGGATTCGCAATGCTGCGTTTTTAAACGACAACATCAACATCAAGGGCATCAGCACCCCTTACCAGGCCAAAAACGTCAGGCACGTTTATCATCAGTATGTTGTGCGGGTGGAGGAGGGCTTTGCCTCTTCCCGAGAGAAGCTGATGGAGTACCTCCAAGGCAAGGGAATCGGCTGCGCCGTTCACTATCCCAAGGCGGTTTATGAGCAGCCCCTCTACCGGGAGCTGGGCTATACTAACGAGAGCTGTCCCGTATCCGAAGACGTCTCCCGCAAGGTGTTGAGCCTGCCTGTGCATCCCTCTCTCACCGAGGAGGAACTGCAGTACATCGCCAAGACCATAAATTCCTTTGAGGCCTGAAGCATGGACGTTGGAGTTATCGGCGTCGGGGCCATGGGCCGAAATCATGTGCGCGTCTACTCGGAAATGAAAGGAGTAGGCGCCGTTTATGTCTATGATCCGGCCACAGAAAACGCAGAGCGTTCTCGGGAGTTTGCTACAATATGCAAATCTTTGCCGGAGCTATTGGGCCAGGTGGAGGCAGTCAGCATCTGCGTGCCCACCCGGTACCACTTCGATACGGCCAAAAAAGTCATCGACGCCGGCATAAACTGCCTCATCGAAAAGCCAATCACATTGACGGTTGAGGAGGGAATGCAGCTCTTGAAACAGATCGAGGGCAAAGAGTTGGTCGTGGGTGTGGGCCATATCGAGAGGTTCAACCCAATTGTTGTGGAGATGACAAAAATCGCTCAGAGGCCAGATTATGTAGCCATCAAGAGACATAATCCCACCTCAAGCCGAATCACCGATGCCTCCGTGGTAGAGGACCTCATGATCCACGACATCGACATAGCCTTCAATGTGCTTTTCAAAGGCGAATGCGACTACAAGATATTCAGTGCCGGGAGCGCAAACGTCTGCGAGGCTCTGGCCGTCTTCCCAGGCTGTGTGGTCTCCATCTCCGCCAGCCGCCTATCCTCCAAGAAGTTTCGCACATTTTATGTCGAGTCCGAGGACTTTACGGCTGAAGGCGACTTCATGACCCAGGAGGTTTACATATACCGAAAACCAGGGAAATACGGCGTGGAAAATGAGAGGTATATGCAGGAGAACATCATCGAAAAGGTCCTGGTAAACAAGGTCGAGCCCTTAAAGGTAGAGCTGAAGACCTTTTTGGACTGTGTCAAGACCAATAAGAGCTTCCCTGTCACGCCCCAGGAGGCCCTGAAGAACCTGCAGATCTGCGAGCAGATCAAGCAGGGATTGCAGATCAAGAAGCCATAGGAATGGTTGAAATGCAAGGGGAAAGCAATAGCAACTATGTCCATCCTACGGCCATAGTCGAGAGCGAGATGATTGGTGAGGGCACAAAGATCTGGCATTTCGCCCACGTGCGCAAAGGCTCGAAGATCGGCAAGAACTGCAGCATAGGAAAGAGCGTTTACATCGACATCGACGCCGAGATCGGCAGCAATGTGAAGATCCAGAACTTCGTCTCCATTTATAAGGGCGTGATCATCGAGGACGATGTCTTCGTAGGCCCATCTGCCACCTTCACCAACGATCTGTATCCGCGTGCGTTTATCTGGGAAGAAGAGCGCGTTTCTGCCACGCGCATCAGCCGGGGCGCGAGCATCGGAGCTAATGCCACACTGGTCTGCGGCATAACCGTGGGCCAGTATGCAATGATAGGCGCTGGAAGCGTTGTGACAAAGGACGTGCCGCCCTTTGCGCTCGTGCTGGGCAATCCCGGCCGGCAAAAGGGATGGGTCTGCTATTGCGGCCATAGGCTGAAGGGGGATGCCACGCAAAGCAGTGGCAATGGTAAGACAGTTTATAAATGCCCGGCCTGTGGAAAGAGTGTGGTGATCACGAAATAAGATGAGGAAGGATAATAGAGATGCCTGAAGATTATGCAAAGATCGCAGTTATTGGCCTTGGGAACGCCGGGCTGCCTTTAGCTGCGGTTGTGGCGGACAGCGGCATTATGGTCATGGGTGTGGATATCAATGAAGAGCGCTGCCGGCAGATAAACCGTGGAGAAAATCCCATACCCGAGGAAGCGGGCTTAGAAGAGCTTATAAAATTGCACGGCGGCAAGCGGCTCGTGGCTACGCCGAAATTCGAGGACGCGAGAGGCTGCCGTACCTACATAGTGATTGTGCCCGTCTTTGTGGACGCCGGCAATAATCCCGACTTCTCAATTATGGGGAAGGCACTGCATTCTTTGGGCAAGATCCTGAAGAAGGGAGATCTGGTCGTTTTAGAGACGACCTTTCCGCCGGGAACTACTGAGGGCCTGGTACAAAGCTGGCTATGTGAGTCGAGCGGCCTTAGAGAGAGCGACTTTTTCCTGGCCTATTCTCCTGAGAGGATAATGACCGGCTATAGCCTCTCGCGACTCCGGGAATTTCCCAAGGTGATTGGCGGCAGGGACGAAGAGAGCGGCATAGTTGCCTATCAGGTCTATAAAAAATTCATCTGCAACCTCCATCTGGTCTCCTCGGCCAAGGTGGCGGAGATGATCAAGGTCATGGAGGGCTGCTATCGCGATGTAAATATCGCTTTAGCCAATGAACTCTTCAAGATTTGCCAGGATCTGGGAATCGACTTTTTCGAGGCAAGAGAGAAGGCCAACCACCAGTTCTGCCATATTCATCTGCCCTCCACCGGGGTGGGCGGCCACTGCATTCCCGTATACCCCTGGTTTCTCATAAAGGAGATGGAAAAGAGAGAGCACTTCAGCAATTGCCGCTTGCTCTGTGTCTCGCGAGAGGTCAACGATGAGATGATCCGCTACTGGGCGGAAAGAATATTGCTGGAGTGCATGAAAATCAACAAGCCGCTTTACCGCATTAAGATCTGCATCAAGGGCATAACATTCCGGGTTGGAGTCAAAGAATTCTATCACAGCCGCAACCTGGCCCTGGTGAGATTGCTGGCCGGCAAAGGGCTGGATGTCTATGTCGCCGATCCTCTTCTCACGCCGGATGAAGTGATCGGCAAAGGCCTCAGATATATCAAACCTGAACAGTCCGATTTGATCTTCGACCCCTTTGAGCTGAAATTCGATGCAGCAGGAATAAATTGAGGGGACGCTTCATGAAGATCGCATCGATAGTTGGCGCCCGGCCTAACTTCATCAAATTGGCTCCGTTATCCAGGGAGCTAAGAAGACGGGGGCTTGATGAAGTAATAATTCACACCGGTCAGCATTATAACTATGAGATGGACAAGATATTCTTCGATGACATGGGCATACCGGCCCCTGATTACCACATGGGCATAGGCTCGGGCAGCCATGGCTTTCAGACGGGAGAGATGCTGAGGAAGGTGGAGGGGGCTCTCATGGCTGAGAAGCCGGATGCAGTTATAGTCTTCGGAGATACCAACTCCACTCTGGCAGGAAGCCTGGCCGCTGCAAAGCTGCACATAAAGAGTGCTCATGTCGAGGCAGGTCTCAGATCTTTCGACAGGCGCATGCCCGAGGAGATCAACCGAGTGCTTGTGGACCACTGCTCAGATTTGCTGCTCTGTCCGACCAGGACTGCCGTGGACAACTTGAGAAGAGAGGGCATAACTGAGAATGTTCATTTAACGGGAGATGTGATGGTGGATGCGCAAAAGGATTGCGAAAGAATTGCCCAGAATAAATCACATATCCTGGAAGACCTGGTACTCAAGCCAAAAGACTATTACCTGGCCACTGTGCACAGGGCATCGAATACTGATGACCCGGACAAGCTCAGGGCGATCACGGAGGCGCTCAAAGATCTGAAAAATGTGGTCTTTCCCTGCCATCCCCGAGCCGAGAAATATTTGAGAGAATTTGGCCTGTGGGATGATCTGATCCGGAAGATCGAGGTGATCAAGCCGGTGGGTTATCTGGACATGCTCCTCCTGGAGAAGAACGCCAAAAAGATAATCACCGACTCTGGCGGCGTGCAGAAAGAGGCCTACTTGCTTGGCATTGCCTGCATAACTCTGAGAGAAGAAACTGAATGGGTGGAAACAGTAGAGGATGGATGGAATGTTCTTGTCGGCCCGAACCGGGAGAAGATCGTTATGTCGGCCAGATGCTTTGAGCCCAGCCATGAGCGTCAGGATGTATTTGGAAAGGGAGATGCAAGCATCAAGATAGCGGATTTGGTGGAAAATATTTCTCATGAAAAATCAGGTGGATCTTGAAAGTACTTTTTTTGGCCAATCAGCCGGAGAAGACCACCCGGCTGAAGATGTTCATGGGCACTCTCAGATCCCAGGGACATGAGGTGATCATTCCCAGTTTCGGCACAAAAAATTGGATCAGGATTGCCGGATTGGCAAAGAAGATCGCAGAAGAGAGGAAACCTGATGTGGTTCACATCTTTAATGTTCCCGATGTGATTTATCACAGCTTTGCAAAGCTGCGGGGCCGGGGCTTCAAAAAGCTGATCTACGACTACAGGTCTCCCTGGGGTATTGAGCTTGCTCAGACCTTCGGCATGCCTGGCAGGATATTTGCCGAGCACTTTGAGCGGGAACTGGCTAATTCTGCAGATGCCATCACCACCGTCAATGAGCCGCTGGCAAGAAAGGTGCAAGAGTATGCCCCTCATAAGGAGGTTCATGTGGTACCCAACTATCCTCATCGTTCTTTCTGCACGAAAGGGGCCAATACCGATAACCTGGAATTTGCGGTCGAGCCGGGAAGAGAGCCCATAGTATTCATAGGACGCATCTGCACCCAGGAGGGGATTGGAAAGCTTCTGGAGGTTGCCCGGGCAATTCCCGAGCGAGAGTTTTGGATTGTGGGCAGTGGTCCTTTTGCCGATTGGTATCTATGGAGAAAGCCCGGCAATGTTAAGTGCCTGGGCTGGCAGCCGCATGAGAAGGTTGCGGCACTGCTCAGCAATGCCAGGCTCTGCCTGATTCCCCGTGAGGAGAATGCGCTCACCCCTTACTCCACAGACAAAAGCGTCTGGAAGCTCAATGAGTACCTGGCTCTGGGAAAGGCGGTAGTGGCATCCGGCGTGACAATGGAGGAGAAGAGAAAGAACCTGGTGGTTGTAAAGGCAGAAAAGCTGGAGGAGGCGGTGCGGGAGAATCTCATGCGAGAGCCTGAGAGGCTCCTGGCAGAGGATTACAGGTTCTGGGACAGGAACGACCAGATCATCAGAAAGGTTTACGAGAGCCCCGATATGGAGTAGTCTGGATAAACGCCGCTTGCCACGGAAAAAACGTGAGGGCTTCCCAACCGCCGGGATGCCTCACTCTACCGTCACGCACTTGGCCAGGTTACGAGGCTTGTCAATGGGCAGGCCGAGCTTGTTTGCCGTATAAAAGGAGAGCAGTTGCACGGCCACTGTGCAGAGCACCGCAGAATAGATGGGCCTTGTCTCGGGCAGCTCAATCACTCTGCTCGCCACCTTGGCGATATCAGGGTCTCCTTCCATGGCTATGGCTATGACATCGGCCCCCCGTGCTCTGACCTCTTTGATATTGGATTGAATCTTCTTGCCGCAGGTGGCCAACGCTACTACGGGCGTCTTTTCCGTAATCAACGCCAGCGGCCCGTGCTTGAGCTCGCCTCCTGCGTAGCCCTCGGAGGGGATGTAGGCGATTTCTTTCATCTTCAGCGCGCCTTCTAAAGAGATGGGATAGAGGTAGTCCCTGCCGATGAAGAAATAGCAGCTTGCATTCGCGTAAAGCTCGGCGATCTTTCTGATCTCCTCCCTCTTCTCCAAAACCCTCTGCACCAGGCCGGGAAGCTTGGTCAGCTCAATGAGCATCTTTCGGGCCTGATCGGGCGTCAGACGGCCCCGCGCCCGACCGAGACGTATGGCCAGAAGAATGATGGCCACAAGCTGAGCGGTGAAGGTCTTGGTGGCAGCCACGCCGATTTCCGGGCCGCAGCGGGTGTAGATCGTGCCGTCCACCAGCTCGGTCACAGTTGAGCCCACGACATTGGTTATGGCCAGGCTCCGCCCACCGCATGTCTTGGCCTTCTTTAAAGCCAGGAGTGTATCTGCCGTCTCTCCGGACTGGGTGATGCCCAAAAGGAGCGTCCTTGGCCGCACCTGCAGATTCAAGAACTCGGATGCCACCTCTACATCCACAGGCAGATCGGCGGCACGAGCAAACAGGTTCTTGGCCAGCATGCCAGCGTGATAGGATGTGCCGCAGGCGATGACGGTCACCCTTTCCAGGCCTTTTATCTCCTCATCGCTCATGCCCAGTTTGAGCCGCACATCCCCATCTATCTCTGAAATGCGTCCGGCGATGGTCTCGCGAATGGCCCGCGGCTGCTCATGGATCTCTTTGAGCATGAAATGCGAATAGCCGCCCTTCTCTGCGGCGTTGGAATCCCAGGTGATGCGCTCGACCTGTACTGGTCTGGGCTGCCCCTCCCGATCCATTATCTCCACCCTGTCCGCAAAGATGCGGGCGATCTCGCCGTCCTTCATGCGAATGACGTCTTTTGTATAGGGAAGAAGCGCGGGAACATCGGATGCCATAAAGATTGCGCTTTTTCCCTTGCCCAGCACCATTGGGCTGTCCAATCTGGCGCAGACCAAATAGGGTGAACTGGCAGCGAGCACGGCCACGGCATAGGAGCCTTCCACATGCACTAAAGCCCTGCAAACGGCTTCGTAAAGATCGCCCTTAAAATAAAAGTGAATGAGATGAGCCAGGACCTCGCTGTCCGTTTCTGATGAAAACACATAGCCCATCTCCGATAAAAGATCTCTTAGTTCCAGGTAGTTTTCAATGATGCCGTTATGCACTATGGCTATCTCCCCGGAGGTGTGAGGATGGGCATTCCGGTCGCTGGGCCGCCCGTGCGTTGCCCAACGGGTATGGCCTATGCCCATGCCCTCTCCCGGGCAGCCCCTGGATTGATAGACCTTTTCCAGATCTGCTATTCGCCCGGCAGACTTTAAGACCACAATCGCACCCTCAGACTTGATGGCCACACCCGCCGAATCATAACCTCTATACTCCAGCCTTTTCAGAGTATCAAAGAGAATCGGCCCTGCCAACTGGTCGCCCACATAAGCCACAATTCCGCACATTAGCAGATCACCCTGCTCTCCCTCTCAATCCAGCCGCAAATTGAGGCTCCCGAGCCTATGCGTGCCCCCGTGCCCACAACCGTTCCCGGGCCGGCCAGAACTCGGCTTCCTGCGGTCACATCATCGGCAAATATCGCCCCGAACTCCGCCCTTTGAAAGGCCTCCTCGACCTCTACTACACACGGCCCAGTCTCGATGACCAGTTGGTCCCCTAAAGTGCAGCTTGCGCCCACAACCGAGTCGGAAATAATCGTCCCCGAGCCGATCCTGGCATCATTCATGATTATGCTGTTTCGGATCTCGGAATGCGAGCCGATCCTGGTCGAATCGCCTACGGAAGTGGACGGCAGGATGGTGGCACAAGGACCGATATCGCAGTCCTCCCCTATACACACCGGGCCCACCAGATAAGATCCGGAGCGGATAATGCTGCCCTCACCCACCCCCACCGGGCCTTTGATCGTGACGCCCTCTTCCACCTCTCCCGAGATCATTGTATCCTTCATGCCTAAAGCCAGGCTGTTGGCGTTGAGAAGATCCCAGGCGAATATGGCATCGGCCCATATGCCTTTGCTGATCTGAGGCACGATCTCTTTACCGTCTGCGATCATCTGAGATATGGTCTGTGTCAGCTCGTAAGATCCCCTCTCCGATATGGGGGTATGGCGGAGATCCTCAAAGATGGAGGGACTGAATTTGTAGGCTCCCGTATTGAGAATTCCGGAACACGGCCTTCCCGGCTTCTCGATTATTGCCCTTACCCTCTCCCGTTCTATCATTAAGACCCCATAGTCGCCGGAATGCCGGCGAAGAGCAGCCAATATCACGTTCTCTCCTTTGGCCGAGATCAGCTCCTTGACCGCCCTGGCATCAATGAGGTTGTCTCCGTTGACCACGAGAAATTCCTCATTCACGTGGCTTTCAGCTTTGCGCAGGGCATGAGCCGTCCCCAAAAGCTCATTTTGTTCGAGGTAAGTGATCTTTACGCCAAAATCAAGACCATCCTCGAAATAGTCCATGACCCTTTCTTTCTGATAGCCTACTACAATGTAGAGATCTCTAATGCCATTTGCAGCCAGAGCCGAAATGACATGCTCCATGAAAGGGCGGTTTCCCACGGGAAGCATGACCTTGGATCTGGTCTGGGTAAGTGGCCTGCATCTGCGGCCTTCTCCAGCCGCCAATATGACTCCCTTCAAATCTATCACAGCCAGGATATCTCGAA
>JAPKYA010000064.1 GCA_026394565.1 Methanothrix sp.
CAACAGATATCCCGATAGGTTTAAATATGCAACGAGCACGTCTGGAATTTGAAGCCTTTTGCGGTTATCATCGCTGGAGAGAGGTTAATGGGTCAGAGACCGCTTGATATTCTGAATGAATCACTGAATGGGCCTGTCATAGTCAAGCTAAAGGACGGAAGGGTCTTTCGTGGAGAGTTGCAAGGTTATGATATCCACATGAACCTGGTGCTCGAAAAAACTGAGGAAGTAGCAGAAGGGGCGGTCGCACGCAAGATTGGAACTGTAATCGTGCGAGGAGATAACGTAGTATATATTTCACCTTGAGGTGTTCTAGATGACGAAAGGTACTCCTTCTATGGGCAAGCGCCACAAGAGTTCGCATATCCGATGCAGACGCTGTGGCAGCATATCGTTCAATTTCAAGAGAAAAGTATGTGTTCACTGCGGCTTTGGTAATTCATCCAAGCTGCGAATGGGAAGTCACAAGTGGATGAGAAAGGCTGATTACTAGAGGTCTAAAGTTGCACGATGCCTGCGGCGTTGTCGGCATTTCCTTCAATGAGACGGGCAATAATGTAGCTAAGTCCATTTACTATGCCCTCTATGCCCTGCAGCATCGGGGACAGGAGGCAGCCGGCATCTCGGTGCATGACGGCAAGGCCATACGCACCCATCGGGGCATGGGCCTTGTCTCCGAGGTCTTCGACGATGCCCAAATCGCGCTGCTGCGTGGCCAGGTGGGCATAGGTCATGTCCGATATCCCACATCCGGTCGGTCGTGCATAGAAAACAGCCAGCCTCTGCTGGTAAAATTCAAAGATGGGGCTATTGCCGTAGCCCATAATGGTAATCTGGTGAATTCCTGCCAGCTCCGGGAGCAACTGGAGCAGGCAGGCGGCATATTCTATTCTACCTCGGACACTGAGGTTATTGCTCACCTTTTTGTGAAAGAGCTTCTGCGTTATGATCTGCAGGAAGCAGTGCGTGCTCTGATGCGCAGAATCGTGGGCTCCTACTCGCTCGTCTTTCTCTGGGGGGACACGGTTCTCGCTGTTCGCGACCCTCTGGGCATCAAGCCCTTGTGCATAGGAGCGATCGATTCCGGTTTGATGGTGGCTTCAGAGAGTGCCGCCATTGATACTTTGAATGGACGGCTCATCCGCGATGTCATGCCCGGCGAGCTGGTGACCATCAGGCACGGTGAGATGAAGTCGTATCAACTGGCCCGTCTTCCACATCAGGCGCACTGCATATTCGAGTACATTTATTTCGCCCGGCCGGACAGCATCATGGACGGCCGCCTGATTTACGAGGTGCGGGTGAACATCGGAGCCAATTTGGCCCGCGAGCATCCGGCCAATGCAGACACAGTCACACCCATCCCCGACTCGGGGATTACTCTGGCGGTGGGCTACCACCAATACTCAGGGATCAGCTACCGGGAGTGCCTGATGAAGAACCGCTATATCGGCAGGACCTTCATCATGCCCGATCAGAGCATGCGAGAGACTGCCGTGCGCCTGAAGATGAATACCATCCGGCCCAATATTGAGGGGCATAAGCTGGTCCTGGTGGACGACTCCATAGTGCGCGGCACCACCAGCCGCAGGATCGTGGACATGGTCAGAAAGGCGGGGGCCGAAAAGGTGCATGTGCGCATAGGCAGTCCGCCCATCATGGCGCCCTGCTATCTGGGCATCGACATGGCCAGCCGCGAGGAGCTGATTGCCGCCTACAAGCCTGGTGGAGGCTGTTGGCATTCCCAAGGAGGATCTTTGCATGGGCTGTCTGACGGGACTGTATCCCGTGGAGATTCCGGGCGAGAAGTGCATGGGGGCGCAGACCAAGCTCTCGGAATATCTAGATGCTACCTCGTGAAAGGATAAATATTATCCATAATGTCGCGCAGCTCTGTTCCAGTGAAAAAGGCATTCGCATCCAACCCAGGAAGACGTATTCTGCAGAGATACTATTTCCATGAGGCTGCGCTTCGCACGCTATGCCGGTACTGTTGCAGGCTGCATCAATGTCGAGTGACTTAAAACAAATTATCTGGATTTATAAACGACTGAAGGGAAAGTTAAAAATATCGACTAACATGATTAATTTCGGAATTAGTTCTCGTTTGTACCACACAGCACCTGAGTGATGCTGATCAATGGAGGAAGAATGACAGAAGTCCTGAAGAGTGAGAAATTCTGTCCGAACTGCGGTGCAAAGGTCAATTCAAAGGCCGTAATATGTCCCAGTTGCGGAGTGCAGCAGCCGGTCGGAAGAGAAAATGTATCGAGCTTATGGTATCTGGTCCCCCTCTTCTTTGGCTTTATCGGGGGAATTGTTGCATGGGCTGTCAATAAAGATCGCGATCCGAATAAAGCTAGGAATATGCTGATATTCGGCATAATCTGGACTGTTCTGATATTCATAATCATGATGCTATTCTCAGTATTGTTAATGGCGGCTTTCAATCCGCACGGGGGATATTGAGATAAGAATATATCTACTCGAACTTTAAAGAAGGGATCTAGCTTAAATTATTTGAATTAGATATCACCCAATTAAGGAGGATAGGAGAAATATGGAAGATTATGACGCTAACCTAGAAATCCAAGAGGAAAAAAAGAAGGAGACTGCCCAAAAAACCTCGATAAAACAGCCGCAAGCAGTAGTCGATGAACTGGAAACAAGCGTGAAAAATGCCGGCCCCACCCCAACGACTGAGCCTCCATCTGCCGTTCAAGACAATAGCACCAAGTTTTGCGTAAACTGCGGCTCTAAGATCGATAAGAATGCTGCAATATGTCCTAAGTGCGGTGTAGCACAATCAAGGACGCCTGCAGAAAAAACCACCAAATTCTGCACAAATTGCGGCTCAGTGATCGATATCAAAGCTGTGGTCTGTCCCAAGTGCGGTGTCAGGCAGTCGGGAAGCATGGGCTTTGTCGGCGAGAAGAATCCAGCCATTGCCGCGTTACTATCATTCCTAGTAGTTGGCTTGGGGCAAGTCTATGCCGGTAAGCCAAAGCGCGGAATAGTGCTATTCGCAGCAAGCGTGGTGTTTGTGATCGCCGGTTTCTTGGTCGTTCCTATATTAGCAGCACTTGCATGCTGGATAGGAAGCATATATGATGCTTACAAGATTGCAGAGGGAGAGCCGGGACCGTTTAGCTTTATAGATGGCTACACCAATGAGGTATAATATTTCTAAAATCTTTTTTGCATATTTTTAGTTATTGAATCTTAACGGCAACGAGAATCAAGAGTCGTTTCATTTTATCATTTAAAAAATTAAAAAATTGAGCAGTTTCGCTATGTGGTATTCTTGACTGGGGGCTTCATCAGCATATGGGCAACTATTATGCCGAGTATTGCCAGTACTGCCACAATCAGGAAGAACGGCTTATAGCCGCCAAGCAGCATTTTAGCCTGAGCCGAGACTATGCCGCCGATAACTGCACCGGCACCATAGGCTGTAAAGACCAGGCCATAGTTTTTGGCGTTGTCCTTCAACCCGAAGTAGCTTGCCGTAGCTGTGGGCGCAATGGCCAGCCAGCCACCCAGGCATGCCCAGAGAATAGCGAATGCTGCTATGTATGCGTTCCCGGATGTATAATTCGTATACATCAGCATGCATGCTACAAAGATGAGAGCAAAAGCCAGAATCGCTGTGTTCTTTGTACCTAGCTTATCCGTAAGCGATCCGAAGATAGGCCTGGCCAAGCCATTAACCAAGGCAAAGGGAACTATCAGAAGGAAAATCAAATCTTTCACTGCTTTCGCAACTGCTGGATCGGTTATTGACAGACCTAGTTCCGTGGCCTTGATTTGTGTGAATACCTCGGTGCCCACCGGCCCGGCAATTCCTATTGCGGTGAGGCCAGCTAACGCTCCAATGGTGTAGCATAACCAGAGGCCTTTGAAGGTCCCAGTCTTGGTCATCTCGTTGCGCATGAAATCCGCCTTTGCTGCGGCCCCAGGCTTTGGTGCAGGGGCAGTCCAACCTGCTGGTTTCCAGCCGGCTGGCGGAAACATAAGAAATACAGAGAGTACCACGGTGATTATGAGGAACGCAATGCCGAAAATTTTCAGAATATCCATTATGCCGAGATTAATTCCCAGCATATATTTGGTGGAATATGAGACAATAGCTGAAGAGAGACCGAAGCCCAGCACCGTCGTTCCAACAGCAAGACCGCGCTTGTCAGGGAACCATTGCGCTGAGACAGCGATAGGGCAGCCATAGGCTATACCTACACCTAGACCTCCAATTATGCCGTATAGCGGGATAAGCATTGCAGGCGATGGAGCAAAAGAGGCAGCAATCCATCCAAGGCCGCATAGTGCTCCGCCAGCCATACATACCTTTTTAGGGCCCATCTTCTGGATGTAAGGCCCAGCCATAGGCATGGTTAAGGCAAATACAGCCAAGAATACAATAAAAGGCCACGTCATATCCATTGCAGTTGGAGCTAAACCATGTGTTTTAAAGAAAGCCTCAATACTGCCTCTCAATGCACCATACGCATAGACAGCACCCAGACAAAGCTGAATTATCATGCCCACTATTACCAGGACCCAGCGTCCCGACTCTGCAGGCATACCAAATATCTTTACATCATCAGCCATAAGTTACACACCTTAAGATTAATATTGCGTTATTCTTATTCGATACATAAAATAAATATAAATGCCGTATGAACTCAACACGATTTATAAAGATATCTTTATTAGATCCCTCCTTATCCCCTCCATCACCCTTGAGATATTATTCAATGGCTTGGACCTAATTTCATCTCCCATATATTTAAATTTGGCGGCAATTATAGCGATTATAGATTATAATATTACACATATCGCAAAAATACCGTGGTCAATTTACATTCGTATTCGATGCTCACCCCCCCGATCCAAAAAAAGCAGCCTTGATTGAGCGAAATTATTTATCGCTATCGACAATAGTAGATAAGTCCCTTTGCAAATCATCGTTAATGGCAATCTCTTTAAGGTGAATGGAGAATAACCGGGGAGGTGGTGCTAATATGCTTAAAGCCAACCCCAAGACATCATGGAACAGCAATGAATGCATGCCCGCGATTGCAGCGACGGCTTACGTGGACGAATCAGCAATGATCATAGGCGACGTGCGCATTGGCGAAGAGGTTTACGTGGCCCCTTGCGTATCCCTGCGCGCGGACGAGGCCAACCCCATTATCATCGGCGATAAGTGCAACATCCAGGACGGCGTTGTCTTCCACGGCCTCATGGGAAGCTCCCTTGAGCTGGGAAAAAAGATCTCCATCGCACATGGGGCGGTAATTCACGGACCCATGAAGATAGGGGATGAGAGCTTTGTGGGCTTCAACTCCGTGGTTCACGCCTCAACTTTAGGCAAGAAGTGCTTTGTGGGCCACGAGGCTGCAGTCATTGGTGTGAAGCTTGCCGACGGCAAGTTCGTGCCCCACGGCGCTATTGTGGATACACAGGAGAAGGCCGATGCATTGGGGCCTGTGCCCGAGAGCCTCAAGCACTTCAATGAGGAAGTGGTCGAGGTCAACTGCGAGTTTGCCAAAAGCTACAGAGTTCGGAAAAAATCCTGCGTAGGTGAGTAACGGGCCAGTAATAATCCTCAAAAAATCGCAATCATTTTTTTATCGGCTGCCTTTCGGACAAGAAATATATACACCCCTCGCATTAAGCCCCACTCTAGCTTTAGGTGATTGATAATGGCCAAGATCAAAGCTGGCGTCTTAGGTGCCACCGGTGCCGTGGGACAGCGCTTCATTGAAGGACTGAAGAACCATCCCTGGTTTGAGCTGACTAGCCTCGCCGCTTCGGAGAGAAGCGCGGGCAAGAAGTACAAAGAAGCCGCCAAGTGGCGCCTGGAGAGCGAGCTTCCCGATGACATCGCGGAGATGACCGTAGTCAACGTCGACCCGCGAGAGGTCGATGCGGATATCGTCTTTTCTGCGCTCCCAGCTGCAGATGCCATGACCGTCGAGCCTGCCTTCGCGGCTGCAGGCATGGCCGTGGCCAGCAATACCAGCTCCTATCGCATGGTAGAGGATGTGCCGCTCCTCATACCGGAGTGCAACTTCGAGCATCTGGATCTCATCAAAGTGCAGCGCGAAAAGCGGGGCTGGGAAGGATATCTCACCACCAACCCCAACTGCACCACCGTCATGTTCACCCTGCCCCTAAAGCCGCTCATGAAGTTCGGAATCAAGAGCGTGCATGTGGCATCCATGCAGGCTGTATCCGGGGCCGGCTATGAGGGTGTGCCCTCCATGGCCATCCTCGGCAACGTCATTCCATACATCGGCGGCGAGGAAGAGAAGGTGGAGACCGAGCCGCAGAAGATCCTGGGCCGCTTTGACGGCGAAAAAATCGTGAACGCGGACTTTTCCATAAGCGCCAGTTGCCATCGCGTGCCGGTCATGGACGGGCACACTGAAGCCGTTTGGGTGACCATGAGGGACAATCCCACACCAGAGGATGTCAAGAAGGCCATGCAAAGCTTTGATCCGGGCCTGGGAGATCTGCCCACCTCGCCCAAAAAAGCGATCATCGTCAAGGATGAGGTGGACAGGCCTCAGCCTCGGCTCGATCGCGGCCGCGGCAACGGCATGTCCGTATCCGTGGGAAGGATCAGGTCGGGAATCAGGTTCATCTGCATGGGCCATAACACTGTACGCGGCGCGGCTGGAGCCAGCATTCTCAATGCCGAATTGCTGGTGAAAAAAGGCCTGCTGTGATGCTGATTGTTGCCTGGGAGGTGACGGCAGCCTGCAATCTTTCCTGCGGCTACTGCCGCGCCTCTGCCTCCCCTCTGCCGGATCCGGATGAGCTTTCCACGAAGGAGGCGCTTTCTTTTCTGGACAGCATTGCACCCTTGCGGCCCATGCTCATCTTAAGCGGCGGTGAGCCCTTGCTGCGCCCCGATATCTTCCAAATAGCCAGTCACGGCGTAGCTTTGGGCATGCGCGTCTCTTTGGCCAGCAATGGAACCACCCTCACACCGCAGGTGGCGGATGAGATTGCTGCCACGGGCATCTCGCGGGTCAGCATCAGCCTGGACGGTGCAACTGCAAAGAAGCATGATCAAAGCCGCGGCAAGGGAAGCTTTCAGGCGGCCTTGCAAGGAATAGAGAGCTTGCGCGGCAAGGTCGATTTTCAGATCAACAACACCCTCACCTGCAAGAATGAGTTCGATGTCTCAGACATTTTCGATCTGGCCCAACGAGAAGGGGCTTGTGCCCTGCACTTCTTTTTCCTGGTGGCGACTGGCCGGGGCCGGGAGGCGGATCTCATCACGCCAAAGCGGCAGGAAGAGCTTCTCCAGGAGATCGACCGGGAGCGGTCGCAGCGGCCCATCGATGTGCAGGTCACCTGCGCGCCTCAGTACGCTCGAATAGCCGGGCCGGGAAAGGGCCGCGCCGGCGGCTGCCTGGCGGGCAAAAGCTTCGTCTTTATCTCCCGAAAGGGGGATGTCTATCCCTGCGGCTATTTTCCTCTGCGGGTCGGAACCATCAGGGAAAAGAATTTTATAGAGATATGGGAGAATGCACCCCAGCTTCGGGCGCTGCGAGAGAGGGCTCTTAAGGGAAAGTGCGGGCGCTGCAGCTTTTCCGGGACCTGCGGAGGCTGCCGGGCGCGAGCCTATGCCGAAACTGGTGATTTCCTGGGGCCGGACCCCGCCTGTTGCCTGGAGGTGTAGCTATGGATGAGATCGACCTAGAGCTGCTTTCTGCAGTGCAAGACGGCTTTCCCATAACGGCTCGACCTTTCCGGGATTTGGGCCAAGCCCTGGGGCTAGTGGAAGAAGAGGTAATAAAGCGGCTGGCTTTCCTGCAGAAGGAGGGACTGGTGAGGAGGATCGGGCCGGTTCTTGATCTGCGCAAACTTGGGCGCAGCGGAATTTTAGCGGCTCTAGAGGTGCCCTCAGATGAGGCGGATGAGGCGGCCCAGGTCATTAATGAGTACACAGAGGTCTCGCATAACTATCTGCGCCCCAATGAGATGGGCTATAATCTGTGGTTCACTGTGTCGGCCACGGAGGAGAGAATCCAGGAAATATTGCAGGAGATCAGGATTAAGACGGGCCGAAAGATGATGGTATTGCCCACTCTGCGCATATTTAAGATCGGCGTTAAGTTCGACATAGTTTGATAATTTGATATAGAAGGAAGAGCATCGGTTAGATTATGGCTAAACTCAAACTGACGGACTTTTATGCGGACTGGTGCGGACCGTGCAAGATGCAGGGCCCCATATTCGAGGATCTGGCCAAGGATCTCGGCGATAAGGTGGAGTTTAGGAAGATCAATGTGGATAAGGAGGGCGACCTGGCTCTCGAGAAGGGCATCATGGTTGTGCCCACCATCATCCTGGAGAAGGACGGCGTGGAAGTGCAGAAGTGGATGGGCGTCACTTCCAAAGAAGAGCTGATAAAGTCCATCAACATAGCCCTGAAATGAGAACAAAAAAGGAAAAGAGGAGCAAAAAGGGGGCGTGAGAAACGGCGGGGGGGGACTATTGCCTGGAGGCGGTACGAAGGATCAACAGCCGGGGAGGCTGTGCGCCTCACCTTGCCCTGCGCTTCGACTCTCATCTATTTTCCATAGACACCAGCCGCGCTCCCAAAGCCAGCGTGCAGCCTGATGCCTATCTCATCACTCATGCCCACAGCGATCACTACGGCAAATCGGCCATGCTTTCCACGCGGGCAGTGGCCTCAGTGCAGACGGCGCGCGCTTTGGAGATTCGCTATGATCGGGAGTACAAAGGCCGCACCTTTGAGGTTGGGAGAAGCATTATTGTCGATGATGTGAGAGTGGACACGCATACCACCGGCCACACCATCGGCTCGACCGCCTTCTCCTGGCAGACGGAGACGGGAGAGAGGGTGCTGGTGACCGGGGATGTAAAAGACTACCATCATCTGCCGAAATGCGATTTTCTGGTCTCTGAAGCCAACTACGGCGATCCCTATGATCCCTCCTGTATCTTTGAGGACGATCTGGCCGGCTTTTCCGAGGCTCTGGAAACCGGGGCAAGCTTTGGTGCTTATGCCTTCGGCAAAGCCCAGCGGGCGGTGGCTCTCATGAGGGCCATGGGCTACAAGGGTGAGATCGGCATGGATGAGAAGAGCCTGGTTCTGACGCGAGAGCTGATGAAAGATGCTGCCGGGCCGCTCACAGAGGTGAACGGGGGCGTATCCAATGTGGTCACGCCCTGGAATTTGCACCAGGTGCGGGGCCGCAACAAGTATTTCCTCACGGGAAGAAGGGATACGTCTTACCCCACCATTCAACTGAGCGATCACCTGGACTTTCGCGGCCTGATGAAGATGATCGAGCACGTCTCGCCCAAAGAAGTTTTGGTCTACCATCCCGCGGGAGAGAGGGCCAGCCTTCTGGCCCATCATTTGCAGGAGTGCGGCCTGGAGACGACATCGCTGGACATGATTGAGAAGTTCGTGCGATAAATGGGAGACATAAGTCCGACAATAACCTACGATTCAAGTAATATATGTTTTTTAAGCAATTATGCACACAAAATTATTGAGAAGGAGAGTTCTTGATGGTACAATATTGGTGGGTAAATCAGACCGATATGCATGAAGTTGAACGCTATAAAGGAATAGTAGCAGCTCGTATTTCTGAATCAGGCATTACACACTGGGGCCGCGAGAATGTCTCGAAGATGAACGCGGGGGACTTCATCATATGCTATCGATCAAAAATAGGAATTGATCGCGCAGCTTGTGTTATTAAAAAATGCGGTATTTGTCCG
The DNA here is from genome assembly GCA_026394565.1 of Methanothrix sp. Lineage (GTDB taxonomy): Archaea > Halobacteriota > Methanosarcinia > Methanotrichales > Methanotrichaceae > Methanothrix. The sequence goes on from JAPKYA010000064.1 coordinate 9,775, forward strand.
GCACCATGGAACTACACGGATGATAAAGGCAAAGCATATATTGCTAAAGTTAAATACTTTATTATAAATCCGATTCCAAAAAGCGAATTTTTAAGTGAAATACAAGGATGCGCAAGCCATCCAAAAGGACCGATTATACCTAATGGTAATATTAGATACGCATATGCCATGAAACTTGAAAAAGATGAATTCGACGTTATTACTGAAATCGTCAAGAAATCACAACCAAATGCAGAATGGCCATCGAATGGACTTAAAGAAGACAAAATATCCATCCCTGGGCCAACGATTTCTGCCCATTGTGTTGAAATCGCGGATTAGATGAGCTAAGATTCGGAGGCTAAGCTTTTGGTAGACCTCTTCGGGAAAAAGAAGCTGGAAGATCGCATTTTGGAGCTGCAGGCGGCCCTGGCCAGGCTGGAGGGCGAAAAAGAGGAACTCCTGCGCACTTTAGAGAAGCGGGAGGAGAAGATCCGCAGGCTTACCAGCGCCAACCAGGAGGCCAGTCTGGCCCTCAAAGCAGCCGAGCAAAGGGCCGCTGCCGCCCTCTCATCCCCGGTGCCGGCTGCGGTAGAGCGATGTGAGGGGCAAAAGCCAAAGGCAAGAAAGCTGAGCTTGCGGGAGATGGATATGCTCATGGAGAGGCTCAAGGCCTGCCGCTCTCCCAGGGATGATCTGCGGGTTGCTTTTTATCCGGGCCCAGTTCCAGAGGACGATGCTCTTCCCCAGCAAATTAAAAAGGCCGCTGCCACAATAAAATCCAGGCGTGGCGGAATAATCCTGCACAGTCCCCAGCTTTTCACTCTGCAACTCATTCCGCCTTTTCCCATTTCGGAGAGCTACTCTAGGGAAGGCAACGCCTTTGCACTCGCCCTCCTTGGGGAGATGATGGACACGCCCGTGCTGGTCCTCTCTGCTCATGCCGGAGAGACCTTCCTGGGGGTGGCTCTCAGCCGGGAGGGCTTTGAGGCGGAGGAGCTGGTGCATAGCTCAGTGATGGGGAAGCACTCCAAAGGCGGCTGGAGCCAGAAGAGGTTTGAGCGGCTGCGTGAGGAGGATATCAAGAGCCACGTCGATCTGGTGCAGCAAAAACTGGCCGGCCTGATGAGCAAGTATAAAACTCTCCTCAAGTATGCCGTGCTATCGGGAGAGGAGAGCCTCATCCGTCAGATTGCCCCCGGCATCGGCCTCCCTGTGGTGGAGAGAAGTCTCCCGCGGCACGACGAGCGAAAGATAGAGGATTTCTTGGAAGAGGTTTATGGCTTTTCCTGCTATAGAATTGAGATCTAGTACAGCGAGGCTCAAATATTAAGGATGGCTTAAAATGGGCGAGATTGCCGGGCGGCTGGGGGAGAAAAAAAGACCGGACGATGCGGAAGAGCTCTCTCGTGCCTGGGACTGGCATGTGCGAAGAAAGGTGGCCTGGAGTGCCGATACGCCAGAGAATATCCTTGACGCGCTGGCCCGGGACAAGGTGCAATGGGTGAGGGAAGCAGTAGCTGGCAATGCCCGCGCTTCCCCGCAGGCGCTGGCCCGCCTGGCCGAGGACAGCTCCGGATATGTTCGGGCGGCAGTGGCCTTGAACAGCCGCGCCACAAGCGAGATCCTGGAGATGCTGGCTGGGGATGAGATGGTGGACTATGACTGCACCCTGCAGAAGAATCGCTATCTGGTAAAGGAGGTGACTGCAAAGAGCAAGCAGCTCAATTCCGGGACGCTGGCCCTTCTGGCCCGCGACTCAGACGAGCACGTTCGCGCGGCTGCGGCCACCAATCCCCTTCTCTCCGCTGAATCGATGGGCAAGATAGTCAAGGATGTGTTCTGGGAGGTGCGAAACAACATAGCCAAAAATCCCTCTACCCCCGAGGATCTGCTCATCTATCTCTCTGCCGACAGGATCATGGATGTGCGGGCCACAGCAGCACAAAATCCCCGCACGCCCGCGCGGGCGCTGGCCGCTCTCGCCGCCGACAGGAGCTGGGAGGTCAGGGAAGCGCTGGCCCGCAATGAAAATCTGGCAGGCAAGATCCTGGATGAACTCTCAGGCCATTGGTCCTGGATGGTGAGGGTGGCGGTGGCAGAAAATCCCAATGTGCCTGCTGAGACACTAAAAAAATTGGCCGGGGATCCCGATCAGAGCGTGCAGAAGGCGGCGCGGGGGAGAATGGGTTAGGAGATAATGCCACAGGACTTTGTGAACACGGAATGTTTGACGATTAATCGATTTTTCCAGGCAATTCGGCGTTAACTAAAGAGGAGAATGCGGCATATGCGCCACCTCTTTATAACTCCAGTCTCTGAAATTCCTGTAGCTCTTCCGGCGTGAAGAACTCGGACCAATCCGCTGCGAATACTTTTAGAATGCTTCTTCCGTCCCGTACCTCTCGTTTTGTGTGCACAAGACCTTCCTTTTCTAACCGAAGAACGGATCCGTGCACTTTACCACTCGACCATTTCATTTCCTTTGCCAGGCCATATATGCTATATCCTGGGCTCTTGTTGATTATCTTGTAAAGTTCGTAATCAGTATCAAGTCCGGTTGTTATTCTTGCATCGATTGCTTCTTGGGGTTTACTTACCAAAGCAGTGCTTACCATCCACTCTCCTCCATGACTATCTTCTCGTTATACTTAAGGCACAACCAACTTATATATACTTATCTCATTTGGGTTATTTATTAATGATACAGACCATTATAGTACGTTATTTTTTAAATTAAAACGTTTTAGAATAATTTCCATAAGCTAATTAGTGATAAGGTATATTATAAGATTCACTTAAGTACTAATAATATCCATGATTCTTGTCAAGGAGGTGAAAGCTGTAGCAGACATCGAGGAGCTAAACGCTCTGCAAAAAGCAATTCTTGTCGGTCTTTGCTCAAAGACAGGAGGCAGCAAAGTGGCGCACTTACCTAAACCAGCCTTCATGAATAAGCCCCAAACACAGGGACACAAAGCCGACAAGGCTTTGCGTGAACTTATCGCGCTTGGGTATATAAGAAAACACCCAACAGGCGGCGAAACCACATATGAACTTAATGAAAGGGGGTTCGAGGTGTGCAGGAAGATCAGAGACCAAAGAAAGGCTCTCTGATCTTGCATACCGCCCATTTTTTGCTTGTAATGGATACTTACACGTACTGCCTCATGCATCCCATTCAAATCGGCCTAAATCTTATTCTGCCTAACTACCCGTTCACATAGTCTTGGTAAAATCGGGTTTACAATTCACTGATGGAGATTAATCAGCATCATTAAAAGCAAATAGAACTTCTACAATCCGCCGCGCACCCTCATGGTTTTTGGCCTCAAGTCTGCTTTTATAATAATCTGCATAGGGCCACAAAATGGCGAATACGAAGTACGTGTTCTGCAGGTTATACATACTATAAAATATCTCTTGCTTGCCTCAAGATACTCACGAAACGGCATCAAATCAACTTTCTTTTCAGCCCATATTGATAGAACAGGCGGACTGGTCTGATGATTCGATATAGTGGGTATAGGGAATCTGGCAAATGGATCATATCGTAATCTGCTTGTGTCGGCTTTGTTATAATAAGAAACAAAAATCTGGAACGATCTTTCAGTCGTTCCCGAGTTCTCATCCTTAACATATTATTATCAAAGATTCTTTTCTGCCGATCAGCTTCGACAAAAAGCATTCCGGTCAGATGCGAAGCCAATTTCCTGGCCGTGATGTCTCCTCCAATTTCGTAGAATATCTGCTCGGGAAATCCAACATCTAGCAGATCATGAGCGAGAAGAAGGCTAATATGGAGTATTCTCTTCAGACCCATGTCCGCTGCGCCTATATTCACTCGCTCCCAGTTTATTTGGTTACGTCCTATCAAACCAGCAATATCGCTCACCAGTTTTATCTTGGCCCATTGATGCTTCATCGCATGAGCACAGAGAGCTAAAACCAAGTCTTCTAGAGAAAAGCTGCAGATAGTCGTCTCCTCGAAGGTCATGGTCTCAAGACGTGACCAAATCCCTTCATCGAAAGAAACACAGTAACCCATGGGGAGGAACCTCCAGTGGATCTCAACATGTATGTTAGGAGACTGACGGTCGAAGTTGTATTCACATCCCGTCTTGAGATATTTGGCCTCCTGAGAGTATGTCATGGGAATCTCAGGCCTGTACCCAGCAGATAGCAGGATGTCTCTGGCTTGTAACACATTTTGCTTGCAAACCATGACATCAAGGTCCGAGAACGATCTGAGTGTTATATCTCCATAAGCTGCTTGGGCCAGGGTGGGGCCTTTGAAGGGCACAGCCTCGATCCCGTGTTCCTTAAAGTCCTCGGTTATGCGGAGCAGCTCTCTGGAGAGCATTAGGTTCCTCATGGCACCAGCGAGGTATCCTTTCTGTAAATTCAAGAGTATGTCTTGCGGAACCGCGTCTGGACAAGCGGCCTTAAGATTATGATACATAATCGGCCAGACGCCATGGAAGTAGGCAGCTTTGAGCATCCAGTTCCAATCCATTTCTTCCTGCAGAAGGCGGCAGATTCTATCTGCATTCTCACTTTCCATTTGCGGCCTCGAACATGCCAAGAGCAGCCTGATCTCATTATGAGTCCTGATCATTCAAGATCCCTCAAAGTTATCTTGACATTGCCAAAACTACTATTACCTTTTTCGTATGAGTTTAGTTAGATACTTAGACTTGCTCTCCGCATCTGGAGACTGTTAAGTCCCAGCTGTCCCCATGTCGCTAGCATTGTCATGAGATGTTCATGAATTGTACTGAACCCCTGATAGTGGACAGTTAGTTAAGCAATGGTATTTAAAGCAACCTCCATTTCGAACTGCTTTGGAGATTTATAACCAAGGGCCGAATGCAGCCTTTTCTTGTTGTACACCGTCTCAATAAATCGCCATATGTTTCTATAGGCATCTTCAAATGTTCCGTATTCATTCAGATATACCTCCTCTACCTTCAGGGTTTTGATGAAGTTCTCTGCAAATGCATTGTCGTATGGATTTCCTTTTCATTATAACGCGCATATGATTATTATTAATATTTTAAATTTTTGGTCAATTATCGCACATTATGATTCATGGAGTATTGGACGAAAAATAGGATTTTAACTGGATGGCTGAATAGTTACTCCTTTTCTAGACATGCTAATCAGGATGCTATGCTCTTTGAGACAATCAACATCATCTTGGGATGCATATTAAACGCCCTGGTCAGAATGATGAATTAGTCCCTGGGTGTATTCCGACCAGCGATTTTCTAATGATTTGGTCAGAGCATTCATGACCAGTTAATGGTCTATGTTTCTGCTCAGCTTCCCGTCGATGCATTTTCTGCTGTATAGATCCAGGATCGCCGCGAGATAGATGTGCTCATGCAGCAACTGGACGTAAGTGATATCCGAGGCCCAAACCTGGTTCAATCCAGTGATCTCGGCATTTTTCAGAAGATTCTGATATACAGGCAGCCCATGATTGGAATCAGTTGTCACCGGCTTGTATTTCTTCTTCAGGCACAGCAGGTTATCTTGTCTCATCAGTCTCAGCACCCGTTTGTGGTTAACTGTAGAGTCCTGAAAGTATTTCGCACCTGCTCAGAATCCATTTCGTGTGAATAATTCATATTTCCTCTCATAGTCCAAACAACCTGTGGCCAATAGCAAAATACATCTCCAGGCGCATCTTTCTTCTGAATGCCCATTCTGGGGTTTCGAGATGCTCAAACTCCAGACTACCATGCGGTCTGTTGTTGTACCTGGAGTGAACCCCTCCGAGTGGACAATGAGTTAAGCAACATCAACTCATGGAGGGAAGTACATGAAAAAGACGAGGCGGCGCTACGACCGAGCATTCAAGATATCAGTAGTAGCTGAACTTGAGAGTGGCAAACCTCTCGCTCAGATCGCCCGCGAGCATAGCATCCATCCAGGTCTGCCCTCTCGGTGGAGAGAAGAGTTGGCCGAGAATCCCGAAAAAGCGTTTAGCGGTAATGGAAACCAGTACAAGGACCAGGCAAGGATTGCAGAACTTGAGAGGCTGCTTGGCCAGGCTCATGCCGAGATCGAGCTTTTAAAAAAAGCCTTCGCCATGACCCAAAAGAAGGTTCGGGAGGAGAGAATAAAACCGAGGCTGAGGGACGGTATATGACTATTCATGATGTCCTTTCAGACGGCGTTGCGTTGTCAATATCTCAATCCTGCCAGGCACTTGAAGTAAGTCGCAGCGGCTACTACAAATGGCGGATACAGCCAGAAATGGTCCCATCTGTGAATATGGATCTAAGAAACCAGATTCAAGAGATCGCTCTGGAATTTACTGGTTATGGTTACAGGAGGATGACGGCAGAACTCCAAAATCGCGGCTTTGAGGTTAACCGCAAGCGGGTTCTGAGACTGATGCGACAAGATAACCTTCTGTGCAAAAAGAAGAGATTTAAGCCAATAACAACTGATTCCAGTCATGGATTGCCAGTATATCCAAACCTTCTGAAAAACGCCGAGATCAATGGACTGAACCAGGTTTGGGCTTCAGATATCACATACGTCCAGTTGTTACATGAGAACATCTATCTCGCGGTGATCCTGGATCTCTACAGCAGAAAATGCATCGGCTGGGAGCTGAGCAGAAACATAGACAGCCAACTGGCCATGAATGCTCTGGACAAGGCAATAGAAAATCGCTGGTCAGAATCTACTCATGAACTTGTTCATCATTCTGATCAGGGTGTTCAGTATGCATCCCACGATTATGTAGATTGTCTCAAAGAGCATAACATCCTGATCAGCATGTCTAGAAAAGGAAATCCATACGACAATGCATTTGCAGAGAGCTTTATCAAAACCCTAAAGGTCGAGGAGGTATATCTGAATGAATACGGAACATTTGAGGATGCCTATAAAAACATATGGCGTTTTATTGAGAAGGTGTACAACAAGAAGAGGCTGCATTCAGCTCTTGGCTATCGATCTCCAGAACAGTTCGAAGTGGAGTTTGCTTTAAATACCGTTGCTTAACTATCTGTCTACTATCAGGGGTTCACTCCAACCACTCCTTAAACTCCTCAAATGAAGAAAATGCTAATCGATGCCTCCTATACTCGCCAAACCATCGTTCTAGCTTTCCATTTGTCTGAGGGTGCTTAGCCCTCGCCAGGATTGGTTTTATGCCATGTTTTTCAAGGTGTCTCTTGAATTCACTATCCCATTTGCCATCTTCATGAATGCGATGGGCACCGAATTCAGCACC